>JAZUNV010000076.1:0-3011 GCA_045604305.1 Anaerovoracaceae bacterium | reverse complement strand
TTGCTTATGACTGTCGCATTTGAAATATTAAGAGAAAGCGATCTAAAAATACCTAGTTTCGCTAGTTCAGCCATCTCTATTGTTGGTGCTCTTATTTTAGGTGAAGCCGCCGTTAATGCGGGTATCGTATCTCCAATAATGATAATTGTCATTGCAATAACTGCTATTTCATCATTGATATTTATAGAGCCAGAATTCACATCTGCTTTAAGAATATATCGTCTTGGTTTTATGATTGGTGGTTCAATACTTGGAATCCACGGAGTACTTCTATACAGGGCTTCCGGCAACGGCGGACAGTGCGTCAACACGACTGACTCCGCAGTTCGAATGACCCACCTGCCGACCGGCATCGTGGTCACCTGCCAGGACGAGAAGTCCCAGATCCAGAACAGAGAGAAGGCTATGAGGGTTCTCAAGGCCAGACTTTACGATAAGATGCTTCAGGAGCAGAACGACAAGATCTCGGCGGACAGAAGGAGTCAGGTGGGATCCGGCGACCGCTCGGAGAGGATACGTACATACAACTTCCCGCAGGGCAGGATGACTGACCACAGGATAAACCTGACTCTTTACAAGCTCGAGCAGTTCCTCGACGGAGATATCGATGAGGCTATCGACGGACTCATTACGGCGGATCAGGCTGCCAAGATGAAGGATTTCGGATAAAGCTCGTCCTTTTCGTCCGTGGCTTTGTCAGCTGCGCACTTCTGCGGTGCTCACATACTCAGTATGCTCCGCTCCTCGAGTGCTTGCTTTCGCGCCACGAACGAAAATAACTGCGCTTTATACTTTATAGGATTATATGGGCGCAAATATGATACAATAGCGAAGGGCGATCGGGGACCCTAACATTGTGAGAACATTAAAATTATCGACAAACAAAAGCGATATCAGACAGGCCGGTGAGATCATTCGCAGCGGCGGTCTTGTCGCTTTTCCTACAGAAACGGTCTACGGGCTTGGGGCGGATGCACTCAATGCGGAGGCCGTTCGTTCTGTATATAGGGCAAAAGGCAGGCCTTCGGACAATCCGATGATAGTCCACATCTCCTACGTGGCGGCTCTGGACGAGCTGGTCAAAGGAGGGACGGGCTCACTGAGCGCTGATGCACGCAGGCTCATAGGGGAGCTCTGGCCGGGACCGCTGACCATGGTCTTCCCTAAGTCCGACAAGGTGCCGGATGTCACCACGGGAGGTCTGGATACGGTAGCGGTCAGGATGCCTTCCAACGGGACGGCACGCACGCTGATCACGGAGAGCGAAAGGCCGATCGCGGCACCGAGTGCCAACAGGTCAGGCAAGCCGAGCCCGACTACGGCGGAGGACGTGCTCGAGGACATGGACGGGCGCATAGACGCAGTCATCATGGGAGAGCAGTGTGATGTCGGGATCGAGTCCACGGTGCTGGACATGACGGGCGAGGTGCCGGTCATACTGAGGCCGGGCATACTCAGCAAAGAATACATCTCGGACATCCTGGGCAAGGAGGTAGTATACGACGAGACTCTTCTCGAAGTTCCTGCTGAGATAGCCGATCCGGATGAAGGCGTAGCGGATACTGTATTCAGACCGCGCTCACCGGGCATGAAGTACAAGCACTACTCACCTGATGCCCGGGTCATACTGATAGAAGGAAGTGAGGAGAGATTCAGGACCAGGGCCAGAGAACTCGGACTCGAAGCCATGAAGCAGGGCAAGAGGACGGCCATCATAGACTACGGTGATGATCCGAACCGCGCAGCCCACAAATTCTTCGCCGACCTGAGAGAACTCGACAGGCAGGGCTACGACCTTATCCTCATCAGATCACTTGAACAGAAGGGCAGGGGCTTTGGCGTCATGAACCGCATGCTCAAGAGCGCCGGCTACGACGTAGAATAAAATAGTTATAATTATCGCAACAAAATTACACTTAACGGAGGTACGTAATGGGAAAGATTATTGTATTCGATCATCCGCTGATCCAGCATAAAGTATCGCTGATGAGAGATAAGAGCACTAGCAGCAGGGATTTCAGAAATCTGGCGCGCGAGGTCGCGATGCTGATGACATACGAGGTCACCAGAGACCTTCCGACTAAAGAGGTGGATATCGAGACTCCGATCTGCCCGGCGAGAGTAAAGATCCTGGCCGGCAAGAAGCTCGCCATCATCCCTATCCTGAGAGCAGGTCTCGGATTCGTTGACGGCATGCTCGAGATCATCCCGAGCGCCAAGGTGGGACACGTCGGACTCTATAGAGATCCTGAGACTCATGAGCCGGTAGAGTACTACTGCAAGCTGCCTGAGGATATCGATAAGAGGAAGGTCATCATCGTAGATCCGATGCTGGCTACAGGCGGAAGTGCTGTCGCGGCTGTGGACTTCGTTAAGTCGAAGGGCGCCAAGGAGATCAGCCTGATGTTCCTGATCGCTGCTCCGGAAGGTATCGAGGCCCTGACATCGAAGCACCCTGACGTTGATATCTATATCGCGGCCAAGGATGAGAAGCTCAACGACCACGCGTACATCGTACCGGGACTCGGAGATGCGGGGGACAGGATCTTCGGCACCAAGTGATGGCTCGACAATTCGCGCATTACTTCGTCTGATGCCGCTCTCACGGACTCACGTACTCCCCGGTACGCTCCGTGCGCTCGATCGGCACCATCCTCGTACTGCATCGAATTCTCTTCGCCGGAATAATTGCAAGATAAAGACATAGCAACAGGAGTATACAGTAATGAAAATCGCAGTGGGCTGTGATCACGCAGCATATGAACTGAAGGAAGCGATCAAGGAGAAGCTGACAAAGGAGGGCCATGAGGTCATCGATGTCGGCTGCGACTCGACTGAGTCGGTGGACTATCCGAAGTACGGGCACGCGGTGGGACGCATGGTGGCGTCCGGCGATGCCGAGCGCGGCAGCGCCGTGTGCGGCTCGGGCATCGGTATCAGCATCGCCTGCAACAAAGTGCCGGGCATCCGGGCCGCACTGTGCACATCCGTAGAGATGGCGGAGATGTGCA
>JAZUNV010000075.1:0-10984 GCA_045604305.1 Anaerovoracaceae bacterium | reverse complement strand
CCTGACTACGACGATTGGGAGCTCAACGGAGATATCATTCTCTGGAATCCTGTACTCGAGGATGCCTTCGAGATCAGCTCGATGGGAATCAGAGTCGATGCGGAGTCCATGAAGCGCCAGCTCGAGATCGACGGCAAGCAGGACCGCATGGAGATGAAGTTCCATCAGGATATAATAAACGACAGGCTTCCTCTGACTATCGGAGGAGGTATCGGACAGAGCAGACTGTGCATGTACTTCCTCAAGAAAGCTCATATAGGAGAGGTACAGGTATCCGTCTGGCCTGAAGAGATGTATGAGGAGTGCGCAAAGCATAACATATTCTTACTCTGATGCAGTATATCGATGCAGTCATAGATAATAAAAGTATTTATACGGACAGCCTCTTTACCTACAGCGCCGGCGATGATGTGGCGGTAGGTGCGAGGCTGACCGTGCCTTTTGCGGGACGCAAAAAGGGGGCAGACGCCTACTGTGTCAGGACGGGAGTGACACCGGATCTCGATGTGTCTAAGATAAAGGAGATCAGCTCTGTCGACGAGGCACGTTCGCTCAACGCCGAGATGGTCGATACTGCCGTGTGGATGAGGAAGCGTTACGGAGTCAGGTACATTGACGGCCTCAAGATGTTCGGCATCGATGGCAAGAGACCAAAGGAGAGGAAACAGAAGGCTGTTGATGCTTCCGGACCGGAATACGAGCTCAGTGATGATCAGAAGGCTGCTGCAGACAGGATATGCGTATCGATAGAGCAGAGGAGCCACAAGGCATTCCTGATAAAGGGAGTGACCAACAGCGGTAAGACGGAAGTCTACATGCAGGCTGTCGCAAAGGCGCTTGAAACGGGAAGGACGGCCATAGTGCTGCTGCCCGAGATAGCCCTGTCGGATCAGGTCGCAGAGAGATTCAGAGCCAGGTTCGGCAGCGATGCAGTAGCCACGCTGCACAGCAGGCTCAGGACCTCAGAGCGCTTATCCGAATGGCTGAGGATCAGGAACGGCGAAGCTAAGATAGTTGTGGGACCGAGGACTTCGGTCTTCGCACCACTAGACAATATAGGTGTTATCGTTATTGACGAGGAACACGAATCCACGTATAAATCAGACCATACTCCGAAGTATGATACGGTCGATGTGGCATATAAGAGAGCCCTGATCTCAGGAGCGACGCTGGTGCTCGGCAGCGCTACGCCGGGTATAGTATCGTATTTCAGGGCGAAGACAGGTCTTTATGAGCTGATCGAGATGAACGACCGCATCGGTGAGAGCGAAATGCCTGAGCTTGAGATCGTGGATATGAGAAAGGAAATCAGGGAAGGCAATACGAGCGTGCTCTCAAGGGAGCTCGCCCGGCAGATCGACGCGGCTATGGCGAGGAAGGAACAGGTGATACTCTTCCTCAACAGGAGAGGCTTCTCGACACAGATACTCTGTCCTGACTGCGGATTCAGGATGACATGTCCTGACTGCGGCATCACGCTGACCTATCATAAGAAATCGAATGCGGCTGTCTGCCATTACTGCGGCAGGAAATTTCCTCTGCCGGCCGTATGCCCGGACTGCGGAAGCAAGTTCATCAAATACGTCGGGGCCGGTACGGAAAAGGTAGAGGAAGAGGTGAAGCGGATATGGCCGGAAGCCGGAGTCGCGCGCTTCGACATCGATACGGCGCAGTCAGCAGATCCTTCAAGGCTAATAAAGGACTTCCAGAAAGGAAAGACGGATATACTGGTGGGGACACAGATACTCGCCAAGGGACTTGACTTCAGGAACGTAGGACTTGTCGGTGTAATAAATGCAGATGTCAGCCTCAATATCCCGGACTACAGGTCGTCAGAGAGGACGTTCCAGCTGATAACCCAGGTAGCCGGCAGGGCCGGCAGGACAGGCGGACGCAGCAAGGTGCTGATCCAGACATATGAACCCGACAGTGACGTGATCAGGGAGGCGGCTTCGGGAGATTACGAGGAATTCTACGAGTCAGAACTGCTTCACAGAAGTATTATGAATTATCCTCCGTACTCTGATATAATCTCCATAGCATTCAGTGCGGATACTGACGATGAAGCGATGGCATATGCATCGGCATTCTGCAGCAGGCTCAGAGAACTCAGATCGGCGCCGGACAAAGCCGTGATAATGAAACCGCGGCTCGATGAACGCAGGAATGACGGACGTTCGAGAGCGGTGTTCCTGATAAAGGCTCCGCAGGGGAGCCGCGCAGGTTATGTGAACGAATACATGAAGTTTCGTGATAAGATGATCGAGAACAGAGCCCCTGCATTCATAGAGATAGACGTGAATCCGTACGGAACCGTATAGGAATTGTAAGTGGTCAGGATCACAATGCGACATGGCATTCCCGGCGAGGGAACCCAGCGAATCGGAGCGTTGTGATCACTGATTATATATAGACCGGACATGGGTTCGTTCTCCATGTCCATAATGTAAATGGAACCGAAGCTGCTGATATTATGCGACAGGAGAGGCTCTGCGGGAGCCGTACTCTACTGGCACATAATATCAGCAGAAACAGAAAAATCATTTTAGAGAAGGAAGAAAATGGCACTTAGAACTATCACTGTAAGAGGCGATGAGATACTCGCAAAGAAATGCAAGGCGGTAAAGGAGATCACTCCGCGCATCAAAGAAGCATGCATGGACATGGTCGAGACCATGAAGGAAGCCGAAGGAGTCGGCATCGCAGCTCCTCAGATCGGCATCATGAAGAGATTCTTCATTGCAATGCCGCATGTCGAGTCAGACGATGAGGCGCTCAGGGAAAAGATATACTTCATGATAAACCCTGAGATCACATATACCGAGGGTACGCAGAAATCCTCGGAAGGCTGCCTGTCAGTGCCGGGATACCTGGGACTTGTCGACAGACCGATGAAGATCAGGATCAAGGCTCAGGATCTCGACGGCGTTGAACACGAATACGAATTCGAAGGCTTCGAGGCTACGGTGTTCTGTCACGAGTACGACCACCTTGAAGGCGTACTGTATGCCGACATAGCCAATGAAATGATGTCCAACGAGGAGTACTCCGAGAGATATGAAAAGCTCAAAGAACTCCGCGGCGAGGATGAGGAAGTAGACAGCATCGAAGTCTGGGAAGACAAGCGCAGAGAAGAGAAGCAGAAGTAAAGAACAGAGCATGAGGATAGTATTTATGGGAACGCCCGCATTCGCGGCGCGCTCGTTTCAGAAATTGATAGATGAGGGCTATGAGATCCCCCTCGTAGTGACCCAGCCCGACAGGAAGGGCAACCGCAACAAGCTGATCCTCTCGGAGGTGAAGCAGCTGGCGATAGATAACGGCATCGAGACAGCTCAGCCTGTCAGGATCAGAAAGGATGAGAAGCTCATCAAAAGACTTGCGGAGATAGCTCCGGACATGATAGTGGTGGCTGCCTTCGGACAGATCCTGCCTAAATCGGTCCTTGATATCCCGAGGCTCGGATGCATCAACGTACACGGCTCATTGCTTCCGAAGCTGAGGGGAGCATCGCCGATGCACGCGGCCATACTCGAGGGCATGGACGAATCCGGAGTCACGATCATGAAGATGGCCGAGGGACTCGATACCGGAGACATGATAAGCAAGGTCAGCTGCGACATACGCGGAAAGGACATCACGGAGGTCACGGAGATACTTGCGGAGGCGGGAGCAAAGCTGCTCGCTGAGACCATCCCGACGATAGAGGATGGCACTGCGGTCTACGAGGCACAGGACGATGACGAAGCCACATACTCCGGTCTGATCAAAAAGACCGACGGCTTCACCGACTTCAACGAGCCGGCCGAGGTGATAGAACGCAAGATAAGAGCATATAAGGAATGGCCTGCATGTTATTCCTATCTGGACGGACAGCAGGTCAAATTCTATAAAGCCGAAGCGCTCATGGATGAGAGACCGGACGGAGAGCCGGGGACTGTGTGCGCTATGGACAAGACAAGCTTCACTGTAAATTGCGGGAGCGGCAGGCTGAGAGTCATCGAGCAGCAGCTCCAGGGCAAGAAGAGAATGAGCGCGGGAGACTTCATGAGAGGGCACAAGCTCTCCATAGGAGACAGATTCGGCTCAGAGGAGGTCTGATTATGTATTATTACTACGATTATTCATGGTTCATCCTGATACCGGCTATGATATTCACATTCATCTGCCAGTCCAGGATCAACAGCGCCTACAGGCAGTATTCCCAGGTCCCTTGCAGCAAAGGCATCACTGGCGCCGAGGCTGCGAGAGCGATGATGGATGCCAACGGACTCGGCGGAGTGGCCATCAATGTCCTCAACGGAGGCAACCAGCTGACCAATTTCTATGATCCGAAGACGAAGAGCCTCAACCTGTCAAGGGAGGTATACGCTTCCAGATCTATCGCGTCGATATGCATAGCCTGTCACGAGGTGGGACACGCCATACAGGATGCACAGCACTATGCTCCGCTCGCTTTCAGAAACGGCATAGTCCCTGTGGTCAATCTGACTCAGATGATCTCGTGGCCGCTGATATTCTTCGGTCTCATCTCATCGACGATGTCGCCATACGGAAGCTTCATGTTCACTGTCGGAGTGATCTGCTTCCTGGTAGTCATACTGTTCCATCTGGTGACTTTGCCTGTGGAATTCAACGCGTCCAACCGTGCGCTCCAGAATCTCAGGGAGCTAAACCTCGTAAACGAGGAGGATTATATCGGATCCAGGACCGTACTGAGAGCGGCTGCCATGACATATGTGGCTGCACTGGCTACTGCGGTCGCCAGCCTGCTCAGGATATTCATCCTCGCCGGCAGCAGGAGAAACTGAGGACCGGTGAATGGATAAGGACTGGATCACGGTATTCGAAGCTCTGAAGGGCGTATATGCCGATGGAACGTATTCAAATATGTCTGTAAACGAAGCTGTTTCGCGCCACAGGGGCTGCCGGGAGAGCTTCGTTCGCACGTTTGCCAAGGGCACGATCAGGGATACGATCAGAGCGGACTACATTATAGACAGGCTCGCGGCCAAAGGTATAAAGAGCATCAAAACCAGGCCTCTCATCATACTGAGGATGGGGATATACGCTATCGACAGGCTGGACAGCGTACCCGATCATGCCGCTGTCAACGAAGCAGTGGAGCTTGCGAGGACCGTCGCTAAGGGAAGCGACAGATTCATCAACGGCATGCTCAGAGGATACATACGCAGCAGAGATGGATCCGATGATGCCTCCATGCCTGAACATGTACGCGCGTCGTTCAGCGAAGCCGTTTATTCGCTTTTGAAGGAACAATATCCTGACGAGGCTGCGGACATCATCGAGGCTCTTAACACGGCTCCTGAGGTGTATCTGAGGGTAAATCTGCTGAAAACTGACAGGGACAGCCTCATCAGAGAACTCAGGGAAGCCGGTATAGAAGCCGAGGCTTCTCCGGAATGCAGCGAAGCTGTAAGGGCGCGCGGGAGCGGCATACTGTCGGGCAGACTGTACAGGGAGGGCTTCTTCTCCGTGCAGAGTCTGTCGTCAATGATGGCAGTCAGGGTACTAAGCCCGCAGGCGGGGAGTAAGATGCTCGACATGTGCGCGGCGCCCGGAGGCAAGACCGGGTACATGGCCGAACTCATGGGCAATAAAGGCCATATCATTGCCTGTGACATGCATCCTCACAGGCTGGAGCTTATCAAAGCTGCGATGGAAAGGACCGGCGTCAGCATAGTAGATGTGATGAAATGCGATGCATCTGTGCCTGAGGACAGCTTTCGCGACCGCTTTGATACGGTGCTTGCGGATGTGCCTTGCTCGGGACTCGGTGTCATCGGAAGCAAGCCGGAGATCAGGCTGACGACGGATCCGGAGACATATCCGGGACTGATCGACATGCAGAAGAGCATGATCGACAATGCATTCGCATATGTGAAGCCGGGCGGAAGGCTCATGTATTCGACCTGCACGCTCAATAAAAACGAGAACGAGGATGTAATTAAACATCTATTAAGCAAAAACGGCAGTTCAGCGCGAATCATTGAAATGAATACACTTTTGCCATATAATGGCAAAGTAGGATTTTTCTATTGTATTATAGGGAAGAATGCGAGTTAACAGGACGGAGAACTAGTATTTATGAGAATCGGTTACATGACAGACAGAGGCAGAAGAAGACCAACCAACGAGGACTCTTTAAGAGCCTGTGAAGATGTAAACTTCTTCATGCTGGCAGATGGTGTCGGAGGCAACAGATCCGGCGAGATCGCGAGCCAGTCGGCGCTTGATGCACTGGAGAAATTCGTTCGTCATAATCCACCTGAATGGCTGGGTTCCAGAGACGAGATTTTCAGATACTTCAGAGCAGCCGTCAATTATGTCAACCAGTTCATAATAAAACTGTCGGAAGCTAAGCCGCAGTACTCCGGGATGGCTACTACGCTTACTTTTGCATATGTTAGAGATGATGAGATGTATGTTGCCAACGTGGGAGACAGCCGCGTCTATCTGATACACGACGGCATGATCCAGCAGATCACTGACGATCATACCTACGTAAACGATCTGGTCAAGATGGGAGCCATCACCAGAGAGGAAGCTCATCTTCACGCCCGGAAGAACGTTATCACCAGAGCGATAGGAGCCAACGCCAATAATGAGCCTGACTGCTTCTGCGTTCCGGTCGGAAAGGGCGATCTCATCCTTCTCTGCAGTGACGGTCTGTACGACGAAGTCGATGACGAGACCATCCTGTCTACGATTACAAGATTCGATGATATGAAAATGTGCGCAGAGGACCTTGTTGCTCTGGCCAATGAGAACGGCGGCAACGACAATATCTCAGTCATCTGCGTGGCTTTGGAGGGTTAGTTATGGCGAGCAGAATACTTTCCGGACGATACGAACTTCTCGAGAAGATCGGCGACGGCGGTATGGCTGTTGTATACAAGGGCAAGGACAAGCTCCTCAACCGTTACATCGCTGTTAAGATCCTGAGACCTGAATTCACAAAGGACGCTACCTTTGTGGAGAACTTCAAGAGAGAGTCGCAGGCTGCGGCCGGTCTTTCACATCCGAATATCGTGGGCGTATACGATGTAGGCCGTGAAGGCAATATCAATTACATCGTAATGGAACTCATAGAGGGCGATACTCTCAATAAGATCATTGAAAGAGAAGCACCGATGGATTACCGCAAGGTAATAGACATCTCGAAGCAGGTAGCTTCGGCCCTCAGAGTAGCGCACAAGAACAAGATAATACACAGAGACGTCAAGCCTCACAACATCATGATCACTAACGACGGAGTGGTCAAGCTTGCGGACTTCGGTATCGCAAGAGCGGTCAACGATGCTACGCTTTCAACAGGCAGCAAGATCGTAGGCTCAGTACATTACTTCTCGCCTGAGCAGGCAAGGGGCAATTATGTTGATGAGCGCTCTGACATCTATTCGCTCGGCATCGTCATGTACGAGATGCTGACCGGCAAGGTGCCGTTCGACGGAGACAATCCGGTCACAGTTGCTCTCAAGCATATCAACGAGGAGATAGTTCCTCCGATCGAGCTCGAGCCGGGCATCCCGCCTGCACTCGACAGATGCGTCATGAAGGCGACAAGCAAGTATCAGACCAACAGATACGCAAACGCCGACGAGCTGATCCAGGAGCTTGACAACATCTCCTTCGTTACGAACGTTGCAGGAGCTTCCATTTTCGAGTCCAGCGAGGTCATTGAAAAGCGCAATAAGCGCAGAGAGGAATTCGAGAAGGACGTCGAGAAGGAAGTCGAGCAGAGAGAGCGCAACAGAAAGAAACAGAACAAGAAAAAGATAGCGATAATCGCCGCAGTCATCGTAGCTCTGATGCTCATCGGTGGCGGTATCGCAGCCTGGAAGATGGGAGTGTTCTCGGCTACCAAGCCTGCTCCTGATCTGATGGATCTGACACTCGAGGAGGCTACATCAAAGGCTGAAGCCGAGGGATTCAAGATCAAGCAGGGCAAGGACATCTATTCATCTGACATAGCCGAAGGCAGGGTATGCCTCCAGGATCCTGAAGCCGGTACTGAAACGCCTAAGGAAGGCACTATCACGATCAATCTTTCCAAGGGCAGCAAGGAAGGACTCGTACCTAATGTAGTAGGCATGCAGGAAGAGGACGTCGCGGCTTATCTCGAAAGCCACGGATACGTGCTCGGCAACAAGAAGACAGTCACTTCACCTGAGAAGGCCGGCAAGGTCCTCGAACAGGATCCTGTAGCCGGATCGACTCTCGACAAGGAGAGCAGGATCAATATCGTGGTATCCGACGGCAAGGGAACCGAGAAGGCTACTGTACCTTCTGTCACCAGGATGTCGCTTGAGGATGCCCAGAAGGCAATCAAGTCAGCCGGATTCAAGGTCGGCAATATCACCTATGACTATGACGAAAGCATAGGCAAGGGCTATGTAATATATCAGCAGTATCAGGCCAACTCGCAGCTCGACAAGGGCACATCCATCGACCTGCAGGTGAGCCAGGGGCCTGAGCCTGCGCCTGAACCGACTCCGGCGCCGGAGCAGACTGATCCTGCCCAGCAGCAGGAACAACAGCAGCAGTGAGTATCCCGGCATGACAGGAACAGTAATCAAAGGCATAGGCGGATTCTACTTTGTCCATGACGGCAGCGATGTTGTCATGGGCAAAGCTCGCGGAAATCTCAAGAGAAACAAAGATCTGATCTATGTCGGCGATATAGTCGATTTTGATATCGACGTAAACGACAAGGATGACGAATGCGTCATACACAGAGTCATCGAACGCAGGAACTATCTGACAAGACCACCCGTATCCAATCTGGATATTCTGGTGGTCGTGTTTTCTTTAGTGCAGCCTGAGGTGAACTTTCCGGTCATCGACAAGCTGATAGCAGGCTGCGAGCTCGCAGGCATCAAGCCTGCCGTATGCATTTCCAAGACCGATCTTGCGCCTCAGGACGAGGTCAGGAGAGTTCTGGAGATCTACAGGAGGATATATCCCGCCGTATCGGTAAATGCTCTTACAGGGGATGGCATGGATGAGCTCAGAGGGATCATATCTGGTCACAGGGTGGCTCTTGCGGGGCCGTCCGGCGTAGGCAAATCGACCATTACAAATCAGATTCTGGGAAGCGAGGATATCCCGCCGGAGCTGAGTGCAGAGACCGGAGACGTAAGCTCAAAGACAGGCAGGGGCAGACATACGACAAGGCACGTCGAGATATTCCCTCTAGCTGACGGGACCATGCTCTACGATACGCCCGGATTCACATCTCTCGACATGCCGGAGACGGAGCCGATACGCATCAGAGAGCTCTTCCCTGAATTCAGGGAACACAACGGAATGTGCAGATACGCTGACTGCATGCATGTCAATGAACCTGAGTGCGCAGTCAAGGAAGCTCTGGCCAGGGGAGAAATAGCCTGCAGCAGATACGATTCATACATAATGATGACAGAGGAGGTAAAGAAATGGCAAAGATAGCACCGTCGATACTCGCAGCGGATTTCGCAAGGCTCGGTGATGATGTAAAGGACATGTGCAGCAAGGGCATAGATTACCTCCATATCGATGTTATGGACGGTGCATTCGTCCCTAATATAAGCTTCGGTGCGGACGTGATGAAAAGCCTCAATGCTGTGGCAGAAGCTCCTTATGACGTCCATCTGATGATATTCGAACCTGTCAGATATATAGACAGGTTCATGACGGACAACACGGAGTTCATCACGGTACATTACGAGGCCTGCGATGATCTGGCCGCTACCATAAAGGCGATAAAGGACCTGGGCGCGAAGGCCGGAGTTTCCATCAAGCCAGGTACAGATCCGAAGGTCCTGGATCCATACCTCGCAGACATAGACATGATACTTGTCATGTCTGTGGAACCGGGCTTCGGAGGGCAGAAGTTCATGGACAGCTGCCTGCCAAAGCTCGAATACTACAAAGCCAGGAGAACAGAGCTCGGACTCTCATACGAGATAGAGGTCGACGGAGGCATCAATTCGTCCAATGCTCATCTCGTAAGAGAAGCAGGAGCTGACATAATCGTTGCCGGTTCAGCGGTGTTCAGGGCAGATGACAGGGCTGCAGAGATCCGCGCGATATGTGGATAAGTCCCCGTCAGTACGAAACACAGTGATTTGAACGCTTACAGGATGCCGGGTCCATGGAAACTGCGGAAAATCCCCGAAATCCGACAAAAAACGCATGACAAAGTCTGTACAGTTTTGAGAGACATGAACCTTTAGAATCATGGCAGGAGATACCCGCCATGCTAAGAAGGAAACTGACAGCATATACGATAATGTACACAGCCGGTATCACAGCCGGCTTTTTTATGCTGGAAGAAATCAGGCCGGTGCTTGCATTCGGACTTCTGGCTGCGGTCTCGCTTGCGATCATGTTTGCTGATCTCGGCATATATAATGACAGCAGGACCAAGGCAGTGCTTGCTGCATTCATGATGATGGGATTCATGATATTCGCTCTCAAATACGCCGCATATGAGTCTGAAGTCTCCGCGCTTGCCGGAAGCGAGGCTCAGCTCCGGGCCAGGGTCATCAGTGCGGATATCAGGGATGACAGGCTCAGGATGACTGTCAGGAAAGCCGACGATCCGTGCAGGGGCATGAAGCTGCAGCTGACGCTCACACATTACTCCAGGCACCCGATGTATGATGAGAGCGGAGCTGAGACTGACATGCCTGCGTATGAACTCAGCGGAACGACTGTCATCGCAAGAGGAGAGTTCAGAGAGACAGTATCAGCGGACGACCCCGGATGCTTCGACAACAGGATGTATCTCAGAGCAAAGGGGATATGCCTGTATTTCAGGGCTGACGGTGTCGACATAGAGGACAGCAGCGCTGACATGGCAGGGAGACTGAGGCGCCGTCTGTACGGGAACCGCGAGAAATTCCTCGGGTACTTTGATGAAGAGAGCTCGGGCTTCATACGCGGTGTGATCTTCGGTGACAAGTCCGAAATAGATGAG
>JAZUNV010000074.1:0-5042 GCA_045604305.1 Anaerovoracaceae bacterium | reverse complement strand
GCACCGACTCTTGCGCCGCAAGCTGACCATCTCTTGGAAACGGAGTCAATGATAACGACTCTGTCAGCGATATCGTCGAGCTGTCCGAATGAATGAGCCTCAGCTCCGTCATATACGAACTCTCTGTAAACTTCGTCGGAGATGATCCACAGATCATGTTCCTTAGCGATGTCGCCGATGAGCTTCATGTCTTCAAGAGTGAGTACTCTTCCTGTAGGGTTGCCAGGCGAGAGGCAGCAGATAGCCTTTGTCTTAGGAGTGATAGCAGCCTCGATGAGGTCTCTCTTTGCCCAGTTGTAGCCGTCCTCTGCGGAAGTTGTCAGCGGTACGAGAACGCCGGAAACCTCGTTGCAGAATGTGTTATAGTTAGTGTAGAAAGGCTCAGCGATGAGAGCTTCATCACCAGGGTTCAGCAGTGCTGTGAACGCGAGGATAAGAGCCTCGGATCCTCCGTTTGTGATGAGGATGTCGTCTCTCTCATACTCCATGTCGAAGTCTCTCTTCATGTAGT
The DNA here is from genome assembly GCA_045604305.1 of Anaerovoracaceae bacterium. GTDB lineage: Bacteria > Bacillota > Clostridia > Peptostreptococcales > Anaerovoracaceae > Crickella. The sequence continues at coordinate 4,531 of JAZUNV010000074.1, read as the reverse complement.
AGATCATGGCGTCGCGCAGTTCATCGATTCCCTGCGACTCAGCGTATGCGATGACCTTCTTGTCGAACTTTCTGATGGCCTCCATGAAGCAGTCAGGCGTCTCGATATCCGGCTGTCCGATGTTGAGACGATAGACCTTCTTGCCGTGTTCTCTCTCGGCTTCAAAAGCAAATACGTTGAATCTTCTGATTGGCGAGAACTGCATTACTGCACATCTTTTTGATACTTCCATTTGGCATCTCCTTGTAAAAAATATTAAAAGATAAGCAAGATATAATTTGATAACAACAGTTAAATAACTATCTGTCCAGTGCGGCGTGAGAGGCTTTTACAACGTCGCTCACACCTAATTCATTATCGCACTTTTTTGGCGAAAGTAAAAGTATATATTCGATATTTCCCTTGGTTCCCTTGATAGGTGAATGAGAAAGTACATGAGGATACAATCCGTTCTCCGCGGCGTATCCTATGACATTGTTTATCACCTCTTCGTGTACCCTTGGATCGCGTACTATACCACCCTTTCCGACCTGTTCCCTTCCGGCCTCAAACTGAGGTTTTACAAGACATACGACCTTGCCGTCGTCAGCAAGCACCTTAGATGCGACCGGAAACATGTGCTTCAGTGAGATGAAGCTGACATCTATAGAGATGAGATCTATAGGCTCCTCGATAAGTGCGGTATCGAGATAGCGGATATTGGTCTTCTCCATGTTGACGACGCGATCATCGGTCCTGAGCTTGTAGTCGAGCTGACCGTAGCCGACATCTATCGCATATACCTTGACGGCACCGTGCTGAAGCATGCAGTCAGTGAAGCCTCCCGTGGAAGCTCCCATGTCCATGCACACCGCGCCATTACAGTCTACTCCCCACTCATCTATCGCCTTCTCGAGCTTGAGACCGCCGCGGCTCACATAAGGGCACTCCTTGCCCGTGACGCTGATCTCGGCTTCCGCATCAAAAGTGGATCCTGGTTTGTCTTCCACTCTTCCGTCAACTGTGACGAGGCCCGCCATGATGGTGCGCTTCGCCTTCTCACGCGATTCAGCAAGTCCGTTATTTACAAGCAGTACATCAAGCCGTTCTTTTTTCATATGCTACCTTGCAGCTCTGGATTTCTTGATGTTGTTCGCCGCTATGAATATCACGATGTTGATGATCAGAGTGGAGATAGAGCTTCCCATATTGCCTCCGGTAAAAAGACCGATGACAGAAGAGATAACACTGAATATCGCGAAGATCCATGCAGGCATGATCTTTGCAGGGTCCTTGGCACCTCTTAATGAAAAGATACCCTCAAGCAGGGCCAGCAGTGCGAGGACCAGTAAGAAAATAACGCCAATGACCCCGTTACCTATAGATGGATCAGCTGCGACATCTTCCGGGGACAGAGTTGAAATTCCCATAAGGCCCAGGACAGCGAGAATCAGTACTAATATACCGCTGATAATGTCGAAGATACCGAAGATCTTCAGAATCGTTTTGCTTGTTTTTAAACTCATTGATCCTTCCTCCCTTTTATTTCTTAGATGATTATATTGTAGCATTTTTGTTCAGCTTCAGTATTTACGTATTTCAAGTGAGTCCGCAAGCTCGGTGAAGAAGGCTGCCTGCTCTCCGTAGACTGCCAGGGCCGATTTGGCCTCGGCAGTGAGTCTGTGTAGCTCTTCCTTTGCAGCGTCCATTCCGTGGACGGACGCGTAATTGCACTTGCCTTCGTCCTCATCCTTGCCGAGAGTCTTGCCCATCAGGCCTGCGTCCCCTTCTATATCGAGTATGTCGTCGAGGATCTGGAATGCTATACCGGTATCCATGGCGAATTCTGTAAATGCCGCGAGCATGTCATCGTCAGCGCCAGCTATCATGAGCCCTGCTCTGACAGGAGCAGTGATCAGGTCGCCTGTCTTGTGCTCCTCGATATATCTGACGAGCTCCGCTGTCGCCTTTTTGTTCTCTCCCGTAACGTCAGCGGTCTGTCCTGCTACCATGCCGGTCGAGCCGGCACGCGACATGATCTCATGAGCAGCGCGTATATGGCCTCTCATCCTGACGGGATCATCTGCGTATCTGAGCGGTTCACCCGTAACGACCTCAGCAGCCCTCGACAGGAGCCCGTCTCCTGCGAGTATCGCCATCGCTTCGCCGTATACCTTATGGTTGGTCGGCTTGCCGCGTCTCAGATCGTCGTTGTCCATCGCCGGAAGATCGTCATGGATAAGTGAATATGTATGGATATATTCTATCGAAAGTGCGTACGGCAGAGCCTCCTCAAGAGAGCCTCCCGCGAATTCACATGCCGCGAGCAGCAGCGACGGCCTCAGCCTCTTGCCGCCTACCTTGAGGCTGTACTCCATGGCTTCACGCAGTACGGCCGATTCCTCAGGCAGATCGGGAAGGCAGTCCGTAAGGTGCTCGTTGATAATTTTTTTATACTCGTCAAAACTACGCATCTTTGAACACTTCCTTTTCGTATATCTGTATCTTCTGCTCGGCACTGTCGAGTATCTCCCTGCAGAATTCTGCTTCCTTCATGCCCTCCTCAAAGAGCCTGAGCGAATCCTCAAGGGTAGTCGCCTGTTTGCCTATCTCGCCTGCAGCGTTCTGCAGGTTCTTAAGTGATTCCGTAAAAGTCTTGTCTGCCATATCTGACCTCTCTGTTATATTATATGTCATCCTGAGCGCAGCGAAGTATCTCATCGTACAGCGAGATTCTTCGTCGTTTCACTCCTCAGAATGACATTTATTATACTACTCTGTATAAACTTCGATAGCCTTCGCGGTGAAGCTTCCGTCTCTCATCCTGATCGTGTACTCCTCTCCGCTTGTTATATCCTTAGTACTCGCTATTATCGAGCCGTCTGCTCCGGTGACCGCCGCGTATCCCTTGGAGAATATGCTTCGCGGATCGTTCTCCCTCAGTACGATGACTGCTTTGTCCACCGCGCTCACGGCTTCCGACAGTCTCGCTCTCATATTGGCTCTCAGGAGCTCTGATCCGCTGTCGAGTATCCGTCTCTCGGCCGTGATCTTCTGTCCGATCGCGGTCACGAGTATCTCCCTGCTCCTGTCTATGTCATCTCTTAGCTGGAACGTATCCATGACCGCCATATCAGCCGCGGCCGTAGGAGTCTCGGCTCTTACATCGGCGACGAAGTCGGATATTGAGAAGTCGACTTCATGTCCTACCGCACTTATGACAGGTATCTCAGAAGCGAATATCGCTCTCGCAACTTCCTCATCGTTGAAGGCGGCCAGATCCTCAGGCGATCCACCTCCGCGTCCCACAATGAGCGTATCTATGTGAGTCCCTGACCTGCTGAGTTCATTGGCGAGCATGATGTTATCGCATATGCTGTTCACTGCCCCTACTCCCTGAACGAGCGTCGGGAAAATGAGTATATCCGTGAAGTCGTTCTTAGCTGTGATGATCTTGCGTATATCCTCTATGGCGGCTCCTGTGGCCGAAGTCACGACACCGACTCTGTACGGGAAGACAGGGATCGGCTTCTTCCACTTTTTGTCGAAGAGCCCCTCCTTTTCAAGCTTCTCCCTTATCCTGTTGAATTCAGCGGCAAGGTCTCCTTCGCCGACGGCTTCGACATGCCTGATGCTCAGGGAATAGCTTCCGCCTTTTGCGTACGGACTGATATCGCAGATCGCGACTATCTTTCTACCGTTTTCTACAAGGGACATATCGATCTTAGCTGCATTCGTTCCCCAGATCGCGCAGCGTATCATCGAATCAGCGTCCTTGAGGGTCAGATAGTAATGCTGACCGCTCCTGCTGAGTCCGGATATCTCTCCTTCCACGGCAAGACCCCTGAGATTCAGGTCGTCTCTCAGCTTCTTTGCGATGTATTCGTTTACCTGTGATACGCTTACCGGTCTCATTCTGATTCTCTGATCTTCTTTGTCAGCAAAGCCGTGCCGACGGCATTGTCTCCGCTCAGGAGCGGATCCCCGAATATTATCTCTGCTTTATGATCTGTACGCCTGATCAGCTCTCTCAGAGTCCTGCTCGATGCGACTCCTCCGGCCATGTATACCTTCTCTATGCCGTGCTCTGAAGCCAGCTCGTCTGCTTTACCCGTCAGCAAACTGCATATCGCAGTAAATACTTCGGCAACAGCGAGCTTCATCGCCTTATCGTCCCTGTTATTATCTATATACCTTAGCAGCCTCGTCTCGGCGCCGGACAGATTGAAGTATCCGTTCTCAGTTCTGATCCTCGGCATCACGCCTTCAAAGCTGATACTGCCCGCGTTGAAATCGGCAGGCTCCAGGACTTCCCATGCCATCTCATCGAGATATCTGCCCGACGGGAACTCAAGACCCATCGCAACTCCGGCTCTGTCCAGCAGCTGCCCAATGGATATGTCTTTGGTCCCTCCGGCGATGCTCATCTCGTAGCCGGATCCATCAGGTCTGCAGAGCAGGAATTCCGTAGTCCCGCCCGACAGATGCATGAATATGACTTCATCCCTCTCGTCTCCGAGAACGGAGGCCGCATGGCCTTCCTGATGCGAGA
>JAZUNV010000073.1:0-4249 GCA_045604305.1 Anaerovoracaceae bacterium | reverse complement strand
GGCGCTGCAAGGACAACATGGACTTCAAGGCCCAGGGCAAGAACCTCATGGAGGTCGGCAAGATCATCATGGACATGACCAAAGAGGCCGACTTCAAGGGCTTCGCTGCCAAGCAGGTCGACAGGTGCAGAGACGATCTCGCAAGATGCGCTCTTGAGATCAAACAGGCCATGGAGATGAGCCCTGAAGAGCTCAAGGAGATCTTCCTCTACGGTGAGAAGACTCTCGGCAAGCTCTACCGCAAGGGCGACATGGTGCCTGTAAGAAGAGAGTGGAGAGGCGCTGCTGACACAGCTTACGCCTTCTACAGATGGGGCAAGATGTGGCTCATGCTGCTGACTACATTCAGCAAGGACCTCATCCCTGCCCTGAACTCGACATTCTACTACAGATGGATGATCTCGTACTTCTGCTGCGTAGGCTTCATGGACAAGAACACCATGGGTCAGAAGGGCAGCGCTCTGAAGATGTCTCACCTGATGACATACGATATCTTCCGTTATGTAGCTGAGAACCTCGTATTCCTCGCCAAGTGCGACAAGAAGAACGGTAATTCGGCACAGCTCAACAAGAAGGTCGTGCTCTTCGACGAGATGACTATGGGACAGATCATGGCTGGATTCCCTGATCTCCTCGGTATCCCTTACCAGCTCATGCCGGTATTCCTGGTATCCGAGATCGACCAGCTGACATGCGTTCCTTACATCGATGCCGTAGAGAGCTTCGGACTTCCGGCTGATACATGCCCGGTACCTTCGTCCGAGTGCGGCGCGCTCGTAATCGACGCTCTGCCACACATGGGTTCCTGCTTCATCTCGAGCTCGATGCCTTGCGACGGTTCGACAATGGCTTCGTCCTACATGAGCAGAAGATTCCCGGATCTGCCGGTATATCACCTGACATTCCCGGTCAGATACGAGTACGAAGAGACTACTCAGGATGCCGTTCAGGACATCAAGGGCTGCATCAAGTTCGTAGAGGAAGTCACAGGCGCGAAGTGGAGCTGGGATGCTTACTTCAAGCAGATGAAGAGATTCAACGAAGAGACTGCATACGAGCTGCAGAAGTGGGAAGTCAACAAGACCGACTATCCGCAGATCATCGGACCTTCGTACGAGCTCTTCCGTAAGTGGAACTACGAGATGGACGGCGGCGCTGACCCTCGTGTCATCCCGACCTTCGAGAAGGTCTACATCCTGATGATGAAGGCGTACGAGAGACGCGAGCAGGCATGGCGCAACAAGATGCGCTACAGAGGGATCGTATGGTCCTGCCCGGCTCACTACTATGCGAACTTCTCGAACTGGCTGGCTAACTGCTGGGGAATCGACATCCTCGTCGAGATGGAATCGCTGAACTTCACCAAGAAGCTCGAGACAGAGGACAAGGAAGAGGCTCTTATGGATCTCGCAAGACTCTACGAGCGTATGGTAATGAGAAGACATACAAACGGCGGTTACCACAATGTAGTTGACGAGATGTGGAGACAGGTCGAAGACTGGAGAGCCGAGATCATCATTATGTACCAGAACGTAGCATGCAAGAACATGGCTACGCTCCAGGGTATACTCGATGACACATGCAGAGACAGGAATCATCACATGATCTGGATCGAGCATGACCTCATGGACCCTAGAACGGTTTCCAGGAAGACCATGAGAGACAAGGTCAACGAGTACATGAGGACTGTAATGCAGGCTGAGCCGGTAGATCCGACACTCTGCGACTTCGACGACGAACTGGGTATGTAGAGAGAGGTCTTCGGAGACTGAGCTCCTGCGATGGAGCTGAGCGGAAACCGGAAGGCAAAAAACCGTTTCACATATGGTTGAAATGATATATAATTCAACCGGCTGATAAGTACTTTTTTAACAAAAAAGATTTATAAGGAGAGAAGAGTTATGAAATATTATGGCGGCTGTGATGTAGGTTCAACTTATACTAAGGCAGTTATCCTCGATGAGGATGGCAAGATCGTAGCTGATACTACCATCAAGAGCAAGATCAATTCCGAGCAGTCTGCAAGACTCGCTATGGACGAAGTACTGGGCAAGGTTGGCCTCAAGTCCTCGAAGGACCTCGAGTACCTCATCGGTACAGGTTACGGACGTAACAAGGTTCCTTTCGCTGACGAGAACATCTCCGAAATATCCTGCCACGCTATGGGCGTACACGTAACTGACCCGAGCGTAAAGGCTATCATCGATATCGGCGGACAGGACGTCAAGGGTATCGCAGTAGATACTGACGGCACAGTCAAGAACTTCGCTATGAACGACAAGTGCGCTGCAGGTACAGGCAGATTCTACGAGGCAATGGCAAGATCCTTCGAGATGACTCTCGCTGAGTTCTCGAAGCTGTCACTGACTGCTAAGAACGTGATCCCTATCACCGCACAGTGCACAGTATTCGCTGAGTCCGAGGTAATCACACTCGTTGGTGAGAACAAGCCAATGGATGAGATCGCTGCAGGTATCCAGATGGCCGTTGCAAAGAGATGCTTCGTAATGGCTAAGAAGGCAGGCGCTACTGATTCCATCACTCTGACAGGCGGATGCGCCAAGAATGACGGACTCAAGAACGCTATCGAGCACGTACTCAAGCTCAAGGTCATCAATCTCAAGACCGACCCGCAGCTGATGGGAGCGCTCGGCGCTGCTGAATTCGCTCGTCAGAAGGGACAGGCGAAGTAGTAATCCGAAAGGAGAACTGTAATGTTTTTATTCAGAAGAAAGAAGCGTTGCTTTATCTGCAGGCTGTTCAGCACATTGTTCAAGGTCTGCCTGATGGCAACGGGAGCACTCTTCGTGGTCTACTTCCTCAATCTCGACCAGAAGCTCCTCGCATGGGCTTACAAGAGAGTAAATGAGATCTTCGACCGCAAAGATGTGGATATCAAATTCTAAAAGGACACGATCTTTATGGCATGCCCCTGCACTTCAGGTGCGGGGGCGTTCCATATTAGAGCCGCGCACAGAGAGCACGCGGTTCCGAATAAGAGCCGCGCACAGAGAGCCGGTGTGTAATTTTTCTAAATATTGACGAATCCATACACACTTCGTAATGCGAAACGATCCGAAACAGTCATAAAAGAGCGAAAGTGTGTAAAAACATCCGGATAATGAGAAGTGATACACACTTTTTCAGAAATAGTGTGTATGGCTGAGGATATTTCAGACATTTATACACACTATGGGCTCCTGAGCAGCTGATTAGAGGGTAAAAATAGAAAAAGTGTGTATCACCAGTCGAGATCAGACAATTATTACACACTTAATGACAATGCTAAAGAGGAACAGGTATGGAACTATACAATTCAATTATTGAAAAAATCGACGGCATGATCGGCAGTTCGGAGCCTAGGCGCTACGACTACGATCCGGCCAGGTGCTGGGAGGATGTAGGCGGCAATCAGCTTGTCATGCAGAGAGAATCCGCTTACGAACTCGGCGGCGACGGCAAGCCGGCCGTCAATTACGCATGCGTCTCATCGGGAGACTATGCGACAAAGGATGAGATCCTGGTATACGGAAAGGATCTGAATGAGATCAGAGACAGCGTGCCTTTCGCGAGGATCGCTGTGATAAAGGTGAAGGAACTCAGCGGTGAGAACGATGAAGACACAGAGCCGCTGTTCAGAGCTATACAGGACATAGACTTCGTGAAGTACCACGTCTATCCGAAGGGGTACATGATCAGAAGCTCGTCCGAGAGCTTCCGCGAGCAGGTGAGAGTCTCGAAAGAGGCCGTCAGCAGGGGCATCACCTTCGAGAAGGTGGGCAATTCGTACATAAAGCAGTTCAGGCAGAATCCGGATATAATCGCAGTGAAGATGATATTCCTGACTGTTGACGACGCCGATTACGCCGAGATGAAGAAGGACGCTAAGAAGGTGAGAGATATCACCAAGACCCTGTCCAAGATACTCGAGGGCATGGCTACGGACTGCCACAGCTGCAATCTCAGAGAGATCTGTGACGAAGTGGAAGGCCTCAAGGAGCTGCACTTCGGCAAAGAGAAAAAGGAATTCAAGGGCTGATCATCGAGCATCAATTATTTAGAGCTGCACGTATGCTTATCAGGGCATTCGTGCAGTTCTTCTGCTATATATTGATTTACACTTAAAACTGACCCGGGATTAACGTTTAAAACTGACCCACCCCTTCGGGCAGCAGACAGCAAGATCCTATCGGCCAGAAGATATAGCACCTTGACAATTTAACACTGTGAATTGACCCACCTCTTAAGA
>JAZUNV010000072.1:0-4957 GCA_045604305.1 Anaerovoracaceae bacterium | reverse complement strand
GGAATTGGGAGAGAGCATAAGTGAGCGATAAAACAGGCGCGGCGATAAAGACCGCGGACAGCGAATACAGGACCGGGCTGATGTGTATCCTGGCGTGCCAGCTCATGTGGGGATTCCTGCCCATATACTGGCAGGCCCTCGATCCTATAGAGTCATGGAAGATCATACTCTACAGGATATTTACGATGTTCATCTATTCGTATATAGCCGCACGGATCATGTACAGCAGGGAGGAGATATGGGGACCTTTCAGGGACAGGGCCATAAGGCGCAAGTACATCCTGGCGGGCCTCATACTGACTGCGAACTGGAGCATATACATCTGGGCGATGAATTCCGGCAGGGTCATACAGGCGTCGATAGGCTACTACATAGAGCCTATCGTGATATGCGCCTTCGGCATCTTCATCTTCAAGGAGAAGCTGACCGTGTACAATTCCGCGGCCATGATCTGCGCTGTCATCGCTATCATAGTCATTCTGATCCACTTCAGGCAGCTACCGGGTGTCGCGCTGGGACTCATCTTCACGTGGGCGACGTATTCGGCCATCAAGAAGACATCGGAGATCCCGCCGTTCATCGCGCTCGTGTATGAGACTATGGTATACGCCGTGATCTCATTCTTTGTCATCATATACATAGAGGCGAGAGGGATAGGAGCGCTGAGCGTCAACGTTCCGGGGAAGTACGCGCTCATGTTCCTGAGCGGGCTCGTGACCCTGATACCGGTGGGCCTCTTCGGGATCGCGGCGAAGAAGGTGCCACTCGTGCTGATAGGCATCGCGCAGTATATAAGCCCTACGATCTCGCTTCTGCTCGGGATATTCGCATTCAAAGAGCCTTTCGACAGGGTCCAGATGCTGGCTTTGGTGATCATCTGGATCGGTCTTGCGATATTCACATACGGCGAGATACGCGGGGTAAGAGAGAGGAGATCGGGGACCGAGACAGCAGACTCAGTTTCTTGATTAACGTTTATAAATATAGCGTAATAGAACAGACATAATGTGTTAGTATCGGGATAAGCGAAGTATGGTATATGCTTCGCTTATTGATTTGTACCGCACGGCATCTTCCGGGCGGATCAAGTGACTGGAGATTGGTTATGGATCTGAAGACACCGGAACTTCTGCTGAGCAACGCCATCAAAGGCTTTCACGGCAGATTCAAGAAAATGTACGGCCAGATTTGCATCAGGGTGGACGACCATGTCTACATGAGCACCGGCGGCAATAAGGTCCTCTCGGAGATCGGAGCCGAGAGCTTTGAGCTCTGCGACATCAACAGCGGCGATGTCGGAAGGATCTTCAGGAGCCGTCCCGACATCAACGGGATAATCTTTGCGTGCTCGCCTGATACAGTCAATGCATCCGCTTCCGGCAAAAGTGTCAGGACCGCGCTTGAGGACCTGGCCATGATCACAGGTCCTGAACTCCGTGTCATAGCCGATTCCTCGCCTTCGTCCATCCTGAGCGCATTGGACAGGTCGAGCGTATGCCTCATCAAGGGGGTCGGTGCACTTGCGGCAGCCTCCAATCTGAAGAAAGCCGTAGCAGGAATCCAGATAGTCGAGAAGGCATGCGAGGCGGAGAACCACGGCAGGCTCATCGGGGGCACCGTGCCGATCAAAAAGGAGTGGGCCGAGGAATACAGACGCAGATTCGTATCAGACTATACGAACCGCAACGAAGGCGTCAATGTCGAATACATAGGATTCAACGAGAAGGAACTTGATCTGAGAGCGAAGCTCGTGGACTTCGGCAAGGATCTGGTAAGACACGATCTCTCATACGGTTCATGGGGCAATCTGTCGGTCAGGCTGAATGACGATGAGATGCTGATCACTCCTTCATCGATGGATTACTTCGAGATAAAGATAGAGGATATAGTCAAGGTCAATATACACACCCTGGAGTACGGCAGCCAGCGCATGCCGAGCAGTGAAGTGAGGATGCACGCCGAGGCGTATAAGGAGCTGCCGGGCTGCGGAGCGATAATCCATACGCGCTCCAACGGGATAAGCGTGTTCGCCGCCTGCGAAGCGGGATTCAGGCTCGGAGAGGGAGAATTGCAGAATCTCATAGGTGATGTGAAGACTACCGGTTACGCACCTGCCGGCACGGAGAAACTGGCCCGGGAGGTAGTGAAGACGCTCAGAGAGACACATGCGTGTATCATCCCTCATCATGGCGGAGTCTTCTACGGACCATCACTCGATGTGGTATTCGCGATAGCTGAAGCAGTCGAGATCAGGGCCCGCAACATACTGGACTTCGACGCCCCGCTGACAAGTGAAACTGAAGAGTCAGGAGAAATATAAGTAAAGAGAAGTATTACAGAATAAAAATGTAGCCGTTTCGAAAGAATCTCGAATCCGGCTGCTTTTTCTTTGACAAATATCCTGAGCTGCCTGTCAGCTGAGAGCGAACCAGCCGAGCAGTCTCGCAGCGGCTGCATCCCAGGTGATGGCGCTTGTGTCCGGCAGCGGTCCCGCATCGCCGGTGCGCACGTCTGTGATCGTATTCCTTATGACCTCCGCAAGATCCTCTGTGAACCGTAGGCGGCCTTCGTCTGTAGGTTCATCTATGCTTTTCATCTCAGGCATCTCAACGTAGCGCACATTGGATGCGATAACGTTGCTGTCTATCCATTCCCTGACACCCGGCAGATCCGTGCTGACGGGTATGCATCCCGAAGCCATGGCTTCTATCAGCACCAGAGGAAGACCTTCGAAGTACGAAGGCAGTATGAATACATCGCTCTCCCGCAGCATGGCTGCAAGATCCGCCTGAGGGATCTGGCCCATGTAACTGATGTAAGGGGGAAGCCGGTCAAGGCTGCTCATCAGCACCTCATCCTGACAGCCTCCCGCCATGGCTAGCCTGAATGCGGGAACGAGGGGATCTTCCGCGAGCTCTGCAAGTGCAGCCAGCATCTCGGGAACGCCCTTGGGCCGGCTTATCTTGCCGGCATAGCAGAGCCTGACGGGATCGTCGTCCTCGTACTCCTCTCTGCCGGCGGTATTGAAGAGACCGCTGTTATATCCGCTTCCCAGAACCTTGACTTTGGCATCGTCCATGCCGAATATCTCTTTGATCCGTATGGCCTGCTCCTCGTGAAGCGCGAAGGCCATGTCGAGCCCGGCTATGTACGGACGGACCAGCTCGCTGAGCCAGCCGCAGTTGACCATCTGACGCAGGTCTGTCCCGTGGCTGATCCCGCATACGGTCCGGTCAGGGTAGTGCTTCCTGACCAGAGCTGTGAGCAGGAAGAGGTGATGACATATGATCAGGTCCGGATCGAGCTCGCCGACCGCCTTGTCGATCGCTTTGATGAATTCATACTCGAACTCGTCGACCATCTCAGGGCTCAGGTCTCGGTACATGGTCGATTCGTACGGCATTATGTCGGACATGCCGACGATGGGGAAGTGTATCCCGTGCTGTTCGTTCTCATCGACGAAGAAGACAGGATAGCAGTCGACCCCTTTAGGGAACGACACCTCGTCGCTCGGGTATATGCCGCAGACCACGGCCTGCTGATGTCCCATCCGCTCAAAGGATCTCACCAGCTCGGTCAGATATGTGCCGCTGCCCGTTGAATGCGGCTTCTGGGCTGTAATGCTTAAGATCTTCATGCAGAGATAATATCATAAACGCTATTCTTCACGCAGTATTCACTTGAAAAATAGCCGAAAATAGGGTATAAAAATAAAGGTGCCGGGGGTCTTGGATGATTCAGCCGGTGAAGAAAACTATAACCACGGATAATATCGAAGACCGGCTCCAGAACATGAAGGGGACGGCCTTTTTTACTAAGAGTCAGGCTCATGGGATTATTTTACGAAGCAGACAAGACGTTTGACGACATGATGAACGAGAAGAAGAACTTCGTGTTCATCGGCGAAGCGGGCTCCGGCAAGAGCGAGATCGTGCTCAACATCGCGAACAAGCTGGCAGAGAGGACGGGCAGGCCTGTCGACCTCTTCGACCTCGATCAGACGAAGCCTCTCTACAGATCGCGCGACATGCAGGAGGACTTCGCAGGACGCGGCGTCAACATAATCTATCAGGATCAGTACCTCGACGCGCCTGTAATGGTAGGCGGAGTCAGGGTCTCCCTTGTCTCGGACAATTACACCCTGCTCGACATAGGCGGCGGCCATCAGGCGGCGAAGTTCGCCGGCGCATACAGCGACCTGCTCAGCAGGGATGATGCGGTGCCTGTATACATCGTGAACCCGTACCGCCCGTGGACCAGGAGCGTCGATACGATAGACGGAACTATGCAGCACATACTCGGGTCCATGCGGCTCGACCACATATATATTCTCGGAAATCCGAATCTCGGATATGCTACCTCAGTTAATGAATTCATGGATGGTCTGGACAGGATCGATGAGCTGTTTGACGGCTACACCAGCGTGAACAGCGCATGCGTCAGGAGAGATATCTTTGAAGAGGCTTCAAAGCTTACGGATAAGACTCTCATACCGATCGATCTCTTCCTCACGTATTCGTGGGTTGATTAGATAGATATTGTATTACTTAAGGAGGAAATTACATGGCAAGAATCGAAATTACGACTGAAGCCTGCAAATCATGCTCCTATTGCGTGATCTCGTGCCCTAAGAAGTGCATCGAGATCGGCGAGAAGGTCAACTCCAAGGGATACCTCTACGCGACTTCGGCAAGGCCTGAGGACTGCATCGGATGTGCGATGTGCGCTCAGATCTGCCCTGAGTCGGCGATCGAGGTGTGGAGATAGGAAAGGAGACTGAAATGGCAGATCGTGTATTTATGAAAGGCACCGAAGCTATCGCAGAGGCAGCCGTAAGAGCAGGATGCCGCTTCTTTGCAGGCTATCCTATCACTCCGCAGAACGAGATCCCTGAGTACATGGCCAGAAGGCTCCCTGAAGTGGGCGGCACATTCGTACAGGGCGAGAGCGAAGTAGC
>JAZUNV010000071.1:0-4192 GCA_045604305.1 Anaerovoracaceae bacterium | reverse complement strand
GACTATGCAGTCAGTCAGATGCTCGCTTTTGATCGTATTGAACACCCTCTTTGGCGTCAGGGCGCTGTAAGCCGGCACGAGAGATACGCCGGCACCGACCATGTTGAGACCGTATGTCGCAAAGATGACCTCAGCACTGGTGGAGCCGAGTATGCCGACCCTGGAGCCGTTCTCAGCGCTCATCCCAAGCGAAGAGAACACCGAAGCGTATCTCTCCCACTCACGGAACATGAGCCCGTAACTGTACTTGCGGCTTCCGTCCACTACGGCTATTTTGTTGAGATCTGTTACAGTTGTGTTATTGACATCCCGGATAAATTTCCAGGCCTTCTGATCCTTTCTGATCTTCCTCCTTGCTGCCACAGCAGCAGGTCTCGCTTTATCTTTCATTGAAGTTATTTACCTTCTTTACCTTCCTCAGTCTTCTCCTCAGAGCTTCCGTTGTAATTGATGCAGAGCATCGTCAGATCGTCGAACTGCTCGGCCTCCTGTACGAAGTCCTCCACTGCCGTCCGCACGTTGATCAGCAGCTCCAGAGGTGATACATATGGAGCTGAATTCAAAGCATCGAGCATGCGGTCAGTGCCGAACATCTCTTCCTTGCTGTTCGTAGCCTCAGGAACGCCGTCAGTATACAGGAACAGGCTGTCTCCCGGTTCGAGCTGAAGCTCATAGTCCTTATACTGCATGCCCTCCATTCCTCCGATAACAAAGCCGTGCTTGTCCTTGTACAGTTCATACTGTCCGCCACCCTGCCTTATCGCAGGGAATTCGTGACCTGCATTTGCGGCCCTGAGCTTTCCTGTCTTCAGGTCCAGTATGCCGAGCCATACGGTCACGAACATCTCCGTATTGTTCTTGCACAGCGCCTCATTGGTCTTTTTGAGTATCTCAGCCGGATCATTGCCCGAAGCTGCCAGACCCTGAAGCGTTACCTTCGAATTCATCATGTACATGGCTGCAGGTATGCCCTTGCCGCTTACGTCAGCCATGATCAGGCACAGCTGATCCTCGTCGATAAAGAAGAAGTCGTAGAAGTCTCCTCCGACCTCCTTCGCCGGATCCATGGATGCGAATATCTCAAACTCGTCACGATCCGGGAAAGGCGGGAAATCATGAGGCAGCATGCTCGCCTGTATGCGGTTCGCAGTCTGGAGCTCGTGATTGACTCGCTCGCGTTCCTTTTCCTCGCGGTGCTTCTCCTCGAGCTCGGATATCTTCCTCCCCATGTATGTCCTTATCAGTCCAAAGGCCATCAGGATGATCGCCGTGCCTACCAGTGCGTAGAACCACATCCGCTCATAGATCGCTTTTCTCTTGACTATGGTGACCGGAAGCATCTTGCTGCCGCGTCCGAGCGCATCCTTGAGTTCCATGTTGAAAATGTACTTGCCTCCCGGCAGGTTGGTGTACGTTACCGGGTCGAGCTCACTACGCCTGATCGTGACCGGATAGCGGTCGAAGCCCTTCAGCTGATATGACAGCTGAGGGTCAGTCAGCGAATAATTGAATACATACGGGTATATCGTGAGCTTGCGTGCGCTTGACGGTATGGTGAAGGAACCCTTTCCGCTCGAATATATCCTCTCACCGTCAACATCGATGTAAGGAACTGCCTGCTTGAGGTTGTCGATGATCTCAAGAGGCTCCTCGATGTTGACCATCGTCACTCCGGTCCTTCCGGAGATGAAAAGCTTCCCATCCTCTGTCAATTGGTTATATGAGTTGCTGGTCGCTTCGCTCTTGATGCCGTTCTCAAGGTCGTAGTGCACGGCCTTTATATCACTGTCGGATAAAAGATCGGATACAGGTGCCACATAGATGCCGTCACTGCTGATGACCCACATGTCTGCCTTGCTGTTTTCGAAGAGATCGAAATTGTCAGAGAACGGGAAATTATCGACCGTTTTTATCTTATAGTCCTCGCTCATATATGCGAGCGAATTCCCGGTCACGATCCAGAAGAGCTTACGCCTCGCATCGAATTTGATGCGCATGATGACGCCTGATTCCAGACCGTCCTTTTTATACAGGACCCTGACACCCTCGTCATTTATTATATAGATGCCGGCGCCGTTGGAACCGACCAGCTTGTCCCCGTTCGGGGCGACTGTGATGCTGAGGCATTCAGTATTGGTAAGGCCCTCTTCCTTACCGTAGTTCCTGACTACGGCATCGCCGCTTATAACGCTGACACCGCCCGTGCCCACGGCAAGTATCGAGCCGTCATTGTCCTCACAGACGGCACGTATGTAATTGCTGATCAGGCCGGTGGATTCGTCAAATATCATCACCTCGCCCTTGTCATACCGGAGCAGGCCGAGCGAGCCCCAGGTGGATATCCACAGTCTGCCGCTGCTGTCCTCTATCACGGATCTGATACGGCAGCCGTCGAGCAGCGCGATGAGATCAGCCGGCTCGCGCGCTTCTCCCGTTGCCATCCTGACCGACGACAGAGGCAGCTCCTTAAGGGCCTCATTGCCTTCCACAACTACCAGCCCCGTATCAGTACCGATGAACAGCTTCCCTTCGGCTATGCATGTCGTATTTACGACGCGCGGCTCAATGCCGTATTGCTCGAATACATCGGTGAACCTGTTCGGTACCAGCTTCATGACGCCCTGTCTGGTGGATGTGAACCACAGATTGCCTTCGTAATCAGACATGATATGAGATACGGAATTGTTCATCGGCAGCTTGTCGAGGAGATGGAAACCGTTGCTGTCGATCACACCGATCCCGTTGCGCGCGCATACCCAGATCTGATCCCCGTATCTCTCTATCTCCGCAGGACCTGACAGCGGGTTGATATCCACATACTCGAAATCTTCACGTTTCCCGTGTATGTCTCCGTGGTAGTATCCGCCGTCCAGCGTCCCTATCATCACCTTGCCCGGATCATCAGTGTCCGTTTCGATGCAGCTGATGTTTTCGATAGGTATATCGCTGAAACTGATAAAGTCCGTTACCTTTCCGTCACGAAGAGTGAACCATTTCATGTCGGATGTGGTGCAGAAGATCGTGCCGTCGCTCGTGGCGGTGATCTTTTCGATCATCGCATCATCTATCCTCGGATCATCAAGATCCACCATCTTCTGATCCGGAGTCATCATCACGACTCCGCCCGTAGCGCCTATGTATATATTTCCTTTATCATCCTCGGCAAATCCGCGGATCTTATCCGTCGGCAGTCCCGTCTCCGCATCCCAGTCTCCTACGAGATCTCCGCCGTCGATAAGAGCTGCGCCGCTGTCATTGCTGCCGACCCAGAGCCTGTCCTTGCTGTCCACATAAAGACAGGCAACGCTTTTAAGAGCGCTGATCCCCTCAACTCTCTCAAATGTGTTGCCGTCATACAGTATCAGGCCCGCGTAAGTGGCTATCCATATGAAGCCCTCTCCGGTCTGGGCAATATCATTTGACTCGGAAACAGGCAGACCGTTGACATTGTCGTAGAGCACAGCGGAGTAATTCTCACTGTGTCCGACAGGATCCACCGCAATTTTTGTCGACGCAAAGACCCCGGATGGCTGCACTGCTGCTGTTAGCGCTAAAACGCAAATACAGGTCATGCGCAGCAATCCGGAAAACCTCCCGGATCTGCTATGCATCTTAACTATCTTTCCCATACCTTTTTTTAATCGATGAACCCGGTCTGAGCTTATCCTCAGTCCGGTGCTTGTCATGCCTTCTTGAGTGTCAGGAACGAATCGAAACCTGTCTCCCTGAATGTTTCCGTAACCAGTTCGTTGGCTCCGATGACTTCCATCTCACCGCCTCTGTCATCCATCATGTACTGTGCCATCAGTAAGACGCGCAGGCCGGCAGAAGATGTGTTTTATCAAAAGCGTATTGCCGTTTCTTTCCAGTTCCAGTTTCATCCTGATCACATCATAATTATCAGTATTATCTTAGTATTATATCGCATCACAACGGGCATGGAAATAGTCAAGCCCGTATCCGAAACTATATTGTTACTTATCAGGAAGAAGCCGGCTGTCTGGCTTCTTCCTCCTTAGCTTCTATTTTTCCGCCTTCATCGAAAGCGATATCTTGCCCCGCTTCTCATCGACTGACAGCACTCTGACATCCACGATATCTCCTACCTTGACCACATCGAGCGGATGCTTTACGTATTTATCCGACAGCTCGGAGATATGGACAAGCCCGTCCTGGTGTACGCCGATGTCCA
>JAZUNV010000070.1:0-11181 GCA_045604305.1 Anaerovoracaceae bacterium | reverse complement strand
ATTCTGAGATGAGCCATGACCTTTCACATGTCCTCAAGACAGAGCATGAATGGCTCAGAGAAGCTGACAGTTCTGCGCTTCAGCAATCACTCAGACATCTCGACAATGCATATACCAACTTCTTCAGAAAGAGAGCAGGCTTCCCTAAGTTCAAGAAGAAACGTTCCGAACAGAAGTATCGGACAATGAACGTCAATAACAACATAAGGCTCGAAGGGGATCGTATCAGGCTTCCTAAGGCAGGATGTGTAAAGATAGTCAATACGAGATCCTTTGATGGGAGGATAATAAGCGCTACAGTGATCAGAACATCAGGCGGGAAGTATTACATATCTCTTCAGGTTGAAGAGGAGTATGAGATCCTTCCGAACAAGGGAGGACATACCGGACTTGATGCCGGGCTCAAGGTCCTGTATACCGATCCTGATGGCAATACGGTCATGAACCCTAAGGCATTAGCGGAGCATGAGAAGAAGATAAAGAGACTGCAGAGGCAGCTGTCCAGAAAACAGAAAGGCTCGAAGAACAGGGAAAAGGCAAGGATAAAGCTCGCAAGAGCGTACGAGAAGGTGACATACATCAGAGAAGACTATCAGCACAAGATCAGCTATAAGCTGGCGAACGAGAACCAGATCGTCTGCATAGAAGATCTTGATGTGAAGGGCATGATGAAGGATCACAGACTCGCACGATCCATATCTGATGCAGCATGGACAGGCTTCTACAGAAAGCTGGAATACAAGATGGCTGATCATGGAGGAATGATCATCAGGGTGCCGAGGGCATATCCTTCGAGCCAGAGATGCAGCTGCTGTGGAAAGACAGAACCTAAGGTGAAGGACCTCTCTGTACGTAGATGGATCTGCTCCGGATGCGGAGCTGAGCATGACAGAGATATCAATGCTGCAATAAACATATTGCAAAAAGGCCTTGAGATGATGACATCACCTTAGGCCTTAACCAACAATGAAGTATCCAATACCGTGGGTCGCACGGGAATTCACGCCTGTGGAGAGAATGTAAGACGCGGAGTCTACGGATGAGGCGCAGCTCTCGAGGAAGCAGGAATCCTCCACCTCTACAGGTGGCGGGAGCGTTCAAAGTATACTAAAGGTGCAGTTGCAGACTGCTTATAAGGAATTCTGATCCCCCCCTGATATTAAAAGGAGAGATACTCTGAAGAAGAATCGCGCGTTCAACACGATCCTACTGGCCGCAGTGCTCATGGCGCTGTGGCTTATTATGTCTCAGAAGACTGAGCCGAAGTTTCTCATCATAGGAGCTGCTTCGAGCGTCCTGATCGCTCTGCTCTGCTCGCGCACTCTCTGCATGGAGGGGATCAAAACAAACGAGCTTTACTATGCTACGGAGGCCAGCCCGCTCAGGATGATCAGATACTATGCGTGGCTGCTCGTCCAGATCGTGAAGTCCGCCCTGTATGTATCGGTTATCTCTGTCTCGGACAAGTCTAAGGTCGATCCGCAGGTCGTATGGTTCAAGGCCGACTACGACTCGCCGTTCGCAAGAGCCCTGCTTGCCAATTCCATCACGCTCACACCGGGCACCATCACGATAGATATCACCGATGAAGGTTATTACTCTGTCCACGCTCTCACTGAGGAGCTGAGGGCGGGACTACTCGACGGGACCATGCAGACTAAGGTCGCATGGGCGTTTGACGAGGAGATAGATTTCCGCCCGCTCAGAGAGGATGAAATACCGGACACCGACAAGCCGGTGGACGAGGTGTTCAAGGCCCGTACTTACATAGCCAGGAGGAAGAAGCCGTGATGACAGTATTCTGGAAGACAGTGCTCGTGATACTGGTAGCCCTGCTGATGGCGATGGTTGTCATGATGTTCAGGAAGAAGTATTTCCTCAACAAGCTGAACTACGTATTCGCCATGAACACTGTTATAGTGCTTCTGATCATGACTGTCGGCTTCATCGACGGCAGGGAAGACATGTATATAGACATAGCGCTTAGTTATTCGATACTCGGCTTCGTGACTTCGGTCATACTCGCCAAGTACATAGGAGGGCGCAAGAGATGACGGCCTGGAATGTGATTACCATCATACTCGCGGCGGCGGGCCTGGTATTCATGACGATATCGCTTATCGGCATCATCAGGCTGCCCGACTTCTACACGAGGCTCCATGCCCAGGGCATAGGGGATACGCTTGGCGCGCTCCTGGTCATACTCGCGATGATGGTCGCCACGGGACTCAGGGTGATGAGCATCAAGATGTTCCTCGTGTTCGTTCTGATCGCGCTCACCAACCCGCTCGGCACCAACCTCATGATGATAGCGGGCATGAACAACAAGGAATACAGGGAATACAAGAAGAAAAAACCGGGACATGAGACCACGGTGTGGAAAGACGACCCGGCAGCGAACTCAGAAAGCAAAGAAGAGACAGAATTGTAGAAAAGGAGCAAAAGAGGAACGGATAATGTCATTGATACTCGAAGCGGTGCTGCTGATCGCACTCATTGCAATAGCCGTAGTGATCATATTCGGCAGGGACCTCATGGTCGCGGTCGTGATTTACTGCGCCTTCAGCTTCATCACGATGTTCCTCTACATAGTAATGGGAGCGCCTGACGTGGCATTCACCGAAGCGGTCATAGGCGTCATATCCACAGTGTTCTTTATAATCCTGCTTAGATACATCAGCAGGAAGACCAAATAGGAGAGGGCTTCATAGTTTTGAGGAAGATAATAGTCATTCTCTTGTTAATAGTAGCGCTGACGGTGCCTTTCGCGGTGTTCGACATACTTCCGGTGATCGGAGACCCGGGATCGGCGCCTAATACTCACGTGTCCGATCATTATATCGAGCACGCGATCGATGAGTGCAATTCGCCTAACATGGTGACGGCGGTCATAGTCGACTACAGGGCCTTCGATACGATGTTCGAGACGACGGTGATGTTCCTTGCGGGACTTGCGGTCATACTGATCACCGCTAACAGGCCCAAGAAGAGATACCGCGCGATAAACGAGATCAGGCGTATCGATCCGAGGACGGGCAAACCTGTCTACAGGACAGTCAACAAGGATGTGACGGTCTCGGTCATACAGGCGCTGATGCTCATATATGCGGTATATGTGCTCTTCCACGGTGAGGTCAGCCTGGGCGGAGGTTTCCAGGCCGGCGCTCTTATAGGCATGACATACCTCCTGGATGTGATGGTGTGCAAGAGGAAGAAACCGCTCTTCAGGATGAGCAAATTCCGGGCCGGCGCTCTCGCGGGACTGGGGCCGTTCATATATGCGCTCACGGGTCTTGCGTCGATCATCGGCGGAGGCCTCTACCTCGAATATAATAAGCTGCCGCTTCCTGTACATCAGGGGGAACTTCATTCGATAGGCATCACCGCCGTCGAGATAGGAGTGACGCTGGGAGTGGCGTGCACGATAATAAGCATACTCGATGCGCTTCACGAGCGCATACTCTTCGATGATGAGGAATGAGCTAATGACAGGATTTCTTGCAGACAAGGGAATTTACATGCTTACATTCATCCTGCTCTCTCTGGGAGCCGGGGGCATGATAGTGTGCAACAATTACATGAAAAAGCTGATATGCATGAACATCATGCAGGTTGCGGTCATATTCTTCTTCCTGTGCCTCGGACAGAAGAGCGGCGGCACTATTCCGGTCGCCATGAGCGGGGCGGTCAAAGCGTCCGGATACATCAACCCGCTTCCGCACGGACTGATGCTGACGGCGATAGTGGTGTCTCTGGGTACCACCGGAGTCGGCCTCTCGCTGCTTCTGCGTATCAGGGAGAAGTACGGGACCATTGAGGAAGACGATATCATCAGGAGGCAGAAGGAGCTCTAGATGACGAACATACCTGTGCTCATCGTCATATGCCCTCTGTGCGCGGCCCTGCTTTGCCTGCTGCTGACCGGGATCAACAGATATCTCGGAAGAGCAGTCGTGGTGATCGCAGTGCTGGCTTCCCTTGTGATGTCCGTGATGCAGCTGTCGATGGTCGTGAAGTCAGGCCCAATCCATTACGCTATAGGCAATTACACGCCGCCTTTCGGCATAGAGTTCGTGATCGATTCCGTCAACGCGCTTGTGATCGTCATGATATGCCTCATGGGCTTGCTTACGGTGATGTTCGCGGGCAACTTCACGGGGAACAATAAGATGATCAGTGGCGGAGCATACGCCACACTGGCCCTGCTGATAACCGGACTTCTCGGCATGACTGCGACCGGTGATGTATTCAACCTCTATGTCTTCCTCGAGATCACTTCGCTTTCGGCATACTGTCTGATAGCTCTCGGCGGCAGCCGCGGAGTCGTATCGGCCTTCCGCTACATGCTGGTGGGGACCATAGCAGCGACATTCTATCTGATCGGCATAGGCATACTTTACGGAGCCACCGGCACCCTCAACATGGGAGACATGCAGGCGATACTGGACAGGGGAGGCTATGATGATGTGATGCTGGTGTCGGGATGCTTCCTGATCGCCGGTTTTGGCATCAAGATGGCGCTCTTTCCGTTCCACGGATGGCAGCCGGCCGCATACACCCACGCCGAGCGCGGGACGCGGCCTCTCATCACGGGCGTGATGGGCAAGATCCCGGCGCTTGCGATGTTCAGATTCTTCTACTGCATATTCGGCACCGACTTCAGATACCTGAAGTACATGCTGGTGCTGCTCGGCATATTCTCGGTGCTCGGCATGCTCTACGGATCGATCATGGCCATGGGACAGACGGACTTCCGCAAGGTCCTGGCTTACTCATCCGTCGCGCAGATAGGATATATATCGCTCGGCTTTGCGATAGGTACGCCGATAGCTCTCGCGGGCGCCTTCCTGCACATGCTCGGCCACGCATTCATGAAGGGCGGACTGTTCTTCTGTACCGGAGCGATCAACTACAAATACGGGACCTCGAAGCTCGATGACTTCGGCAGGATATACAAGCAGATGCCTCTGACATCGGGGCTGCTCGTCGTCGCGGCGCTCTCGATGATCGGCATCCCGCCGACGGCCGGCTTCTTCAGCAAGTGGTATCTGGCGAACGGGGCCACAGGACAGCACGAGTGGATCTACCTGGCCGTGCTCGTCATATCCAGCCTCCTTAACGCCGTGTACTTCTTCAAGCTGATAGAGAAGGTCTTCATACAGAAGCCCGCGGGGCTCACTGAGAGATGGTCGGCCGGCGAGCTGGAGCTTCCTCTGACGATAGTGATCCCTATAGTCGTGTGCTTCCTGGCCATACTAGGCATAGGGATCTTCAACGTAAAGATAATAAACGTGCTGCTGCTGACGCTTGAGGGGGTGGGTCTATGACGCATCTGCTTGCCCTCGAATACAGGCCGCTTCTGGCCGTGCTGGTGTCGCTTCTGGCATCGGGACTCATATATGTGACGGGAGAGCACGTGAAGCCGAACGTGAGGGAGAGCATCACCCTGACTGCATCGGTCCTCAAGATAGCCCTGGTCTGGTCGATGGTGCCTGCGGTTCTCGCGGGCCGGGAGATAAGGCTGGTGCTCTTCGAGATAGTAAAAGGCGTCGGACTCGAGTTCAGCGTGGATCCGGCCGGCATGGTATTCGCCTGCGTGGCTTCGACTCTGTGGATACTCACTTCTATATACTCGATCGGCTACATGAGAGGCCACGGAGAGGAGAACCAGACGGGTTACTTCGCGGCATTCGCGATGTGCCTCTCCGCCACGACGGGCCTGTGCTTCTCGGCCAATCTGATAACGTTCTTTATATTCTTCGAGGTGCTGACGGTGGCGACATATCCGCTCGTGGTCCACTACAGAGACGAGGAGGGGGTCAGATCCGGACGCAAGTACCTCGCATATACGCTTATAAGCGGCCAGATATTCTTCGCGGCCATAGTCATAGTCTACGTGGTCTCGGGGACGCTGGAATTCAGACCCGGTGGCTTCCTGACGCCTGAGATGCTGCCAATGCCGTGGGCCCTCGTCGTGTTCTTCATGATGGTGGGAGCGGGCCTGGTCAAGTCGGGCGTGATGCCGTTTCACAGCTGGCTGCCTGCAGCAATGGTGGCACCGACACCTGTAAGCGCTTTGCTGCATGCAGTGGCGGTCGTCAAGGCGGGAGCCTTCTGTACTCTGAGAGTCGTGCTCTATGTATTCGGCCAGGAGATGGCTAAATACTGCATGGGCGCAGAGATACTGGCATGGATGGCGGTGTTTACGATAATAATTTCTTCGTTGATCGCAATGAGGAAGACGAACCTCAAGGCGAGGCTCGCATTCTCGACGATCGGACAGCTGTCATACATAGTGCTGGGTATATGCATACTCACTCCGTACAGCACGGCGGGAGCGATCTACCACATAGTCGCCCACGCTTTCATGAAGATCACACTCTTCATGGCAGCCGGAGCGATATTCGTGACGACGCACAAGAAGGACATAACCGAGATGGTGGGGATAGGAAGGCACATGCCTTATACGATGGCGGCATTCACCGCAGCGTCGGTGGGCATAGCGGGCTTCCCGTTCTTCGTGGGCTTCATCAGCAAGGCCAATATAATAGTGGGCGCAGTGGAGATGGGCAGGCCCGTCTTCGTGGCGACCCTGATAGCGAGTGCGCTGCTGGCCATCACATACCTGATGCCGGTCGTGCTCATAGCTTTCAAAAAGAACGTGGACAATCCGGAGTTCGCGGAGAAGGGGGACGCAGCTCCGGCGATGCTGGTGCCGCTGATCATCACGGCGATCATATCCGTGATACTTGGCCTTGCGCCGAATGCGGGACTGCATCTGCTCGATATGGCGTACATGGCCGGAAACTCGATATTCGGCCTGTAACATATGAGGCGCGGCGATGGTAAGTCCATCTGCGAGAGTCCTCAAAAGCTCGAAGCACATGCCGTGTCGCCGTCCCTCCATGGGACTCCGGGAATTCCGCTCCCTCGGCAGGCTTCGGGAGCTCCAGTTCCCGCAGCTCCTTTCGTTGTCGGTACTCCGACGCGGTGTGCTTCTGACCTTTCTGCGGGAGTTCTCGCTGCCGGACTTACCACCGCCGCGCTGCTGATAAGAGCCGGCGAGCATGTCGTGAGCGATTTGGCCGATACTATGGTAAACATCTCGGACCGGGAGCCTGATTTCGACTTCTCGTCCGAGATGGCCGAAGCGATACTGTAGGAAACCGCTCGGACCAAAAGTCTGATTTCACAGTCTCGTCCGAGAAGATCGAAGCGTTACTGCAGGAAATCTCTCGGACAGGGAGCCTGATTTCACAGTTTCGTCCGAGATGGCCGAAGCGTTACTGTAGTAAACCTTTCGGACCGGGAATCTGATTTCACCATCTCGTCCGAGAAGGCTCCCTGATCGGAACCGTGCGGGTTCATTTTGACTATGCCCGGTGGAATAATAAAAACGCTTACGGCATAGTCGCTGGGTCTCACTATGATGAAGCACAGCGAGGGAGTATGTGAGGCGACTCCCCGGATCGGAACCGTATAGAGCCAGCGAGCATGTCGTGAGCGATTGAGCGGTGTACCAATTCGTTGATACATTTCGGGTGCAAATACAGTATCTGCCCTGAAGCTTAAACAACGTCACGAAAGCTGATCAGCGATATACAGCGAGGGAGCATGTGAGGCGGCTTCCTGAATCGTGACCGGACAGTACCGCTCACTGCCTTCGGACATATCGCCGCCACGCTACAGAAAAAGCCGGCGTGCAGCAGGATGACAATCAGATCATGAAGGAGATAAAGTAGATAGTGTTGCTGGAATTCTTCGAATACATATTAATAGCCTTCATCAGCTCAGCTCTGCTCATATTCCTGAGCAAGGTTATGATGCAAAAGATACTCAGAAGACCGGCTGACTACTATCTTAAGGAGGAGTACAGACAGGAAGAGCTCATGCTGAATGCGGCGGGCATCAGCCTGCTTGACGAGCACGAGACCGGACCTGAGGGCGAGGTGACGGAGGAGCACGTCCATGCCGAGCCTCAGATCCCTAAAGTGGATGAAAGATTCCTGATAAAGGACTTAAAGGTGATCACCGAATATGACAGCAGCAACGATGAAGAACAGCCTTGATATGATGCATCCCGGGATCATAATGATAGCCTTCGGGATACTTACAATGCTGCTGCCTCGCTCATGCAGGAGGCCGCTGAGTGTTGTCGCGCCTGTATGCGCCTTCATCGCATTCCTCGGCCTTGACGGATCGAGCAGCCTGATCTACGAGCTGACTCCGCGAATCAGCATGCAGTTCATACACTTCGACAGACTGGCGTACTCATTCATGCTGGTGTTCTGCATCATTGCGGTGCTGCTCGGCATATACGGGGAGGGTATACAGCACAGATACGAGTGCGGTATGTCGATGGTATATGCGGGAAGTGTCATGGGCGTGGTGCTCGCGGGTGATCTGATCTCTCTGATAGTCTTCTGGGAGATATCCGCATTCGCCTCGATGTACGTCATCTACTGCAAGCACGACATGGCCTCGGAGAGAGCATCGTTCAGATACATACTCGTGCACGCCTTCGGGGGAAACATGCTGCTCGCGGGCATCATAGTGTACATAGTGAAATACGGCAACGACATAGGCGGTCTGGCCGGCAAATACGGGGAACCGTGCTTCTGGCTGATCGCGATCGGGGTGGCCGTCAATGCGGCGATACCGCCGCTCCACTCGTGGCTTCCGGATGCATATCCGGAATCGACGGCCACGGGCACGGTATACCTCTCGTCCTTCACGACCAAGGCGGCCATCTACCTCATGATCAGGATGTTTGCGGGACTGGACGCGCTGGTATGGATCGGAGCGGTCATATCCGTATACGCTGCCTGCATGGCGATCATGGAGAACAACATCAGGCGACTGCTTGCATACCATATAATAAGCCAGCTCGGCATGATGATAGCCGCAGTCGGAGCGGGAGGAAGCCTTGGCGCCGATGCCGCGACTGCCCACGCCTTCACCAACATACTCTTCAAAGGAGTCCTGATGATGGGAGCCGGAGCTGTCATGTATGCTACGGGCAGAAGCAAGATAACCGAGCTGGGCGGTCTGGCACGGAAGATGCCAGTCACGGCGTACTGCTTCCTGATATCCTCACTGGCCATCGCGGGACTGCCGGGACTGTCCGGCTTCGTCAGCAAGGCGCTTGTGATGGATGCGGTCCACGCTTCGGGCCACAGCATAGCGGCTCTTCTGGTGACAGCGGGAGGCGTAGGAACGCTTCTGTCCATCACGCTCAAGATCAATTATTTCGTGTTCTTCGGACCGTGCGATGATCCGCGAGACTCCGAGCTGCATACCGAGGTACCTGTGACCATGAAGGCAGCGATGATAGCGGGGACTGTGCTCACGGTACTGATAGGTCTCTTCCCGTCGAAGTTCTACGCGCTGATGCCTTACGCAACGCAGGCGCATCCGTATCACATGGGACACGTACTCGAGTACATAGCCATATTCATCGGAGGCTCGATACCGTTCTGTCTGTATATCCGCAGGATGAAGCCTCACGACGAGATCACTCTGGACTTCGACTGGTTCTACAGGATAGCGCTCAACAAGTTCGTGCTATGGCTCTCGAAGATAGCCGAGAGCATATTCGCATGGTGCGACAGGCATATCGCCGGTGCCGCCGGGTATCTGAGGACCCATTTCGGCGATCCGTACCTGTGGACAGAGAACAGCAGAAGCGTCAGGATCAGGAAGTTCTCCTTTGAGAATGAGAGCAGACTGATAGGCGATGTCATGACGACGATAGTGCTGGTGTTCGTGATAATGCTGGCCGCAGCCGCGTACATAGCATCATAGCTGCCACAGCACTCATGAATCAAAGTTTGTTAAGAAAACAGGGCGTATGTCTCCGAAAGGCATATGCCTTGTATAGCATTATGGTAGAATAGTTACGTTAACAGCCTGCATGCAGCATAGTAATACATTTACAGAAAGGAGTTGTGTCATGAAGAAGATCAAAGTAATGGTCCTCATAATCGCGATGGTGGTGATGACTTCTTCTCTCAGTTCATGTGCGACAGAGGTGGAAGCGGCTGAATTCACGGGCAGACTCAACGTTGCGAACGGAGACCGCCTGGTGGTCAGCAATGCGACCGGGACCAAGGAGTTCACGACTGATGATAATACCAGATACGACATGGGCGGAGAGAGCGTCTTCTGCGTCAGCGATATCGTGGACGTTAGCTATCACAGCAAGGGCAGTAAGATGATAGTCGACGAGATGAAGCTCAAGAAACACGTCCATAAGGACCTCGTGTTCGACGGCACTGTCACTGATATGGGTGACAAGACCGTTACGGTGAACGGCAAGAGCCTGACTGTGGTCTTCTCATACGACGGTGAGACGGCGATCGACGGAAAGCTCAGCAAGGGCGATGATGTCAGCATAGTCTATACGGGCGACCTGAGCGAGTACCCTAAGGCTGACAAGATCACCGTCACCAAGGAGAATGATACGCCTGAGACACTGAACGCAAGCGGACTCGTATCCGAGTTCTTGGGCGGTGTGCTGCAGCTCGCGATAGATTCGGCACACTCCATGAAGTTCAAGGTCGACAACAGCACCAAGGTCACAGGCAACGATACCGAGATCAAGGTAGGACAGACTGTAAAGGTCACATATCCGTCGACCGAAGATACGCTTCCTCTGCTGAGCGAGGTCAATATCATCAAGAAGGCCGAGCCTCACATGAGGACGCTCAACGGTACAGTTACAAAGTATAAGAAGGATTCGATCTCGATCAGGACTTCCAAGAAGGAGTACAGCTTCACGATCGACAAGAACACTAAGTTCAAGGGCGTGAATCCTGAGGTCGGATACGAATCCGAGGTCACATACAACGGCGACTGGGAGGGCAAGCCTGTAGCATCGTCGATCTATACTGCGAAGCACAAGGATGACCCGGCACCGGCTCCTGAACCGACGCCTACGCCTACGCCGACACCGACACCTGTACCTCCGACACCGGCACCGACCCCTATAACCGCACAGGGCACGCTGAATGCATGGGGCATCGACGGGACAAACAAGTGCACGGTCAACATCCCGGGGACAGGAGACATCACTCTCAGCTACAACCCTGATACGCTACAGATCATGCCTGGATACGCACCTCAGGCCGGAGACAATGTGAACATCATCTATACAGCGAGCGACATGGTGCTCAACAGGAT
>JAZUNV010000069.1:0-4069 GCA_045604305.1 Anaerovoracaceae bacterium | reverse complement strand
ACAATCTGTCGGGAGACGAGGGCTGGCAGATGACGATAGATGACTATCTGGATGATCCGGATGCAGGAGACAGAAGCATAATAGATAAAAGGCTCAGCGAACTGCAGGAACGATACGGACTCGACTTTGCCGGGCATCTTGAAGACATATATCATGGCAACGGCCTGCATCGGACGATAGAATACATGCGGAAGCATTATCCGGGAAAGGAAAAACGGGAACGATGATATTATAAAAAAGATCAGGGTATTCAGGACAGTATTATCAGGATAAGTACATTTTTTGATTGTCATTGAAAGGAAGGACCCTGACATATGAAGATCACAAGTTTTAACCCGCTTATAGCAACTACTGATGCTGAGCCTCTTATCAATCTGTTTGAGGAGCTGGGCTTTGAGAGCCGACATACAAAAGAGGGGATCAGCAGCAATAATGCGGTGAATATCCGCATGAAGGACTCAAGCGGCTTCCATCTCGATATCACACAGGGCACTGAGGACCGCTTGATGATCCGCATGAATGTCGATGACCTTGAAGAGGCGGTCGAGTTCCTTGAGGCTCGTGGATTCCACAAAGCAAGGCATGCAGCCGCCCACGATACGATCGATACTAAATCTTCAAAGATAAACATTATGGTATCCCCTAAGGGGGTCATTCTTGCGGTCTCTCAGCATATCGATGAATAACGAATAACGCCCTGTAGACCGGGGAGGTTCATCTCGAATCTTTACGGATCCGAAGAGCTTGCCGGCATGCACATCAGCGGTATGGGCTGCGGACGCTGCATAGGAGCGTGCGCTTTCGATGATATAGAGAACATCAACGGCAATGCGCCGGAGCTGCTGGGACGGAAAATGGCAGATGAGCATTTCCACGATCACGGAGATGTGTGGCACAACAGCAACCCGAACGTTTCATGGGCCGAGACCCTGGAACAGGCTGAGAAGATCGGCGTAGACAACACCAGGCTGGTAGTGACAGCGCAGGCAGAGGCTGATAACAGGCTGATCATAGAGGGGGTCGAAAGGCCGGATAAGAACTTCTGCATAGGGATACAGTTCCATCCTGAAGTAGAGGTAAGAAAGTATGTGGATAAGGAGAAGGACGCAGAGACTTTTATGGATTACGACACCGCGCTCTCGTTCTTTAGGGCGCTGATCGATGCAAGCCACGGTGCATCATGAACTTGCAACAGGCCTTTCTATGCGAAGACATCCGCTGAAATGATCGAAGCGCCTGCGCAATTTGGAACTGGATACTCTGTGATGAAAGATATCTTAAGGACCCGAAGGCTTTCTATTTTAGATGGGCGTATGAACAATGCCCGAACCTCAGAGCAGATACGCATACGAAAAGACCCAATAGGTTATGATATCATTAACAACTGAAGACGGTTTTAGGGAGGTGTAACGATGAAGAAGATAATGTATTTGATGCTGGCGGCGGTTCTGGCTTTTGGACTTACTGCGTGCGGAAGCGGTGACAGCGACTTTGAATGGACGAAGACAGGGACTTTTTCCGATGGGAATGAGAACTTCCTGATCATCGTTAAGCCGGATGACGGGGAACACGACGATATGTGGGCCGTCTCGGTACTGCTCGCCAACGGAGATGTCCATGGATGGTTCCTGGATCAAAAGGGTGAGACCCTCTCGGGCAATCTCAATTCGGAGGTGGACGATACCGATACCGACTATATCGTAACAATAAGTGAAGAGGGTGAAGACGGCCTGATGATGGAGGTAGAGGGTGGCGAGACCTATCACTTCACAGCGGAGGAGACTCCTGAGTACATCGGACTTCTAAAGATCAACACCGAGGGACTCGGATGCTTTGCTTATGGCAAGGAAGGCGAGGAGGTCGAATTCGAAGAGGATTTCCCGACACAGTCGGCAACCGAAAATGTCGCTGAGCCGACCACGTTCGTGATCAAGGCGAAGCCTGACGAGGGATGGAAGTTTGTCAAGTGGACAAAGGACGGCGAAGACTTCTCGGCGGAGCCTGAGATCACTGTTGAAGTCAGCGAGGATGTCGAATACATCGCGGTATTTGAGGCGGGATCAGAGGAAGACTAATGAAGCTGCATAGTTTACCCGGGATAGTAGTTACCGGCACAAGTTGTGCTTCAAAACTGTGACTCGCAGGTAAAAGATGGTAAAATCGTAGCAACTGCTAAAACGCATGGCGGATTGAAAGGTCTTCAACGTTACAGGTATGTTGTATATTATCCGACACGGACAGACTGAATTAAATACGAAGATGCTGATGCAGGGCAGGAGTGACCATCCGCTCAATGAGACGGGCCTGGCGCAGGCGGAGGACGCTGCCGTACGTCTGGCAGGGATGGGAGTGACCATAGACAAGGTCTACTCCAGCCCGCTTATACGCGCTGTACAGACCGCTCAGAAGATCGCTGCTGAGGCAGAACTCGTGATAGATGACAGGCTCATAGAAATGGACTACGGTCCATACGAAGGGATGGATCTCAGAGCGCCTGCGCCTGAGGTGATGAGCTTCTTCAATGATTTCGTGAATGTGCCTGCGCCTGAAGGCATGGAGCCTCTGTCTGACGTTGTAGCCAGGCTGGGCAGCTTCCTTGAGGAGATCGCGGACGAAGCCTCGGAGCGGAACATTCTTGTATCCACACATGCCATAGCCATGAAGGGCGCTCTGGAATACCTGACTCCGGGGTCACATGGCAGCTATTGGGATAAGTATATAGGCAATTGCGATATATATGCAGCTGAGGCTGCGAACGGCAGCTATGCTGTACCGGTTTGTCTTGAGGGTATATGAGTGAGGGGACAGAGAACGTCCCCTGTCTCCGGGAGAATGAATCTATCAGAATTTGATCGAAAGTACGTCCTTGTCAGGGACATATACGGTGAATCGTTCTCGGGCCTTGCGAATTATGCGGGCAGGGATTTCCTGGAGTGCGAGTACGGCGGAGATGAGGACGGCATCTTTATTGATGATGTCCTCATCTACAATTCCCAGATCGGATCGATCGAGGAGATAGAAGTGCACGGCACTGCGGAGATGTGGACCGAGGATCTGATCCTGCGCAGATACCGCCCGGAGGATGCTGAGCAGCTGTATGAGCATTTCGGAACGGATCCGGAAATGTATAAGTACTCAGGATGGAATCCCTATGCGACCCCGGAGATGGCTCGGGAGACCGTTCAGGGATTCATCGACAGCTATGATGATGAGCACTCGTATTCATGGGTGATGGATGTAGATGGTATCGTCGTTGGGACGATCGGCGCCTATGATCATGATAACGGCCGGATCGAGGTCGGCTACAGCGTTTACAGGAGATGGCAGGGACGCGGCTTCGCTACTGAAGCGCTGAAGAGGGTACTGGAGTATCTCTTTGAGAACGAGGACATGTCCTGCGTGACGGCCTGGTGCGCCGAGGAGAATACCGGTTCACGCAAGGTGCTTGAAAGAGCCGGCATGCGGCCGGTACGGACCGAAAAAGCCGGTATCAGGGTCGGAGATAAGGTATATAATAAACTTATATACGAGATCAAGACGGGAGGCTTATTATGAAGACAAGGTTCAAAAAGAAATCGCAGGTCTTCGATGTCGTAGTCAGCATGGTGGCGGTCGGGCTCTCGGTGGGCATCATGATCTACGGGATCGGACATTTCGGACTTGCTGAGGCATGGCCGGAACTGGTGCTCAACCTGCTCTATATCGCGTGTGTGGTGATGACGGTGATGTTCATTTTCAACCGTCTCGACAGCCGGCGCTTCAATTACTGGTGCACGATATGCATAGGCATTGCCGTGCTCCTGCGCGACATCCTCTTCCCGCCTCCACTGGAGACTTACTCCATCCATCTGATCTGCCTTACGCTCGCGGTGACGCTGCTCGTCATGCTCACTTACTTCTACGCGCGCAAGGACTGGAAGACCTACACCAAGCGCAACCTGTGGATGCTGTTCATCATCGACATGGTCATAGCCGGACTGTACAACTTCGTCATTTAAGTCGGATCGTAGCCATGTCGTTCTGTGAGCCAAGGAGTTGCAATAGTTGCTTGTCTTCCTAAGACCGCTTG
>JAZUNV010000068.1:0-18834 GCA_045604305.1 Anaerovoracaceae bacterium | reverse complement strand
GGCTTGTTGCCCACCTCATCCATGTAGCAGGTGCATGTGAATGCGTTGTCCGAGAGCAGGCCCAGATCTTCGAGCTGTTTCTCGTAATCCTTCTGCCTGCTGTACATGAAGAGTTTGAACACTATGTCCTGTGCGATGTTGGTCGGCACGTTAGGATCGAGCGGCTTAGGATCGACCGTGAATTTCTGTCCCGACATAGCTCCCGCCTCGAGCAGCTTGTCCATCAGTTCGTATACAGGTCCGAGAGCCTTGAGGCCGAACGAAGTAACGAGGTGGTTGAACTTGCTGCTTATTGGCACCATCTCGGTAGCACCGAAGAGCTCGCCGTACCTTACCAGCGATTCCATGACCTTGGCAAGGGTCTCACCCTTTGCTCCGTCCAGGATCGCCTTCTGCTCATCTGTCAGCTTGACTTTGTATTCCAATACACTCATCTCCTTTCCCATTTTGCACACGGGGACAGCCCCTGTCCGCCGCTAATCTTCAAGCATCAGCCTGATTATCTCTTCGTCAGTTTCCTTCATTCCGAATCTTGCGAGCCTGCCCACTATGGCGATGGTGTCCTCGACTCCGTTCTTGACAAGGCCGTCTCCGCCGAAGAACTGATTGCCCTTGTTGTACATCGAAAGCCCCATGAGCCCTGATTCCACTGCCATCGCGATCTTGGCAGCGCAGCTCGCCTTGGCTCCGTCGCAGACTATGCCCGAATCGATCGCGATCGCATTGACTACCGTGTGTGCGACACCTTCGACTCCGTGACCCTGGAGATAGGCGATGCCCGCTCCTGCTCCGCAGCCCGCGCTTACGGCTCCGCAGTACGCGGAGAGTCTGCCGATCCCTGTCTTGAGATGGGTCGTCACCAGATTGGACACGCAGAGCGCTCTCAGCATGTCCTCCTGGGATCTGTTCCTCGCCCTGGCGTATACGATCACAGGAACGCTCGCCGTGATGCCCTGGTTGCCGCTGCCCGAATTGATGACTACCGGCAGCTCGCAGCCGTTCATGCGCGCATCGCTGCCCGCGGCCGCATAGGCCCTCATGACATACTTCAGGTCATATTCGTGGCCGAGCATCAGAGTGCTGCCGATGTTGGCGCCGTAATCTCCCGCGATGCCCTCCTCCGCGATGGCCATGTTGTACTTCATCTGTCTCTCCAGCACCTCTCTGACATCTACGACATCCACACTGTCTGCGAAGTCGACTATGCCGTCTATGCTGAGGCAGTCTCTCGGAGTCAGCCCGTCTCCGTCTCCGGCTTCCTCGACAGGCTTCTCGAATATGATCTCATCGTTCTTACGAACAGTCACTATATTCGTATGATAGTCCACTATCCTGACAAAGGCCTCATCGCTGCCCCTGTAAGCAGTGATACCTATGTCGAAGATATGACCGTTGTCCACGTGGCGCACTTCTATATCCGTGCTTTCCAGATATGCCTTCATCTCGTCTATCTGCTCAGGTCTGACATTGGAGATGACCTCGAGCTCGGCGTCAGCATCGCCCGCTACGGCTCCCGCAACGGCCGCCGCCTGTATGCCCCTCATACCTCCGGTATGCGGGACCACTACGCTCTTGACGTTCTTGATGATATTGCCGCTGACCTCAACGAGCATCCTGTCAGGGCGCGCACCGAGCACCGATGCAGCTTTGGCCGACGCATAGGCTATCGCGATCGGCTCCGTGCATCCCATCGCAGGACGCAGTTCTTCCTCTAATATCTGCACATAAGCCTTGTATCTCGCATCATTTCTGTCCATATTCGTCCATCTCCTCCTTTACCTTATCTGCCGTCTGCTCAACAGTACCTGCTGCCGCCATGCCGGGCTGCCATATACAGCAGACCTGTGCCGGTCTGATCCCGTCGAGCTCAAACCCCTCTATCCACGGATGTCTCTCATATCTGATGGCGGCATCCTCATCTATATCCACCGAGTGGGCGGGTATATACACCAGCCCTACCGGGGATCTGTCCACTATGTATTCATTGCCGTATTCATCGGCCGACTGCGACAGATCTTCGTCAGTGAAACTCACCGACACCTCCTGCTTGGAGGAATCGCATCATGTCCTTCCGTCGCCGGCAAGCAGGACTATGTCCCTGAAGCCCAGGCGCTCCATATATTCTACAGCCGCTTCATTGAGTCTTATCATCGTTTCTTGTATTCTCTCATTTCATGAATTCTCTGACCTGCTCCTCCATCTCCCTGAGTTCGTCTCTGTCGAGTTCGCTCAGGTGCTCGAGCCTGTCCACGAAGGACGCCAGGACTTCCTTTTCGGTCCTGTGTATCAGTTCGAGATAGTAACTGACGAAGACGCCTGAGATCA
Organism: Anaerovoracaceae bacterium; assembly: GCA_045604305.1. Lineage (GTDB taxonomy): Bacteria > Bacillota > Clostridia > Peptostreptococcales > Anaerovoracaceae > Crickella. Next base: position 16,509 of record JAZUNV010000068.1, on the reverse strand, counting down.
GAGCGACCACGATTATCTCGTATATCGTGACTATGATGGTCATGAACCTGCCGATAAATGTGGTCGGCGCTATGTCGCCGAAGCCTATGGTGGTGCAGGCCACGAAGGTATACCATATCCCCTCCCTGAAGGTCTTTACATCGGGCTCAGTCAGGAACACCGCCAGCGACGTCAGGAGAAAGACTATCAGGAAGCCTGTGAGGATCTTGTCGAACTTGCACTTCTTGGCTGTTCTCCACAGCAGTCTGACAGGGTGTATCCTTTTCTTTCTTTCCCGTATTTCACTTAATTTCTGTTCTCTGTTTATGTTATTGCTCTTTTCCATTCTGTAAGTCCTTCCGCCTGCGGATGCCGCTCAGTCTGCTTGCCAGCGCGGCCGCGAGGAATATCCAGAGCGCCTGCCTGAACGGGAAGCATATGAGCAGGAGCAGCGTGACCGCTATCGGCTTCTTCATCTGGGCCCCGAGAGTCGAAGCCGTGATGACCGCGGCCGCGAAGACCGCGTGGCCCGCCGTGACCGCCGGATCGCTCACGCCCGCGAAGCTCCCGTATATGATGGCCGCGATGCCGAAGCCCATGCACGAGCAGCCGTATATGAGAGGGAAGAAATGTCCTCCCTTGAGGCCGAAGCTGATGCAGAACGCCGTCATCAGCAGCTTGAGCAGGCATATGCCGATCAGCGCGGCCGGAGCATACGTGGTGAAGTTCTCCGCAAGCCCCGCCATCTGCTCCTCTCCAGAGAAGAGCACGGCAGGCACCAGCAGCGACATCACGCCGATGCACGCTCCGCATATCGTCTCCCGCGCGATCACGGGGAGATGCTCAGACAGCCGCTTCGTCAGCTTCTCGGAATACTCAAAGCAGAGATACAGCAGCAGCCCGATCGGGATATATATCAGCGCAAGAGCGAAGTCGGAAGCCTCAGCCTCAGTGTATCCGTACGAAGGGAAGCCCTCGCCCGCAGCTCCGAAGAGGGAGCTCAGGAGCTTCGTCGCAAGGAAGGCGCCGCATATCGACAGTCCGTAGAGAACCAGCTTGGAGGTCTTCGGGATATTTATATTGACCGGTGAGTCTCCCTCTTCATCCTCCTCGACGGCGAATATGCCGAAGAGAGGTACGTGGAACAGGCTTCCGAGAGTGACAGCTGCTCCTATATCCGACAATTGTCCGGAGTGCTCCTTTGCGTATTTGACATTGTCCCCTACCCAGTAGCAGAGCCCGGCGATGATACCGGTGAGTCCCGCCTCCGGACCGACACTGGCTCCGAATACAAGAGGTATGAAGGCGCTTATCAGAAGTGCGCCCATTTTGTCATAACTGTAATGCCTGTCCTGCCTGATCCTGCCGAGCACGACCGGGAGCTCCTCAGGCAGGTCTCCGTACTTCCTGTGCATGAGACCCGCTGCCAGGCCTCCGGCTGAGCAAAGTACGACAGGCATGTACCTGAAGCCCGCACGGGCCGGTATGGTTTCCCATATGAGTTCAGTGCTGATCCCGAGCGCTTTCAGGAACAGCCATATCACTGTCCCCGCCGCGGCCCCGAGCAGGAGCGTGAACAGTCCGAGTTTTATTTCGTTAGTGCAGCTCTTCTTCATCACTTCTTTTCAGTTCCATATCATTTAATTCCGCACTATGTCAGCTCACAGCTTGACGAAGTGCAGCTCGTTACCGTGTTCCTTTATCAGTTTCGCGACGTCGCGGCAGTTCACGTATACTGTCGCCGTATTGTCGCAAGGGTGTATGCCCATGAGCTTGTGTTCGTAGTCCTTGTCAATGAACACGACCACGTCCTTCTCCTCGTTGTTGAGAATGCCGAACGGCGTGACCGCTCCCCGGATGAGGCCCATCTTGTCCATCAGGTCATCTTCGGACGCGAAGGTCAGAGGGCGCGTTTCGTGTTCCTTCCTGAATTCCTTGAGGTTCACCTTCTTGTCCTCGAGGCAGGTGATCAGGTAGTACTTGCGCTTCTTGTCATCCCTGATGAACAGGTTCTTGGCGATCTGCTCCGGATGAGGCAGGCCGCACTCGAGCATCTCGTCTATCGTGTAGACGGGCTTGTGCTCGACTATCTCATATTTGATCTTCCTGTCGTCAAGCAATTTGACGACATCTTCCTTTGTCAGTGGCATATCTTACCTTCTTTCTATGAGATCCTTCGGCGCTTCGCGCCTCAGGATGACATGTTTTTTAGACTGAGAATCTGTAGGTGGTGCGGGATGAGAACCTCTCTCCGGCTCTGATGACTCCGCCCGGGAAGTCTTCATGGTTGATCGCATCCGGCCAGAACTGCGTCTCGAAGCAGACCGCACTGCGTGGCCCATAGACCACACCGTCCTTGCCGACTTCTCCTTCCATGCCGTTTGCCGTGTACAGCTGAAGTCCCGGCATGTCCGTCAGGACACCCATGCTGATGCCCGACTCAGGAGAGTGCAGCCTCGCCACCTCGCAGTAGCCGCGAGACGCAGCCTCCGTCACGTAGTTGTGGTCGTAGCCGCCGCCGTTCCTGAGAGCCTCGAAGTCCGCATCGATGTCTCTTCCCAGTGCCTTTGGCGTGCGGAAGTCCATCGGGGTCCCGGCGACGCTCGCAAGCTCGCCCGTCGGGAGAAGCCCGCTGTCGGATACCGTGTAAGTATCCGCGTTTATCTGAGCCACGTGATCGAGCACTGATCCGCTCTGGTGACCGCTGAGGTTGAAATAGCTGTGGTTGGTCAGATTGATCGCCGTGTCCGCATCTGACACCGCCGAGTAATCTATGTGGAGCCCACCCTCATCAGTCAGCGTGTAAGTCACTTTGACATGAAGATTGCCCGGGAAGCCCTGATCCCCGTCCGGACTGTCGAGGCAGAAGGTCACAGTCTTGTTGGAGACGTTATAGCGGGCGACCTGCGATACCCCGTCGCTTATGCTCTCAGGCGCAACGGCCGACATGAGGTCATGTGAGTTGACCTCGCCGAACGGTATCCTGACGCTCCACAGTCTCTTGGAGTACGGATCGCAGCCGCCATGCAGGGTGTTGGCCCCGTTGTTGACGGTCAGCCTGTATTCCGCGTCATTTAGTGTGAACCGGCCTTCGCCTATCCTGTTGGCGAAACGTCCCACCGTAGCTCCGATGGACCCGTGACCGTTCTCGTAGGCGGCTGCGTCATCATGACCCAGCACGACGTCCCTCAGTACCCCCTTGCGGTCCGGCACCGAGAGGCTTACGAGCGTAGCGCCGTAATCCGTCAGTGATGCGGTCATGCCGCTGTTGTTCCTCAGCACGTAGAGGCCGGCCGTCCTGCCGTCGCTTAATTTACCGAATGTCATCATTTCCATTTATATCCACCTTACCCTATTTTTTTGAAAGTGTCCCGAAGAGGTTGCGGCCTATAGACGATCCTATATTGCCGCCGATGGTGCGGCCCTTCTTGCCTAGCACCGCCTCGCCTATGGACTTGCCTATCTCCCTGCCTATGGTGCCGCCGGTCGACCTGATCACCTGGCGCGTGCCGGACCTGCCGAGCAGGCTGTCAGCGAGCTCTCCTATCGATGACCCGGAGTCTTCATCAGGCTGTGCATCGGTCTTCGCTCTGGACTGTTTCTGCTGACGGGCCGGCGGTGTCTGAGCCGGCGCCGCTTCGGTCTCGACCGAAGTCTCGATGTCGATCGAGATCTCAGGCTGCTCAGCCTGAGACGGCGCCGCAGCCGGTATCCCGGACGTGTTGCCGTACACCTGTCCGTCCGGTGCAGTCACCGTTTCGACAGGAGCCGCTTCAGCCTGGGCTCCCCTGCCCGTGATCACTTCGTAGGCGGACATATTGTCCACCATCTCAAGGTACTTCGAGTTCAGCGGCGAATTATCCACCACCTGCTTTCTCTCCTCATCGGAGATCGCTCCCATGCGGCTCTGAGGAGGCAGTACGAATGCGTGCTCCGCCATCGAAGGAGCGCCCTTCTCGTCGAGCACGGACACTACCGCCTCGCCCGTTCCGAGGTTCTGCATGAGCTCTTTGGTATCAAAATCAGGATTGGCCCTGAATGCATCGGCCGCCGCATTGAGCGCTTTCTGCTCTGCAGGCGTGTATGCATGGAGGCCGTGTTCTATCTTGTTGCCGAGCTGCGACATCACCGCCCCCGGTATGTCTCCCGGGCTCTGCGTCACGAAGAATATCGATACGCCCTTCGACCTTATAAGCTTGACGACCTGCTCGATCTTCTCCAGCAGGCTCTTCGACGCGTTCTTGAAGAGCAGATGCGCTTCGTCAAAGAAGAACACGATCTTAGGCTTCTCCGGATCGCCCACCTCAGGCAGCACTTCGAAGAGCTCCGAGAGGAGGTAGAGCATGAACGCCGAATATAACCTCGGCTTGTTGATCAGAGTCTCGGCATCGAGTATGTTGATGATGCCCCTGCCGTCCGGCGCCGTCAGGAAGAAATCCCTGATGTCTATCGCCGGCTCGCCGAAGAACATGTCCGCGCCCTCGGCCTCCATGGCCACTATCGCTCTGATGATGGCCGAAGCCGACTGCTGAGGGATCAGGCCGTAGTCCATCTTGTACTCGTCCGAGTGATCCGCCGCGTACTGTATCATCGCCTTCATGTCCTTGGTATCGATGAGCATGAGCCCTAGGTCGTCTGCGATCTTGAATATGACCTGCATCAGCTCGGTCTGGGTGTCGTTGAGATCGAGCACTTGGCTGAAGAGCTGAGGGCCCATCTCGGATACCGTCGTCCGAAGCGGCGTCCCCTTCTCCGCGTAGATGTCGAAAACCGACACCGGATACCCCTTGTAGCTGAAGCTGTCCCTGATCTCAAACCTGTCGAGACGCGACTGCATGTTGTCGTTGTCCTCGCCCGGCACCGCTATGCCCGCCATGTCTCCCTTGACATCGGACATGAACACGGGCACTCCGATCTCGGAGAAGCTCTCCGCGAGCACCTTGAGAGTCACGGATTTACCCGTTCCCGTCGCACCGCAGATGAAGCCGTGTCTGTTGGCTTTATCCGGACGCATGCATATCTTATCCGAAAGCTTCTCACCGCCGCCCTTTCTGGCGAAATATATCATTCCGTTATCTGTCATCGTTCCGCTCCCTTTGCTGAACCCACAGCCTTGTTTTGCATATACTTTTACAAGATAAAGTATAACATAACGGAGCGCTTTCAGTCTTTTAATGTTTGTTACGATGGAGTATTATTTTATGTAACAGATCAGCGGCAGTAAGCCTGCCCGCGAGAGTCCTTGAAAGCTGGCGAACATGTCGTGAGTGAATGAGCGGAGTATCTGTGTCCTGCTACACTTAGAATACTGACACGGTATCGGCCTATAGCTCTAAACGATTCTCTCGAATGCTTATTAGCGATAATGAACGAGGGAGCATGTGAGACGGCTTCTCTTGTCAGTCCGGCTGTTCGCTGAGCTTATGACATTTTAAATCACGATAATCAAAGGAAATAGCAGAATGAAAGTAAATGACAGGATGCACGGCTTCACCGTGACGAATATCAGAGAAATAGAGGAGATAGAAGGCCGTCTGGTCGAGATGGTCCATGACGCGACCGGAGCGAAGCTGCTGTGGGCGGACAACGGCGAGGAGAACAAGCTCTTTTCGATCGGCTTCAGGACACTGCCTGAGGACAACACCGGAGTCTTCCACATTCTCGAGCACTCCGTTCTCTGCGGATCGGAGAACTATCCGGTCAAGGAACCTTTCGTCGAGCTTCTCAAGACATCGATGAACACCTTCCTCAATGCGATGACTTACTCCGACAAGACCCTTTACCCGGTGTCGAGCCGCATCACACAGGACTATCTCAATCTGGCGGGAGTCTATCTGGACGCAGTATTCAAGCCAAATATTCTAAGTGATCCGAATATCTTCTATCAGGAGGGCTGGCACATAGACACCACTGAAGGCGAGCCTGCCTACAAGGGCGTAGTCTTCAACGAGATGAAGGGCGCGATGTCCGATGTGGATCAGCTGGCAGAGCGCACCATGGGCAAGCTGCTCTTTCCGGACAACTGCTACGGCTACAATTCCGGCGGTGATCCTGACGCGATCGTCGACCTCACATACGAGAAATTCATCGAGACTTATAAGAAGTTCTATCACCCGTCGAATTCGTACATCTACCTTGACGGTGACGTGCCTCTGGATGAAACTCTGGCAATGCTGGAGAGCTATCTCGCGGACTTTGACAGGCTGGAGGGCCTGCCTGAGATCGCGGAACAGAAGCCTGTCGTATCGAAGCAGACGATCAGCTTCGCTGCGAGCGGAGATGACAGCAAAGGCGTTGTCGCCTGCGGCCGCATCCTCGGCAGCTGGGCGGACAGAGATGAGATGTTTGCTCTCAGCATCGTGCTGGAGCAGCTTGCGGATTCGAACGAATCTCCGCTCAAGAGGGCCGTTCTCAGTACCGGCCTGGCGGAGGACATGGAGATATACGTGTCGGACGGCATCGCCCAGCCATACCTCATGATGATATTCAGAGGTGTGGCTGACGCCGAAGGCGACGCCGCGGCGCTTCTCGACGCGGCCTGCGATGCCGTGCTCAAGGCAGCTACCGATGGCATCTCCAGATATGACATAGAAGCTTCGATCAATCAGCTCGATTTCAGGTTCAGGCAGTATCCTGAGCCGCAGGGCCTCTACAGGGCAAATGCAGTCTTCGCATCATGGCTCTATGATGGTGATCCTGCCCTCCACCTGCTGACCAACGAAGCCATCGCTAATCTCCGCCGCATGGCAGAGAACGACGAGTTCGGGCGCCTCGCCAAGGACCTGATCGGAGACAGAGACTCATACTCGATACTCTCTCTCGTACCTGATCCGGAGCTCGGCGCCAGAGAAGCCAAAGCCGAAGCCGACTACGTGGCCGCTGCAGTGAATGCCATGAACGATGATGAGAGAGCCGTGCTCGAGATGCTCAACACCGACCTCCTCGCATGGCAGCAGACGCCTGATCCGGAGGAGGCACTGGCGAAGATCCCAATGCTCGAGCTCTCCGATATCAGTCCGATGCCGGAGCTGATCCCGAGTGAATTCCGCAAGGCAGGAGACAACGATGTGCTCTTCCACAGCATAGCGTCGAAGGGCATCGTATACATAAGTGCATACTTCCCGGTGACGCAGCTCTCTCTCGAGGAGCTCCCTGCGGCAGCCCTTATAACTGAGTTCTATAAGGACCTCCCGACTGAAGACCACGATGTGCTCTCGCTCCAGAACGAGATCCGCATGCATGTAGGCTCCATCTCATTCGGTCTCGACATACTCGCAGCCGATGGTGATTCCGGGGCCTGCACTCCTTGCATCAGAGCCAGGGCTTCAGTGCTAGAGGACAAGCTCTCACACGCAGAGGAACTCATGACCGAGATCCTCACGAGAACCAAATTCGAAGACAAGGCCCTCATACGCGAGCTGATCACCCAGATAGACGAGGAGACAAGGCGTGCGGCCATCTCCTCCGGCCACCGCCTGGCGCTTTACGAAGCCAGGTCGCACTGGTCTGCGAGAGACGCCGCCGCAGAAGCCATCAACGGTCACGGCTTCATGAGGTATATGCATAGGATGGCCGGAGCTTCAGACGAAGAACTGGATGAGTTCATTAGCTTCGCAAAGACGACCATAGAAAAGAGCGTCAACAGGAACAACGCGATCCTCAGCGAGACCGCTTCAGACTATGCGGATATCTCCGGACTTACAGGCATGCTCCCTGAGGGTGAGGAACAGGCGGAGACAGCTCATTACGAGTCGGCCCTGCCTCGCAGGATGGGCATACAGATACCGGCTGCGGTATCCTTCTCGGTACAGGCCTTTGACATGGCAAGCGCCGGCCTCAGGATGAACGGCAGCATGTCTGTCGCCGGCAACATAATCTCACTGGCCCATCTCTGGAACGTCATAAGAGTCCAGGGAGGTGCCTACGGAGCTTCGATGACAGCCGGCAGGACGGGCAGCCTGTTCTGCTACACTTACAGGGATCCGAGCCCTTCGCGCTCGCTCGATGTCCTGAAGACGATCCCTGGCTTCATCACTGAGTTCGCCTCGGATGATGATCTCGACATAGACGGCTTCATCATCTCGACCATAGCATCGACTGAGCCTCTGCTCTCTCCTTCCTCCAAGGGCAGGGCCGCGGATGACTTCCTCTTCTCGGGCTTCACCGATGAGGACCGCATCCGCTTCAGGAAGGAGATGCTGGGCACCACAGCTAAGGATCTCCTTGCTCAGAAGGAGGCGCTTGAGCACCTGGCAGCTGACGGATGCATATGCGTCGTGGGACCTAAAGCCGCCCTCGACGAATGCAAAGATCTGGAAATATTCGAACTCTGATACCTTGGACACGGGAACAGCCCCGTGTCCATTTTATATTGCAGGGAATCATAATGCGAAGCGAGCGTGTTCGAGGATCTTGGCAGTGCACCGTTATCGGAGGAGCTTAGCCTCCGGAGATCAATGCTTTCGACCTTACGGCAACGCCGTACAATTCGGTAGAAAGCATTATGGAACGCAGCGAAGCGGCTGGATGTTTGAGAAGACGCCCCGGTACCCCCAGCGTCGGCGAAAACTCCCCGCGCTCGCAAGAGACTGAGGATGCAATGGCAGACCGCAGAACCCAGCGAGAGGAGCATTATGATTCCCCAAATAAAAAAGGACAGGCCATCCTGTCCAATTCTTCAGTCCTCTTTCCATTGATATCTGCTCAGATCGACGCGGTAGTCCTCGCTGACTTCCACGCCGTCCATCTCGAGCAGTTCTTTTTGTACGTTTATCCCTCCGAATGCGAACCTTCCCGTGAGCTTGCCCTGCGAATTCACGACTCTGTAGCACGGGAAGCGTTCCGGATTGGGATTCTGATGGAGGGCGTTGCCCACGACTCTCGCAAGTCCGGGGTTGCCCAGCCACTTCGCGATCTGTCCGTAGGTCACCACCTTCCCGGATGGTACCATCGTCAGATATTCACAGACCGCTTCGATATATTCGTCTCTTACCTTGCCGCTCAAGCTTCACGCCCTTTCTCAGTGCTTCGCTACGTAGCCTCTCGTCGAAGCCCCCTTAGGCTCGCTGTCACTTATGATGCCTTTGTATATAAGGACCAGTGTCGTGCTGAGAAGCAGTCCTCCGATGATGTCCGTGAACCAGTGGACACCGCTGTACAGCCTGCCGCCTACCGTGACAATAGCCGTCAGAGCGCACACGGCCTTGATCAGCGAGCTGAGTCCCACGCTCTCGATGTATTCATCTATGATAAGTATCACTGCCATCATCACGACTATGATGAGCACGGTATGAGACGACGGAAATGACGCCTCCGGCTCAGTCTCGCCCGGCATTATCACAGGCCTGTAGTTGATGATGAACTTCTCGAAGAGCACGTAGAAGCCGATGGTCACCGCGAAGAGGCCGCCGAGAGCCAGTATCTCCCTGTCTACCTTGAAGAGGCTCCTGCGTTTGATCATCTGTACGAACCCGACCAGAGCGAATATGACGCATATGCCGATCGCTGCGTAGCCGATGTAGTCAGTGATATCGTACCACTTCATGTTGACTCCCGTCATCTCGTGGACCTTCGCATTGATATGCGAGAAACCGACTTCAGTCCCGTTCGGTCCTATCGCCGCTACGTCATACACTTTGAGCAGCGCTATCTCAGCCACGAACAATACCCCCGTAATGATTGCTCCGATATACTTCTTCATCTTACTTTTTTCCTTGCTCCTTTTTCTTTTTCTTGGCTTTATACATTTCCGCATCCGAACGCGCCAGGCATTCACTTATGGAATCGCTCGGCACATGCACCGTGCATGATCCGAACGAGACGCTCAGAGTCCTGTCCCTTATCGAGAATATCTTTTCATGATCGCCGAGTTCCTTCAGTATCCCTGCGACCTTCTCTTCATCTGTGTGCGGCAGCACCGCCAGGAATTCGTCCCCTCCCATCCTGAAGACCGCCGCGTCTTCCGGCAATACATTCTTCATCATGGCCGCCGACATGCGTATGTACTCGTCCCCGGCCAGGTGACCGTAGTTATCGTTGACTGATTTGAGTCCGTCGCAGTCCGCCGAGATGAAACTCAGCGGATACGCATCCTCAGGTATGATCTCTATATACTCGTAATAATACGTTCTGTTGAAGAGCCCGGTCATCTCGTCCGTGATCGACTTGTTCTTGAGCTCCTGCCTGAGCAGCTCCTGCTCGGTAACGTTGTTGATGATGGCTATGATGCCTTTGACCCTGCCCTCTTCATCGTGTACAGGCTCCTTGATCAGCTGGAGATATTCGGTGATGCCGTCCTGCTCCTCCCTGATGATATATGAAGTGCCCGTATCAGTCGCCACTATCTTCAGATCGCTCTCGTAGGCCTTTCGCGCGTTGTCCTTGTCCTTGCGGATGTCCATGTCCGTCTTGCCGCGTATCGTCCAGTCCGGATCGCCCCCGGTATCGAGATGATGCCAGATCTGCGAGCAGAAAACGTACCTTCCGTTGGTATCCTTGAGATAAACAAGTGAAGGAAGCGCCTTGAGCATGCCCGAGAACTCGTTGAACGATGCTGAATTGACCACATCGATCGACATCTCGATCCTGTGACATACGATGCGCTCATCTTCGCCCGTCTCGATGACGCCTGTCACGGTATCACTGAGCAGCAGGGCGTCGTGCTTCCTGTTGTCTTCATCAGTCAGCGCCAGGACCGGGATCGCCATCATGTATGAGTTGCTGCCTCCCACATGAGCGATAAGCAGATCAGCACTCGGATGGTTCGACGGTGAATCCACTATCACGGCTGCGATCTCATGAGAAGACTCACCGAGCTTCGCTATCGCCCCGTCCACAGTATCGCATCGTGTCAGTTCATAACGCGAGCCAAGCACCGAATACAGATACTTCGTTCTCTCATTCTCCTCCGGTGCAAAAAGCAGTATCTTTTTCATTGCCTCTTACCCTCTGTATCCTCTACTCTTACCGGTGTAGCCGGCCTCTTTACGCCCTCACGGGCAAGTGCCGTAGGGATCTCTCTCATCAGCTCATTATACAGATCCCAGTACTGCTTCGTCCTGACCCACACCCTGACCGCATATCGCAGTCCGTCTGTCACGGTGGAGGCCGGCACGACTTCCGGCGCAGGCTTCTCAAGCGCGAGCTCTGAAGCTTCGATCACCTTCATGATGGTCTCCTCGACCATGTCCACCGGCTCTGACGCCGCGATATCGAAGTTTATGTCCACCCGCCTGAGGTTCTCGGCCGTGTTATTCGAGATGGTCGAATTCATCAGGGTCCCGTTCGGTATGGATATCCTGCGGTTGTCGAAGGTGGTGATCACGGTATACACGAGGGATATGCTCCTCACGTAGCCCGCTTCATTGCCGGCCACTATATAGTCGCCCACGTTGAACGGTCGGAATATGAGCAACATGATGCCTCCGGCGATATTGCCGAGGGCTCCCTGCATCGCCATGCCTATCGCTACACCTGCCGACGCTATCACGGCGATGACTGAGGTCATCGGTACTCCAAGCAGGGTGATGATCGATACTCCCAGCGCTACATACAGGACCGCCTTAGTGAAGTTCAGTATATAGCTCCTGGCTGTCACATCTATCTTCTCAAGGCCCCTGAGCTTGCCAAGTCCCTTGATGATCCTGCTGACGATGAATCTGCCGGCGATGTATATGACTATCGCCATTATGATGCGGATGCCGAAGTCCGATACGAAGTCGAACATCGCGTCCGTCAGTTTTTCGATATTTCTCACACTTGCTTCCATACGCACATAGTAACACTTCAGATTAGCTCTGTCCATCGCTACGCATTGCCACAACGCATCATATAATGGTAAAATGTGCAGGCATACCGAACACACAGGACAAAACCGCACTTAGAAAAGCGGACACTGAAGACCCACAGGATATAGGAGATATATAGAATGAAAAGAGTTATCACGTACGGCACTTATGATCTGCTCCACTACGGTCATATAAATCTGCTCAAGCGCGCGAAAGCCCAGGGAGACTACCTGATCGTCGCCATTTCCACTGACGAATTCAACTGGAACAGCAAGCGCAAGAAATGCTACTTCTCGTACGAGCAGCGCAAGGCTCTCGTCGAGGCTGTCAGATATGTTGACCTGGTCATCCCTGAGGAGAGCTGGGAGCAGAAGAGATCCGACATGCACGAATACCACATCGACACCTTCGTTATCGGCGACGACTGGGAAGGCAAGTTCGACTTCCTCAAGGAAGAAGGCGTAGACGTGGTCTATCTGCCGAGGACCCCTGAGATCAGCAGCAGCCAGATCAAGAAGGACCTCTACGATGCCAATGCCGTCGACGGAGAGTCCAAGACCTCCCACGACGAGATCGACACAAATCCTGAGAAATAAGAAGACCATTTTAAGACAGTAAATAAGTGCACATGTTTTCGGAGCTTACCGATCTCATGTGCACTTTTTGAGTTATATCAATCTTTTAACTGACTAGAAGGAGATGATCTCCTGGTTCAGATCTTCTACCGTAACGTTGACGTTGTGGTAGCGCTCTCTCTTCTCTGTGATCTTGCCGAAGTTGATCGCTTCCTGAGGGCAGTACTGTACGCATGCACAGCACGAGATGCACTTGTCGCCGAATACCACGGCCTTGCCGACATATTTGATGTTGTCCATCGGGCATATCTTTGCGCAAGTGCCGCACATCACGCAATTGTCGTTGGCTTTGAGAGTCTGACCCTGCTTGCGGGCGATCATAGGCCATCCGGCATGCTCAGCCCTGTTGACCAGAGCCTTGCCGAGCTTCCTGCCTGTCTTTATCTCAGCCTTGATATCGCGTGCGAACTTCTCCGCGAAGTGCTCGGATCTCGCCTGAGCCTCGACAGCTCCCATCTTAGGCATCATAAGATCGTGAGGGAAGAGCCAGATGCATGTGCACTGATGTGACACTGCAGCCCAGTAGTCGAGAGGAATGAGCTCGTTGAGCTTGTACAGGCCCTCGCCCTTGTATGCTGCGCACTGAGCGATACCGAAGGTATATGCATCAGGACTGACCTTTATGTCATGCAGATATCTCTCCACATGTCCCGGAAGTCCGCCGCCGTAGCATGGGAATATGAAGCCAACTCTTTTGGCTTCCCTTACATCAGTAACAGCCGGGTATTTGCGCATCATGATGATGTCTGTATCGCCGAGCGACTTTGCGATATTCCTGGCCATGTCGAGGCAGTTGCCCGTACCGGAATAGCAGAATATTACGTTTTCTTTCATTATATTATCTCCCTTGTGTTGATCCACATCCGCAGCTATGCTGCATTACCTCTTCTTGCTGAGAGAATTATATACTCAGGCACGACAGTTTCCAAGTGGTTTCGGTTTACAAAAGAGCATACTCTGATTATACTTTGTGTATTGTAAACAAGGAGATCATTCGATGGCAAAGAACAAATCAAGAAAGAACAAGCCTGCCGTCCAGGACAAACCTCAGAAAGAGGAAGTCCTGCAGGAAAGTGCAGCAGCCCCGGAAGCCGTTGAAGTCGCAGAAACTGCGGAGACTGCAGAAGCTTCGGAAGCGAAGAAATCAGACAAGGCCGCTTCAAAAGGAAGTTCAAAGAAGAAAGACCTGATGTATCAGGTGGTGACCAAAAGGGACTCGGGTGTCATCAAGGCGTATATCACCTTCACTTACCGCGTATTCCATCCGGGAGTCTCTGCAAGGCTGTGCATATACGGCCTGCTACTCATATTGCCGGGCCTGTTTTTCTTCAAGGATATATTCTGGAAGCTGTTCTTCATCGGCATAGGCGCAGCCCTCATACTGCTCGCCTTCTTCCGCCAGTACATCTCGCTGTGGATAACCAGGAGGAATGACGAGGACTACAAGGCCGGGACGGTATTCACTTACAACTTCTATGAGCTCGGCGCTGAATTTCTCAAGGGTGACACGGTATTCATGAGGCTCGACAGGTACAAGGATATCTCGAACTTCTACTATGACGACGAGTATTACTATCTGACCATACAGGGACGCGACTTCTTCGTGATACCTAAGGCTGCCTTTACCGTAGGAGATCCGGTCGAATTCGAGGAATTCATATACAGGAAGTCCAAGCACACCTGCAGGTGGATACCTGACAAGCTGAGCGACAAGCTGAAAAAGCGCCGTGCCGAGAGAGCCGTCGCAACTGAGAAGATGATGAAGAGGTAAAAAAAGCCGGACAGCTCGTGAACTATTTGCTCACAGCTCGTCCGGTTTTAAATTGTGCCTTTAAATTATTTGCGTGTCGTGAGTATCTCGTCCACGACCGGGTCCAGTGCAGCAGCATCGATTCCGTTGTAGCTGTCCTGAGCCCTCTCGATGATCAGAGCTGCGGTCTCCTCGCCGTACTGTCTCTTCGCATCCACGAGGAACTTCTCGAACTGCGGCTTGTCGAGCAGCCTGAGCCTGCTCATGTCGATGCGGCCCGGGAGTATGTAGCTCGAGTTGAGTCCCTGATCGGCTCCGCTCCTCGCCATGACTTTGTCGAAGTAATCCTCGTCATTCGGATCGCCGAGTCCGACTCCGCATACGATTATCTTCTTGCCGTCCAGCCCGAAGTTGTGGTGGTTCTGCCAGAGCAGGCCGAGATTGCTGATAGAGGTCTCCCTGATCGCACCTACCCAGATTATGTTTCTGTACAGCGAGACGTACCCGAGATTGTGCTTGTCGAACGGGATGCCGTCGCAGCCGAGCCTGTCGATCAGCCATCTCGTATACTGCTCGCAGCTTCCGTACTTGCCGCTGCATATAACGATGGTGTCAGGTCTTACGACGTCTTCGTTCTCCGCCCTTCTCTGACGGGCTGTTCTGTTCGTATTCCTTGCCATTACAGATGCTCCTCCGTATATTTGTCGCGGAGCGTGCCGTTCACGACTTTGACCTTCTTCTTATACGGCTCGAGCAGGTCGTCAAGGTCGTATTTGTCGAAAGGAACCAGCGCGTAGAATTCAGACAGATCTTCCTCCGTCTCGCTCCTGCGAGTCTGGATGTTGAGTTTGGCATCACCCGTTATCAGGAGAACACCGAAGTCATCGTCCCTGTAGATCTTCTTTATCGCATTATCCTTTATATAATAGGTGCGAAGCGACATGCCCTTCTGGAACTGATAGTAGACAGTATCGTCATCAGCCTCGAAGTGTGCCATGTGGAATCCGTCAAAAGGCTGCTCCGATCTCTTCTTGCCCGCCCTGCTGATCAGTATCGCAAGGCCGGCAGTGATCCATATAGACAGATGGAGAGGAAGCTGGCTCATCGCCGTCTCGCCGCCCCTGGTCCTGAGCATCATCATTATGATGAAGATGAATCCTATGCCGAGCGCGATCCACGCAATGATCCTGAATTTGGCCGAGCCTTCCTCGGCTCCGGCCCACGCGTGTTTCCTCGCATTCAGCGTCACCAGGTCGCCCTGATAAATATCATTTTCCTTATTAAGTGTCATTAAAAGCTCCTTTTCCGGTCCTTTTCCCGATTATGATAGTGCACCATGAGATTGTACTACAGATCCATTGTAAACGCAAAGCACCTGATCGCTCGTTTTATCAGTTTATTAAGTCCGTTTTAACAATTTCTTCTGACAACTTCTTAACACGACATCTTCACAAAAGCGACACATAATTGTTGACTTGGCTTTTAGAAATGCTATAATCAGACTATACAATTTGTGGAAGCGCTGTGTCTTAGGCTGTCTTCCGCAGATACTATCTCATTAAATTCAATATTATAGGAGGTTTTCATCATGATTGCATTAAAGGCAATTTCGCTGGCAGGTCTTGTTCTCTGCGTAGTACTCATGCTCAGAAAGCAAAAAGAGCTCATGGCTAATCCTGAGAAGGACCCTGTAACAGGTCTTACATTCAAGGAGACATGGGACAAGGGTATGCAGCCGAAGAACCTGATCGCTACTATCATCATCGGTATCGTAGCTAACTTCTTCGACACACTGGGAATCGGTTCCTTCGCTCCATCGACTACAGCTTTCAAGCTGACTAAGTCGGTAGACGACGTTAACATCCCTGGTACTCTGAACGTTGGCGACACAGTCCCTGTATGCGTAGAGGCATTCCTCTTCTTCGGATTCGTAGACATGGATCTTCTCACACTCGTATCCATGATCGTCGCTTCCATCGCAGGTGCTTACCTCGCTGCAGGCGTTGTATCGAAGTTCAACCGTAAGAAAGTTAGATACGCAATGTTCGTAGCTATGTTCATCCTCGCTACAGTAATGCTTTGCAAAGTTCTCGGCGTTGGTCCTTTCGGTGAGATCGGAACAGCTATGGGACTCAGAGGAATCAAGCTCGTCATCGCGATCGTAGTTAACTTCATCCTCGGCGGACTCATGTCCATCGGCGTTGGTCTCTACGCACCGTGCATGGCTCTCTGCGTACTGCTCGGACTCGACACAGGCTGCGCATTCCCGGCTATGATGGGATCCTGCGCATTCCTGATGGCATTCGGTAATGGTCCTAAGTTCATCGCTGAGGGACGTTATGACCCTGTAGCTTGCTGG
>JAZUNV010000067.1:0-7341 GCA_045604305.1 Anaerovoracaceae bacterium | reverse complement strand
GAATCAAGACCGTAGTAAGCGACGAGCATGCTAAGGTGACAGCCGCCAGGCAGGCAGCAGAGATCATTGAGAAGAAAATCGGCAAAGAGCCTGTGATGATCACTGACTCAAGTGCCGTAAAGAACTTCGTAGACAGATACTACCCGGGTATGAAGGATAAGATTGACTGCTACGATTCTGTACAGACCGCATTCTGCAAGGCTGCTTCTGAGTTCGCAGGCGAGAAGCCTCTGAAACTGCTGAACATCACCAACGTGAAGGAAGCAGGAGCTGAAGCAAAAGAGACAGGCAATGCTGACTATGTGATCAACGCAAGAGAACTGTACAGGATCTTCCTGAGAACAGGCGGAGCGCCGCACAAGAGGGTAGCACAGAGCTTTGACAAGACATGGAATGACGGAACACTTCCGTACAAGGAGTTACTGGGAGCGTCCGGATGGAACCTTGAGAAGAATCCTGAAGAAGTAGCTATCATCGTAGGCGGCAAGCCATACAAGTGCGCAGTTGCTCACAACCTCGGACAGGTCAGAAGGCTTCTTGAAGGCGACTACAGGAATTACGATGTAGTCAGACTGATGGCTTAGGGATTGTTGATTTACAGGTACACAGATAACAGCATTGGTGACAGCTTGTCACTTTGAATAGGCCTTGTGACATGAAATAAAACATATCGCATGATAATATCTGTATTGGATAACACCTATCCAAATCCCTCTCACAAATTTAAAAAGCTATAGTTAAGCGAAGCCCCTGTAATCCACGTGAGATCGTAGGGGCTTTTGCATTGGGATAATCCCTTGAGATATACAGTTCAAAATGTATAAAGATACATCGTTTATATATTCCATCTTCGGGAATTGTATCCTTTTCGATGATACCCTCCTTTCCGAAATTGTATCCATTTCGGGAGCGCTGACTCATTGTGAGGTGACAGCGCTCCTTAAGAGGCTGTAAGCATTGAAATTAAAGGGCTTCAGGGCATTCCCTAAAATAGCACCTGGAGCAAGGAAATACAATTAAAAACAAGATTGCTGGAGTAAGATGTGCCAAAAGGCATGTCTTGCTTCTGTTTGTATGAGAAAGTACAACTTCGACTCAATGCAAAATGATAATGTTGATGCACCTTACGTTGGCATTTATAATTGTAATTGGATTGAGATGACGGACAATGAAGGGCACAAATTTATGAGTAACTATGATACGGAAATTGTGATATACCAGTCTGAAGACGGCCAAACAAAAGTCGATGTCAGATTTGAAGATGAGACAGTGTGGCTATCGCAAAAGCAACTAGTAGAACTGTTTCAGAGCAGTAAAGCGAATATCAGTGAACATATCAAGGATATATATGATGAGGGCGAGCTTGATGAAGCCTCAACTGTTCGGAAAATTCGAACAGTTCAAAATGAGGGGTCAAGGGAAGTAACCAGAAATATTACGTATTATAATCTTGATATGATCATATCCCTCGGCTATAGGGTGCATTCACACATAGCTACACAGTTCAGACGTTGGGCAACTGAGCATCTTAAAGAATATCTCATCAAAGGGTTTACAATGAATGATGAGAAACTCAAGAATCTCGGTGGCGGAGACTATTGGCATGAGCTTTTGGAGCGTATCCGTGATATCAGATCTTCAGAATGCAGCTCATGGGCATACAGCAGCTGAAGTAATATTTGAAAGAGCTGATGCTGAGAAGCCTTTTATGGGACTCACAAGTTTTTCAGGAACCAGTCCGATAAAGAAGGATGTTACTATCGCTAAGAACTATCTTGCTGAGGATGAACTGAAGATCTTGAATAATCTCGTGTCGGGATATTTCGATTTTGCAGAAATACAGGCGATGCGGCACAATGTAATGCATATGAGTGACTATGTTGAACAGCTTGATAGGATCCTGGAAACACAAGGAGATACTGTTCTTGACGGAGCCGGTAAAGTTAGTCATAAGCAGGCTGTAGACAAAGCGCTCGATGAATACAGAAAGTATCAGGTAAAAACATTAAGCCCTGTCGAGAGGGATTATCTTCGCGTTATCGAAGAGATAGACCGAAGCGTAAGCAAACAGATGCTCGATCCTGAGGATATTGACTCGGGTCTGCTCGTTGAGGCGATGAAGAGATACGGAGTAAATGCGGTCCATACCCCGGACTTTGAGGATGCGGCGAAGAAGATAAGAGAAGGTGTCAGGCCGGGCGATCTCGTGATCACCATGGGCTGCGGAGACATATATAAGCTGAATGACATTCTTTCGGAAAAATCGGAGGGAAAATGATACATATCGGGAAACCGTTTATTACAGAAGAAGGAGACCGTGCCCTTCTGAGGGCAAAGGTAATTATAACTGATGAAACCGCCGGGGCTTATGTAAGAGCCATCACGCCGGAAAGATACCGCTCTGTTTTTCTGATCAATGAGGATTACCCTCCTGCGGCATGGAAGGACGACGGGACTTTATGGTTCGACGTGCCGCATGAGTTTGGCAGATATCTGTGTACGGAGCGCAGCAATGCTTTTGTTGTCGCGCTGTTTTGGTATGCGATGGTGACAGGCTCGGATATCGAGTTTGAGGCACCGATGTCGAAGCGCCTGTATGAAGGTATCACTCAGGAGCTGATGCCGGAACTCGCAAAGAACGGCTTCGCTCCGGTAGCACTGAAGGGACCTGTGACATCAGAGCCTGTGTGGTGCGAGAGTGGCGTCGTCACGGGAATGTCAGGAGGCGTCGATTCCTTCTATACGGTGAAGTGTTACGGCTCTGACAATGCACCGGAAGGGAAGAGACTTACACACCTGTCTCATTATACCTGCTCATATCTCTTCAAGCCGGGAGATATGGATAAGGGCCTGGAGGCCATGTACGCAGATGAAGACGCGATAGAGGGCGTGATCCTGGAGCGCATCAGGGATATAGCGGCGCAGAAGGGGTATCCGCTTATTGTCACGAACACCAATCTTGACAGGGACTATTACCGGGGCGGGTATGTTTTCATGGCCATGTATCGCTACCTTGCATGCACGCTGACCCTTGAGCATCTGTACAGTCTGTATATCAGCTCTTCTTCGGGCCATGAAGGCGGTATGATCGAAACATCGCTCTTTGCGCCTACCCAGCATTACGAGGATATTCTCTGCCGCAGTCTGCGTACTGAGACATTCAGATACATGTCCAGCGACGATCAGCTGCGTACAGAGAAGCTCAGAGCGATCGCGGATGATGAATTGTTCCGGAAATATGCATCGGTTTGCTTTGATACCGGCAGAAACGGTGAAAACTGCGGCGTGTGCTACGGATGCCTGAAGACGATCATACCACTGGATCTTCTGGGAAAACTGGATGGCTTTGAGAAAAGCTTCGATCTTGACACATACCGAAGGGACCGGGAGGAGCTGTTCAGATTCCTCATTGAATTCTCGAAACGTCCTGAAGCTGACTCTGCAAGGAGTACGGTGCATCAGCTGCTGGATCTTGCGAAAAAAGAAAAAAGCGAAGCAGGTGATATGTTCATAAGGGCATATGAGTCCGTGATGGGCATATAGAGAAAGATCTGAAATAATGAGCAAGACGCTAAAATATCTGATGGAAGGCCTGGAATACAGCATATACAGACAGCCTGATGGCACATCTTTTGATGATGTCATGGGAATGGAGATCCCTGCCGTGGTGAGTGACGAGCGAAGGCTTTCAGACGGATGCCTCTTTATATGCTGTCCGATCACCAATCACAACGGCGCGCACTGCATCAATAAAGCGGCCGATGCCGGAGCCTCTGTCATCGTTACCGAAAGAGGACTGTACGAAGAGCGGGGACCACACGAGAAGCGGGGAGCGCACGAGGAGCAAGCGGGAAAAACTCCTGTTGTATTATTTGTTGATGATTCAAGATACGCGATGACCTTCATATATGCCTCGTGGCATGATCACCCGGCTGACAGGATGACTACGGTAGGTATAACCGGCACGAAGGGCAAGACGACGGTCAGTCATATGCTCCATGCCATACTCACAGAAGCAGGCCATAGAGCCGGACTCGTCAGTACAGTGGAGTACATAACGGGCGGAGAGCATGAGGTCTCTCCGATCACAACACCGGAAGCGGATATCCTGCAGGATCTCCTGCACCGCATGGTCGATGCCGGTGATGACGCGGCCGTGATCGAGGTGGCTTCGCAGGCACTGATGACTCACAGGAGCCAGGGCTTCCGCTTTGACATAGGCATCTATACGAACCTGGGCATAGATCACATAGGCAAAGACGAGCACCGCGATTTCGGCCACTATATGTATTGCAAGAGCCTTCTGATGCAGCAGTGCGAAACGGGGATAGTCAATATAGATGATCCGTATGTTGATGGGATCCTGGAGGGCCATACCTGCGAGGTGAAGACCTACGGACTGGACCCGGAGGCTGATTTTCACGCAGACAATATTTCTTATCGCTTCATCGACGGCGTTCCGGGAGTTGAGTTTGACGCGATGGGTATGCACATCTCGATGCCGCTGCCGGGAGATCATTCCGTCAGCAATGCTCTTGCGGCAATCGGGGCGGCTCAGTGCCTTAATATCCCGGAGGATGCGATCGTCAGCGCCCTCAGGAATATCCGGGTGGACGGACGCATGGATATCATAAAGCCTGATGATGCGGAGGAAAGATCTATCCTTTGCCGTCAGACGCGGACCTTGTCAGAGAAGCGTTCGGGATGGTTGCAACTGATTAAAAGTGTTTGAAATACAAATACTCAGGAAGAAGGGAATAAGATGAAAGAGAAAAGCAAAGAGGGACTGCTTCGATTCAGAAGGAAAGGTGATCTGGCAGGACGCAAACTCATTGAGTACATCCCGACGATGATGATCACTAATCTGTCGACGCTGTTGCTGGTTTCTGTAGATGGTGTCGTAGCCGGAAACCTTGTGGGGCGGGAAGCTCTTTCCGCTGTAAACATTTTCTACCCGGTGACTGTTTTGGTGGGAGCGATCTCTGCGCTTGTGGCGGTCGGCATATCGACCAGCATTTCGAATGCGATGGGCCGGAATGATGCGGCTGAACTCGACCACATCAAGGGCGCATCTATCCACATAACCATAGCCATGGCAATAATCGCCTCAATAGTCCAGATACCGATCGTATTTGGGATGGTCAGATCGTACGGACTGCCCGAAGAGATGTACAGGATGACGATGCAGTATGCGATCGGCATCATGATATGCACTCCTCTCGGGCTCATTTCAACGGTCGGTACCTACGAGATGCAGATAGCAGGAAAGATGAAAATGCTGATGAGGCTGTCTGTTATCGAGGGCGTATCAAACGTCGTGTTCGATCTCCTGTACATGGGCGTGTTCAAAATGGGGGTCGCAGGCGCCGGCTTCGGAACGGCAACAGCGAATCTTATCAGATGCTCTCTTACGGTCATAGTCCTTCTTCGGTATACAGACATGCTGAAGAGTGATATAAAGACAATCAGCCTAAGCGATGCGAAGAAGATACTGAGTGCCGGAGTGCCTGAAGCTGCGTACATGCTGGTCATAGCTTTGCAGAACTATATGATGATGATGATACTGATCGACGCATTCGGGACGGACGGTGGCGTGATCAAAGGCGTGTGCTCACTCTGTTTTAACATTGCGAACGTGGTCTTAAGCGGAAACATGAGCAGCGTGAGGCCTCTGATGGGGCTTTATGCCGGCGCTGATGACAAGGAGGGGCTTCAGCTTCTGGTATTGCAGGGCGCAGTCCTCAACCTGGGTGGCGTAGGACTGATCACACTGATAACAGAGATCTGGCCGGAGTGGTTTTATGCCATGAATGGTGTTGATGACATACCGGACGGAGGCCTGCTTTGCGTAAGGCTGTATGCACTTGTCTTCGTGTTTAAAGGTCTTGACTCACTGTTCAGGATGTATCTGAGCAACAGGAAAGATTCGCGGTTCACGACGAGGCTCACCGTTGCAGGCAACATGATTCTGCCGCTGTTTGCTTTCATACTCTGGAAGACAGCGCCGACCCCTTTTATTTTCCTGGCTTATCTTTTCGTGGAAGTGCTGATCTTTGCCATTTCATATTTCAGGTACTGCATGTGGATCGAAAAGGACAGGAAAGAAATAGAAGAAAACGGAGAGGACATCCAATTGTATATGACGGTACGTCCTGATGAAGCCGTCGAAGCATCGAGGGACCTGAGGAACTTCGCAGAAGAACACGGGATAAATAGAAAGATCGCGAATCGTACGGCGCTTTGCATGGAAGAGATGGTGGCATACGTGAAGGCAGCCGAAGCCACAGATCAGGAGAAGAGGGATGCAGTACGCAAAAACCCAAAGGCAGGGGAGGATGATGACCTTTATTACAAGGGGTCGAGCGTAGAGGTGACAGTCAGATTTAAAGGGAAGGACAGTGTCGTCTTTGTGACAATGGACGACGGTAAATGTATAGCGCTTGATAAGGACGAAAATAAGCGGAAGCTGATAACCGATAATTACGGACTTCTGAAAAAACTCGCGAAAAGCGTCGAATATCAGTACATACTGAACATGAACTACACGAGATTGACCTTCGACGAGAACTGACAGGGAGCTCCTTGATCACAGAAGTGATCTGAAGCGTTCGATCCAGTCCAGTATGCCGATGACATCCTGGATATACTGAAACGGATCGTAGGTATCCGGTTTAACAATATCACTGTCCGGAGTGGTGCCGATGATATCAAAATGCACGGAGCGGCGGGCCCTGATCATCTGATAAGCCAGCTGTATAAACTGCCTGTTGCAGTAGCGGTTGCTGGTCAGGAACAGGAGCGAGTCATCTGAAGTGACGCCGGAATTATCGATATAGAATCTGAGAGTATCTCCGGTATCGGCGCGCCTGAACCCCGGCTCACCGGAAGGAGCGGCGTAAAGTCCATATGCCGGTCCTCCAGCCGGCCGGCTGAAGCGTCTGATGCAGGATATGCTGTTGAGGTTGCGGTCGCTGATAAACTCATCGTCATAACTGTCGAGTCCGAAAACATCAGCAAAGGATCCTGACAGCACTCCGAATTCAGTGTCGGCAGCAGAAACGAAAGCAGAGGATCTGCGTTCAGCCGGATTTATCGGACGGTAACAGGTCAGAGCATCGACTGACACGGTGATCTCTGATATGAATGGAGCAGCGTATCCCGTACGAAGACAGCACGCATTGAGACTTCCTCCGAGTACGACGATGCGTGTGAAGGCGGATGATGCTGCTTTATTGATATCAAAAAAACCCAGCTCTCTCAAAAGAGGGTAAAGCTCATGACGAAGCGGCTCAAGTATATCTGAAGAGCCTAATTCCTGGGTCTCCAGAATGCGGCCGTTCG
>JAZUNV010000066.1:0-4245 GCA_045604305.1 Anaerovoracaceae bacterium | reverse complement strand
TCATAAAGCGGTCTGAGATACGGATCCACCTTCTCCTGCATGTCGCCCGGGAGGAATCCGAGCCTCTCTCCGGCTTCGACCGCAGGTCTTGTGAGGATGATCCTCTCCACTTCCTTGTTCTTGTAAGCGTTTATCGCCATGGCGCAGGCGAGGTATGTCTTGCCCGTGCCCGCCGGCCCGATGCCGAACACCATGTCGACCTCGCGGATATTGTCTACGTACTCCTTCTGGGCCTGCGTCTTAGGTCTGAGCGGCCTGCCTGTATGCGTATAGCAGATGATGTCGCGCGAAGTCGACTTCTCGTCGAACTTCCTGCCACCCGCCTCCATCTCGATGAGATAATTCAGCTTCTGCGGGTCCAGCTCAGGCTCGAGACTAAGCGCCTCGATCAGTCTAGCTATGATGCGCGCAGCCAGCTCAGGGTCTCTGCCCCTGATGGTGAGCACGCTGTCCCTCAGGCTCATCTCCGTGCCCGTGAACTTCTCTACAGAGCGGATGTTGGCGTCATAATTGCCGAACAGGCCCTGCACATTGATTTCTTCAGGTATGTTGAGTTTGTATTCCATCTATGCCTTTCCTAATTACTTGCCGCTCAGGAAGTCCTTGACGGCCTTGTTGACTGCGGATCCGTCAGCCTTGTCCTTGAGCTCAGCCATCACGCTCTTCATCAGGGATCCCATGTTCTTCATGTCCTGCTCGACTCCGAGCTTCCCGGCGATCTCCTTGACGCTGGCCTTTATCTCTTCCTCACCCATCTCCTCAGGGAGGTAAGCCTTGAGGATCTCGATCTCCTTCTTATAGCCCTCGACCATGTCGTCCCTGCCTGCCTTGGCGAAGTCGGCGAGAGCGTCGGTCCTCATCTTGACCTGCTTCTTGATGATCCTGACTATGTCGGCGTCATCCTTGAGCTCTTCCCTCTGGTCCACTTCGTGCTGCTTGATTGCGGCCCTGACCATGTTGACAGTCTCTTTCCTGACTGCATCCGCATTTTTCATTGCGTCCTTGTAATCTGCCATCAGCTGTTCCTTTAAACCCATCTTTTTCTCCTTTTAAAAAATACTTTGTGTATTATCCGTTCGTTTTACGGTATCGATACACAAAAACAGTCATATATGATCTGAAAACTCTTCTCTGCTTCTTCATTTTGTGTATTGATCCCGCCGTTTCACCGGATCAATGCACAACTATTTTGAAAAGTTGTGTATTACCCTTTGATATTGAAGAGAAAATACACAAACGGGTTCTGTTCCGAGCCTTCAGCCCTGTTTCCGTACAGTGTTTTGTGTATTTTCAGGCGGATCCCTATTGATTATACACAAGCTGTGAAGCGATGTGTCCGGAAGAAAAAATGCGAACCGGTACTGGTTCGCATCCTCATTTGTTATTAATACTTACGAGCTTTCTTGCGAGCAGCCTCAGACTTTTTCTTACGTCTTACGCTTGGCTTCTCATAGTGCTCTCTCTTACGCAGCTCTGCCATGACGCCATCGCGAGCGCAAGATCTCTTAAATCTCTTAAGAGCACTCTCCAGGCTCTCGTTCTCTCTTACGACTACCTGTGCCATATTCTTGTCTCACCTCCTGTCGTCAATGGATTTTGCGGCGGACGCGGAGTCTGTCCCCTGTCCTTTCATCAACCGCAACGCGGTGATTGTACTACACCTAGAAGAGATTGTCAATAATATCTCCCGCCATCATTTTGCGGCGGGCGTCTCCGTCGAGCGCATACTTCTCGGCAGCCTTGCCGTGGAGCATCACTCCGTAGAGGAGACTGGTGTCGAGTGTATTGCCCTGAGCGATGAGCGATGCGATTACTCCCGCCAGTACATCTCCCGATCCGGCAGTCGCAAGCCCTGAATTCCCAACAGTGTTGATAAAGAGATTCTGGCCCCTGCCCCTGTTCCTGAGCGCGATGAGCGATACATCGGACTTGACCACCATGCTGACCTCGTACTTCTCCGAGAACTTCCTGGTATATCCTATCCTGCTCCTCGCTACCACGTTTATGTCTTCGCCGCAAAGCCTTGCCATCTCCCCGAGATGAGGTGTGATCACGCAAGGGCATTTCCTCTTGCGAAGCGATTTGAGATTCTTTGAAATCAGATTGAGTGCTCCCGCGTCGAACACGGCCGGCTTGGAACCTGCGAGTATCTGCTTGACGAGAAGCCTTCCGACTGAGTCCTCTCTGAGGCCCGGACCTATCAGGATGGTGTCCACTCCGTCTGCGAAGCTCTCGAACGCTCCGAGCACATCGTCCGGCTTGTATGGCACCGCGACCGCCTCCGGTATCGATACGTTGAAGAATCCGGTGTACTTCGACGGGCAGAATATCTTCACAAGTCCGCAGCCCGCTCTGTACGCTGCCTTGGCGGCGAGCATGCCCGCTCCGAGCATGCCGTTGGAGCTGATCACGACACCCACGGTGCCGAAAGTTCCTTTGTGGCCGCTCTCCACTCTCGGAGTCAGCGCGCCGTCTATGTTATCTGAAAGATATTTCGCGTCGAGCACCTCGAGCTTGTCCGTCACATTGTCGTAGGCGTCATTTATCAGGCCTATGTCAACGACCCTGATCTCTCCGCAGCACTCTCTGCCGGCTCCGAAGAACATGCCTGTCTTGTAGCATCCGAAGGTGACCGTGACATCGGCTCTGACCGCCTCGCCCATGATGAGGCCGCTGGTCGCATTGAGTCCAGACGGGACGTCTATCGCCAGCTTGAGACCTGACTTTGAATTGATGTACTTGACGAGCCTTACATCCTCATCACTGAGCACCTTATTGATGCCTATGCCGTACATGCCGTCTATGATGCATGCGTATCTGGCGCTGAGGACATTCCGCTCTATGCCCCTGAGTCCGGATATCCTCACATCGGAATGAGCGTTGGCGAGTATGCTCATCTGGCGCTTCAGCTCATTGCTCATCCTGTCGATGCTGCCCGTGTAGTGGAGGTCCACATTGCTGTAACCCATCTGGGCGAGCCATCTGGCGGCAGCAACTGCATCCCCGCCGTTATTGCCGTGTCCGGCAAGCACGAGGATCTTCGCCGCTCTGTCAGGGATCCTGGACGCCACCTCATCGGCAACTCCCCTCGCCGCGTTCTCCATGAGCACGACGCCCGGCAGTCCGGCCTGGATGGCATACTGATCCATGTATTTCATTCCCTTGGCTGTCAAGGCGTACATCGATAGCTCCTCCTAAGCAATTTTGTCCCAGTCGATAATGTTCTTGTCGAACACCGGGCCCGCATCGCTGCAGTTGAGTCTGCCTTCCTTAGTCTCGATGAAGCAGTCATCGTAGTCGGCGGATCCGGCAAGCACAGTGCTCGAGAGGCTGAACTGCCCCTCTTCGGACTTGTCCGCAAGGTCCTTGAGCATGCCAAGCGAACCGCCGGCGCATATGTATGACGCATGCCTGATCACATCAGACGCACGTCCCTCCCTGCCGTTGCTCCCGTCGAGAGTCAGGACCTCGATCTCGTTCACGAGATTCCTGAACGGCTCGAGCATGTAGATGTCCTTTTTGGACGGGTAGCTGAGCACGAGCTTGGTCCTGGTGCCGCGCATCAAAAGACTGCGGGCAAGGCCCAGCATCTCAGGGATACCCATATCGTCCGCAACCAGTGTCACCTCGTCAGGCACTGCATCGAGATCGAAACCGTTGCCGAGGCCCGTTGATACGAGGACCTCCTCGCCTGGTTTCACAGCCGCGAGTACGCTGCTTTCCTTGCTGTCCGCAGGAAATACTATCGTGAAACGGTTGCTGTCGAAATCGCATACCTGATAAGGTCTGCGCATTCCGCCTGCTTCTATCATTGCGTATTGACCCGGGAGCCTGAAATCACATTCTCCCATGTCTATTGTCATCTTATGTATATCACGTACAAGATTGTCGTTCTGCACGACTTTCGCAATTTTTTTCATTATTTTTACTTCAGTTTTAACTGCCTATCTCCAATACCACAAGCAATAACGTACTGACTTATTCGTCCTCATCGACATCGAGTCTGATGACCGGTTTCTTTGGCAGCGGAGCCGCCGGAGCTTCCGGTGCAGGTGCGGGCTCGACAGTGGCTTCCGGTGCGGCTTCGATCGGTGCTGCTTCCACGACCGGTGCGACAGCCTCGACTACAGGCTCTACAGGGGTCTCGATCGGGGTTGCTGCTTCTACGGCCGGTGTGACCGCTTCGACCACAGGCTCTGCCGGAGTCTCGATCGGAGCTGCCACGATCACAGGCTCTGCAGGAGC
>JAZUNV010000065.1:0-4538 GCA_045604305.1 Anaerovoracaceae bacterium | reverse complement strand
TGTTGCCCAGCGAGTCGAGAGCGTCTGTACGCTCACGTACTTCAGGAGGAAGTCCTGCCATCTCAGCGATACCGCCGGCGTTATCAGCTACCGGGCCGTAAGCGTCAGTAGCAAGAGTGATGCCGAGTGTCGAGAGCATTCCTACTGCAGCGAGCGAGATGCCGTAGAGTCCGATGCTCGACGGAGCAACGTCTACAGGGCAAAGGCCTGCGCAGTAGTAAGCGATGATGATGGCAGCGCCTACGATCAGGATAGGCAGTGTAGTCGACGCCATTCCTGTGCCAAGTCCACTGATGATCAGCGTAGCAGTACCTGTCTGCGAGGACTCAGCGATCTTCTGTGTCGGCTTATATGTGTCCGAAGTGTAGTACTCCGTGCAGAGTCCGATCAGGACGCCTGCAGCGAGTCCGGCGATGATGGCCAGATAGAGTCCGTAGAATTCCTTGCCGAAGAGCCAGAATACGAGCACAAGTGAGAATACCGCAGTAGAGATAGCCGAGAAGTTGGTGCCGCGGCGAAGAGCTGCGAGCAGGTTCTTCTGGCTTGCGCCCTCCTTGGTCTGTACCATGAAGGAACCGATGACCGAGAATACGACGCCGACAGCCGCCATCAGCAGTGGCAGAGCTACCGACTTTACTCCGAGGCCGCTCGCATAGAATGCGATGGCTCCGAGTGCGCATGTCGATACCATGGATCCTACATATGATTCATAGAGGTCAGCGCCCATTCCGGCTACGTCACCTACGTTGTCGCCTACGTTGTCTGCGATAACTGCAGGGTTACGAGGGTCGTCCTCAGGGATGCCGGCTTCGACCTTACCAACGAGGTCAGCGCCTACGTCAGCAGCCTTGGTAAAGATACCGCCGCCTACACGGGCGAAGAGCGCCATCGACGAAGCTCCCATTCCGAATGTTACCATCGCAGCAGTGATGTTCTCGAGTGTCTCGTGGAATACGAGGTCGAGCAGTGCGTACCACAGTGAGATGTCGAGAAGTCCGAGTCCTACTACGGTGAATCCCATTACGGAACCCGCGGAGAACGCTACCCTCAGTCCCTTGTTGAGGCTGTCCTGAGCCGCACATGCAGTACGGTCGTTGGCTCTCGTGGCGATGCTCATTCCGATGAAACCGGAGAGACCCGAGAAGAAGCCTCCTGTGATGAATGCGAACGGTACGTACCATGTCAGCTTATGGGCTGCAGCCATTCCGCAGAGAATGCAGAACATGAATACGAAGAAAATGAGTACCGTGCGATACTGGCGCTTCAGGAAAGCGCTTGCTCCGGTACGTACAAAGCGTGAGATCTGCTTCATGCGGTCCGTGCCCTCGTCAGAGTTGAGGACTTTCTTTGCCTGTGCATAGGCAAAGACCAGAGCGCATATAGAAGCAAACAAGCTTATCCAATAAAGATGCGATAACAGATATTCTTGCATGATTGATGCCTCCTTAGTATTGATTCACAAAACGATACATTGCTCATTTCTGATCACCTACCGGCTTATCTGAAAAAAGTATACTCTTCAGGCGCTTTGTTCTCAATCAAAAACAATGTATTATTTTGTATTTTCACTTCTATAAAGTAACGCAAAATGCTTATTTTTACAATGTAATTTGCAATAAATCATGTTTTTTTGACAATTATTTTCAGAATTGTTTGTGTCCAAAAACAGCGCCCGTAATTACGGCTCATCAACCATCTGAAGCAGCACCTCCACTATCTAAAACAGTCTGTCCGCCTAATTAAAACGGCCACTTGAGAATGACTATTATTGAGTATCCATTTTTGCAGTTTCGACATAGTCATCTAAGCTGTTATTCTGTAATGTGACTATGCCCGATTTACTGATTTCAGGCTTTCATCATAGTCATCCGAACTGTTACACTTGCGATTTGACTATGCCCAATCTCCTCATTTCAGACTATAGACATAGTCTCTCGGACCGGTAGCTCGTTTCCGCTTCTCCGTCCGAGATCTTCTTCCCGGGCACGTCCAGACTCTCTCGGACCGACAGCCTGTTTTCGATTCTCCGTCCGAGATCTCTTTCCCAGGCACGTCCTGACTCTCTCGGACCGAATGCCCGTTTTCGATCCTCCGTCCGAAATAACCGGATCGTTACTACTTGATAGTTCTCGGACCGAATGCCCGTTTTCAAACTTTCGTCCGAGACAGCAGTGCCTTTCCGCATGATCTGGCTCGCGGTCGCTGATCAGTAGTTGTTTGTGGTCCTTCCAGGTAGGCGGGTTCAGCTTCACCTGGGGACCAATACGTAGATGTGCTCAGCGCCACCCGATGACCAATACGCACACGGGCTCAGTGCCACCTGGTGACCAAAATGCAAATGAGCTCAGCTTCACCCGGTAACCGATATGGTGACCGGTTCAGCATTGTCTTGAAAAAACTATGTTACGGGCTTACAATACTATTGTTATTATTTCTATTTGCCAATTATTACTGTTTGCCAATTATTGGTATTTGCTAATTATTACTAACTGCTAACTATATGAAAAAAGTGTCCCGGCCGCTCCACCCGGATGCGGTCTGAGGGACACCATGGAATCACAGGAGAATGACAATGTCAGATAAGAAAAGACTCGTTACAAGAAGTGACTTTGACGGGCTCGTATGCGCGATGCTGCTAAAGGAGCTCGACATCATCGACGATATCAAATTCGTACATCCTAAGGACGTACAGGACGGCAAGGTCGAGCTGAGTGAAAACGACATCACGACCAACCTTCCTTTCGATCCGCGCGTTGGACTCGCATTCGACCACCACGAATCAGAGATGCTCAGGAACGATCCTGAGAAGTTCGGGGGCAGGTATTATATCGAGCCTCATGCCAAGAGCGCAGCGAGGGTCGTATATAACTATTACGGAGGTGCCGAGACCTTCAAGACCATCAGCGAGGAGATCATGACAGCAGTCGACAAGGGTGACAGCGCTGATTACACCCTTGACGAGATACTCCATCCTAAGGGCTGGGTCCTCATGAATTACCTGATGGACCCGCGCACAGGACTCGGAAGATTCAGAGAATTCCGCATTTCAAACTACGATCTTATGATGAAGCTGATCGACTTCTGCATGGATCACAGCATCGATGAGATACTCGAGCTGCCTGACGTCAAAGAGAGAGTCGATCTCTACTTCGAGCAGGCCGACCTCTTCGAGGCTCAGCTCAAGGAGCTGGCTCAGATCCACGGCAAGGTTGTCCTCCTCGATCTCAGAGAAGTGGAGACCATCCACGCAGGCAACCGCTTCATGATATATGCCCTCTATCCTGAGGCCGAGATCTCGGTCCACGTGGCATGGGGCTTCAGGAAGCAGAACACAGCGGTAATGATCGGCAAGTCCATAGTCAACAAGTCTTCTGACTTCGACATCGGAGCGCTCTGCCTCAAGTACGGCGGCGGCGGTCACAGGAATGCCGGCACTTGCCAGCTCGAAAACGACGAAGTGGATGCCAAGCTGCCTGACATCATCGCCGAGCTGAATTCCTGATAACGATACGATTTCGTAAACTGTAATTAAAAGAAAAAAAGATGTCGCAGAACTCACATGATCGATGTTCCCGCGTCATCTTTTTTCGTGAGTCTTAGTCCTGTTCCTGATACCGATACAGCTTTCAAAAACCGGCAATAAAACAATAATAGATGACTCTGAACTAAAACGATCATCATTCGATCATGATGGTTATCCGTGCAGAGCACGATATAAGGAGTTTTTTCTGAAAATGTACATGAAACCCCGAAAACAGGGCTTCCATGTACATTTTTTGATTTATCATCATTGCAATGCTCTGCTCTGTCATCTGAATTCCGATGATTTGCTTTACAATAATCTTCATAAGCCCTGTTATCGTAAATCAAAATCCGGGAGAGGCACTGTCTTCAATTATTATAAGGTCAAAAAATGTACATGAAACAGTTGTTTTTGCTGTTCCATGTACATTTTTGATTAAAAGTCCTCTTACGGATACTGCTTCGGGAAATCCTGCGAAGGTTCCCTTCGGAGGCTCTTATCCACCGCAGACAAGTTTATCTTGCCGATGCGTCAGGTTTATCTTGTTGATGTATCGGGCCGATTTGCCGATGCACAAGCCTATTGGCGGTACGCCGGGCTGATTTGCCGATGCACGAGCCTATTGCCGGTACGCCGGGTTTATCTTGCTGATGTATCGGGTTTATTTCGCCGATTTCTCTGCGATAGCAGCCTGTGCAGCAG
Source organism: Anaerovoracaceae bacterium (assembly GCA_045604305.1). Classification (GTDB taxonomy): domain Bacteria; phylum Bacillota; class Clostridia; order Peptostreptococcales; family Anaerovoracaceae; genus Crickella. The sequence goes on along the minus strand of JAZUNV010000065.1, from coordinate 313 downwards.
CAAGTCTTGCGATCGGAACTCTGAACGGCGAGCAGGATACGTAGTTCAGTCCTACCTCGTGGCAGAAGTGTACGGATGCAGGGTCTCCGCCGTGCTCTCCGCAGATACCGAGCTTGATGTTCGGTCTTGTCTTCTTGCCGCCTTCAACAGCGATCTTTACGAGCTTGCCGATGCCTGTCTGGTCGAGGCTCTGGAACGGATCTGCCTCAAGTACGCCCTTCTCGACGTATTCCTTGATGATGGCGCCGGTGTCATCTCTGGAGAATCCGAAGCCCATCTGAGTCAGGTCGTTTGTACCGAATGAGAAGAACTC
>JAZUNV010000064.1:0-65491 GCA_045604305.1 Anaerovoracaceae bacterium | reverse complement strand
GAGTCTGCTCACTACCTTGGTGTTGAGCAGAGCTGCTTCAAGAAAGGTGGTCTTGCCTGTGCCGCCGTGTCCCAGCAGTACGATGTTGCGGATCTTGTCAGTGGTATATCCTTTCATGTGTTCCTCCTGATTGTTTGCGGTGCTGTCATACCCTTCCGGACACGCTCTCGCATCTATCGGAGGAGCTTGCCTCCGTAGATCAATGCTTTCTTCATTACGATAACATCGTAACGATCGGAGAAAGCATTTAGTCCTCACGCAGCGGTACTAAGCTCTGTCTTCGCCTTCGGCTCGCCAATCGCTAAGTGCCGGCGTTGCGGTGTTGTCCGGGCGGGTATGACAGCACCGCTAAAAAAATTATGACTTTGATAAATTATTAGAATTCTGCGTTTCCAGGTGTCCTAGGGAACATCTGCACGTCTCTTATATTGCTCATGCCTGTCAGGTACATCAGTATGCGGTCGAATCCGAGGCCGTAGCCTGAATGGTAAACGCCGCCGTACTTTCTCAGATCGAGGTACCAGTCGTAAGCGCTCTCGTCGAGTCCCATCTCGTGGATCCTGTCGAGCAGCACGTCGTAGCGCTCCTCTCTCTGGCTTCCGCCGATGATCTCGCCTACTCCCGGTACGAGCATGTCCATCGCCGCTACTGTCTTGCCGTCATCGTTGAGCCTCATGTAGAAGGCCTTGCAGTCCTTAGGATAGTTGATGACGAACATCGGCTTTTTGAAGACTTCGTCTGTGAGGTATCTCTCGTGCTCTGTCTGGAGCTCGAGTCCCCACTCGACCGGATATTCGAACTTCTTGCCTGACTTCTGCAGTATGTCGACAGCCTCAGTGTAGGTGATCCTCGCGAAGTCGGAATTCACGATGTGGTTGAGTCTGTCGAGGAGCTCCTTGTCGATGAAGCTGTTGAAGAACTCCATCTCCTCAGGACAGTGCTCCATGACGTATGAGATGATGTACTTGATCATCTCCTCAGCGAGGTCCATGTTGCCTTCGAGATCGCAGAAGGCCATCTCAGGCTCCATCATCCAGAACTCGGATGCGTGACGCGCCGTGTTGGAGTTCTCAGCCCTGAACGTCGGTCCGAAGGTGTAGATGTTGCGGAACGCCAGCGCCATGATCTCTCCTTCAAGCTGGCCGGATACCGTCAGGTTGGCCTTCTTGCCGAAGAAGTCCTTGCTGTAGTCGATGTTGCCCTCCTCGTCTCTCGGCAGGTTGTCGAGATCGAGTGTCGTCACCTGGAACATCTCGCCGGCGCCTTCAGCGTCGCTGCATGTGATCTCAGGCGAGTGTACATAGATGAAGTCCTTCTCCTGGAAGAATTTGTGAATCGCATAGGCTGCGACACTTCTTACCCTGAACACTGCGGAGAATGTATTGCTCCTCGGTCTCAGGTGAGCTATCTCTCTCAGGAACTCCATGGTGTGGCGCTTCTTCTGGAGAGGATAGTCTGCGTCGGAGTCGGCCAGGAGCCTGACCTCCTCAGCCTTTACCTCAAACGGCTGCTTTGCATCCGGTGTGAGCACCAGCTTGCCCCTTACCTCTACTCCCGAACTCAGGCGGTAATGTGATACCTCCTGGAAATTGTCGAGCTTGTCTGCCTCGTATACGACCTGGAGCGATGTGAAGAAGCTGCCGTCGTTGATCTGGAGGAATCCGATCTGGTTGTTGCCGCGGTTTCCCCTGACCCATCCGTGGACGAATACTTCCCTGTCCGCGTACTCCGCAGTGTTACGGAACAGTTCTTTGATTTCAATGTCTTTCATTCCTTGATTTCCTTTTATTTTCTGTATGCCGACGCCATTGCATCAGCCCGAAAATTATATCACAGGATGACGAGCCGTGTCATCAAAAAGCACCTAATTTTAGGGGTACTTTTAGACGCGGGATATGGTAAAATCTTGAGTGTATGGACAAAGCTATCATTTCCTAAGACGAAAGGAGTCAAATCATGTCAATCCCAACTCCTCACATAAATGCAAAAGCAGGCGATTTCGCTGATACCGTTCTCATGCCGGGAGATCCTCTCCGCAGCAAATTCATCGCAGAGACATTCTTCGAGAACCCTGTGCTCGTCAACAACGTACGCGGCGTCCAGGGGTACACAGGGACGTATAAGGGCAAGAGAGTCTCGGTCATGGCATCCGGAATGGGCCAGCCTGCGATAGGCATCTACTCGTATGAGCTCTTCTCTTTCTATGATGTAAAGAACATCATAAGGATCGGATCCTGCGGATCGATAGACCCTGAGCTCCATGTCCGCGACATCATCATCGCTCAGGCCGCCTGCACCGACGGCAATTTCGCCATCCAGTACAGGCTGCCCGGCACATACGCTCCTATAGCTTCGTACGAGCTGCTCGAGAAGGCTGTCGCTGCGACCAGGGCCGCGGGAGTGAAGTTCAAGGTCGGCAACATATTCTCATCGGACGTATTCTATGATGATGCGAACTCAGGACTGGAATGGGCCAAGATGGGAGTCCTCGGCATCGAGATGGAATCCGCAGCCCTCTACTGCAACGCTGCAAGACTGGGCAAGAACGCCCTCTGCATCTGCACGGTATCCGATTCCTTCAACTATCCTGAGGAGAACGTATCGGCTGAGGAGCGCCAGAACTCATTTACCAAGATGATGGAGATCGCCCTCGAGATCGCATAAGCGTCACGCGGCACATGCCACGCGCCGGGCCGTCTGAATCAAAACTGAAAAGCCGGAAGTGAACTGATCACCAGTCACTTCCGGCTTTTTGTTTCAGAAGGAAACCCTGACTACCGAACCTTGATCATTACTTCTTCATCGTCATCATAGCCGAACGTCATGTCTATGATAAAGTTCTTAGAATACTTGTCCCACGTAATAAGCCGATCATCATGCTCAAAACTCTCATACGAATCCCATTCATATGTAGCATTTTTATACCAGGATGGGGTCACCGGTGTACAGTCCACGACATATTTCGTACCGTCTTTCAGTATCACCGCTATATTATAATGGTTACTGTTTTCGCCTTTTTCAGGGCCGGAGAATCTCAGGGATGCCCTGATCCCGCAATATCTCAGAACTTCAACAAAATACGAGTTGCTTGATATACAATCTCCCATTTGCCTTCCGTGCATATCCTGTACCGTCGCAGAGTAAGTGTAGTTCAGCAGACTGTATCTAATGCATTTCCTTATCGTTTCAAGCTCGGTTGAAGAAATGCACTGGTTTCCTATGTTCTTTATCTTGTTATATCGCTCAAGCGTTTCCGGATTTCTTCCGCTGATCTTAAAGGTTATCTTTCTCCCGCTTGGATATTTCATTGTAAAGGAGCCGGTCTGAAGAAGCACTAATGCCAATGACTTTGATCTGAACACCATGCATTCCCAGTTAGCCTGCGGCGTTACCAGTTCCAGGCCATTCCTTGTAGTTGCATCGCTCATAGTAGGGAACAGTAACTGCGTCTCAAATCCGCTGTCTGCATTTAGTTCGCCAATGTCAATGTTGACATGCGAGCCGTCAGGCAGATTTTCAGCTTTAAGCTCGACAACCCGAGTCATCCCATACTCTTTCAGACCATTCCTGGCGACTACCGGCTGCATATCCTTGAAATCATAGACGTAATGGATGTTGTCCGCAGTCTTGCCACTGACAGGATATATTGTATTTACTATTACGAAACTTACCCTTCTGTCTCCTTCATCAACAGTTCCATCGCCGTTTTTATCATAATACTGATATCCGTCCTCCATTACCAACGTCCCGGTGTATCTCAACTGACCGAAAGCGCTCCTATCGCTCAGCGTGTCGTTTGCAGTCAGGTAGAGTTCCTTGCCGTTATCAGCCGTTCTATGCGTAATAGTATCCTTTGACTGCGCCAGGCCCGCATTTGTTTCAGTCCAGTCGATCCTGGCTACATGCTTAGGCACCGTAACAGGGATCTTTACTTCACCCTGATTTAATGTGATAACATTCCATCCGTTGTAATCAAACTTCATATTTGATGGGATATTGACCGTAAAAGGATCCGTCACAACAACAGGGTCCGAGCCCGGGTTCGGATCAGTTCCGGATCCGGGATCAGTTCCAGGGCCGGGGTTCGTTCCCGGATCCTGATCCTGATTTCCTTTGACCGTGATAGTTGCATACGTCTCGACAGGTGTGTAAATCTCGTTCCCGGCCTGCCTGATGTAAACGACAGTCCTCCCGGCCGAGACAGCTGTCACCACACCGCTTTCGTTGACGATAGCGACAGAAGGATCCTGAGACATATATGTTACAGGAAGCCCGCTGCTGGCACTTCCTCCCAAATTGTACTTCTGCCCGATCGTTAATGTATGATTCCCGTTGCAACTGATATGTTGTGTTTTATTACCGGTGCTGCCGGTTGTTCCGCCCTGCGCATCATCGCTGCCGCTTTGTGCTGCACCCTCAGTCGTCACAACATCGATATCCGTGCCGCCACTGTATTTACATGCCTTTCGAGACTTGCCTCTCCACTTCTTTGCAGGTTTCTTCTTCTGCCATCTCTGAGTCTGCTTGTTGAACCACTCCTTTTTATTTGTGGCCTTGTATGTCTTCACGGAATACGAGTAATCAGTTCCGGCCCAGAGGCCCGAATCGGTAAATGAAGTTGCTTTCTTACCGACCGTCCCTATCAGATCTCCGTCCCTGAATATAGCGATCCCCTTTACCTTCTTCAGCTGCTTCTTCCCCAGCTTCGCCCACGACAGCGTGACCGAATCCTCACCGGCGGACGCACTTAAAGACGATACCTTTGGCAGACCGGATGCAGCATCTACCTCCGGCGCAGCAACGACCCCAAACGAAGTTGCGATCATCACAGCCATTATCAGTATCGTCAGAACACTTCTTATTCTTCTTAGCATGATTTTTCCTCGCGAGCCACATCGGCTTGATCGCTTCATCCGAGCAGCGCTCATGATGACAGCCGTCTCTGTTGATTCGATTATACACTACATGAGCTCAAATCTGAAGAATTATCAGTCATCATGTGCGAGACGGATCTTTCATAGCAACCATGCCTGTATCATGGCATCGATGAGCTTCTCATTTATTCCGCCATCTTCCCTGCTGTATGTGATGATCAGATTGTCCCATGGCACAATACCCACGCTCGCGTAGTCTTCTATCTTAGCGATGTTGTGGCGCATATATTTAAGATCGCTTACTTTGCCGAAGTGCTCCCAGTAAAACTTCTTCCAGTCTCTTGGTCTCATGATAGTGAAGTCCGGGACCCAACGGAGATCCGGGTGGACCGGCGCCTCATACCTGTACGGAATATTATATTGCCTGAGCTTGGTTCCTATCAGGATCTCACCCAAGGATCTTCTGGCTGTCCCGTCTGAGGCAGTTGATGTCAGGCCTTCAGCATAGAAGTCACTCTGCGGCGTATATGAACCCGCCCACTCATCATAGTCTTCAGCACCATAGAATATGCAGTCAGCAAGTTCAGGATACTTGCCGATGAAGTCATCCATCACGCTGTTTTCATCAAAAGGCACATAGGTCTTCAGCAGAGACTCCGATGCCGCTATGTCGTCTTCGATACGGCTCAGGGCTTCAGTTACATACTTCTTCCTTACCAAAGCACTAACCATCTCAGGTTCCTTCCCGATACCGACTCTGCGTTCCTTTTTCCGGTTTCCCGACTTCGGAAAACGTCTGTAGCAGCAAAGCGAGCTATCCGCTCGACGAGCATACAATTCGCCATCCGGGAGATCCTTAAGTTCGCTTTCAAGAAATTGTTTCCTCTTCACTAATTCCGCCGCTATTCTCTCAAATTCATCTCTGTAAATCATTCTCAGCCCCCTGTTACTTAACTTGCTTTCATTTCTGCGAGGTTCCCGGAGAGGAGTTTCGGAACATTTTGTACATATTTTCGATTTTTTGCCCTTTTATGTACATTTTTCCAGTCGCAGCTCGCATATATTGCAAGCTCCGTTCTCCTCAATAAATAACTGCTGATTCCCGTCATTTTACCGACCTGCTGAACGTCAGTATTTTCAAGGGTTTCAGCCTCCATCTCCATTTAGCAGTCTGATCACTGAAGATGAGTGATGTCATTGTAGTCTTTGAATGTGAGAAGCAGTTGAAAGAGAAGGGAAGATTTTGTACATAGAATCGTGATTTTGTCCATTTCATGTACATTTTTTTGAGAAACTCCTCTGCGGAAGAGGTGAATCGATGTCAGGCAGCATAACAAGACGGGACGGTGCCAGGTAACATCACAAGACGGGACGGGGGCCAGGCAGCAAAGTAAAACAGAGTGACGTCTTATACGCAAAGATACTGGTAGCTGCCGGATAACAAAGAAGAGCCTAGTAGTTGCCGGATATAAAACCGGTGTTGCCGGATAACAAAACAGGGATTGGTCTGTTGCCGGATAAGTAAAAGACAGGAGTTGTAAATAGCCAGAAGGATGGAATTTGCCACAAATAACAAAAGGGCAGGCCCTCACAGGATACCCGGCAAGACCTCCAGCTGTCGGATTGCAAGATAAGGTTTTTTATTCGAAAAACATAAAACCGAGGCTGTCTAAATCAAAAACTGAAAAGCCGGAAGCGAACTCACCAGTCACTTCCGGCTTTTTGTTTCAGAAGGAAACCCTGACTACCGAACCTTGACCATTACTTCTTCATCGTCGTCATAGCCGAACGTCACGTCTATGCTTTCGGTCATTTCTTCTTCTTTTGGTCTTCGCGCCACTTTTTGATCGCTTCGTAGCGCTCTTTGAATCTCGGCTCGAAGCCCTGATTGCCCGGATGATAGTACTCCCTGCCTCTGAGATTGTCAGGCAGGCACTCCATGTCCGCGATCTTGTCCTCGGTATCGTGGGCGTACACATAGCCTTTGCCGTAGTCGAGCTCCTTCATGAGCTTCGTCGGAGCATTCCTGATATGTAGAGGCACAGGCTCTGCTATGTGCTCGTTGGCATCCCGCGCAGCCTGGATGTACGCGACCTCCATCGCGTTGGACTTAGGCGCGAGAGCATTGTAGATGACGGCCTCGGTGAGGTGCACGCTGCACTCCGGCATTCCGATCAGGTGGCAGGCCTGGAATGCCGCGACCGAGAGCTCGAGGGCTCTCGGATCGGCGAGGCCGACATCCTCCGCAGCGAATCTGGTGACGCGCCGCGCTATGTACATCGGATCCTCTCCCGATTCCAGCATGCGCGCCAGCCAGTACACGGCCGCGTCCGCATCCGAATTCCGCATCGATTTATGCAGGGCGGATATGAGATTATAATGCTCCTCTCCCTGCTTGTCATAGAGCAGGGACTTCCTCGAAGTGCACTGCTCGAAATCTTCAGTGGTCACGGTAATGATCTCGTGCCCGTCCTCCGGATCCTTCGAATGGTCGGCATTGAGCACCATCATCTCGAGAGTCGACAGCGCCGTCCTCGCATCGCCGTTGGCAAAGGATGCCAGCGCGCTTATCACATCGTCGGAGATGTGCAGGTCCTGATCACCGAATCCCCGCGGATCCTTAACGGCATTTCTGATAAGCTCTGCAATGTCATCAGCCGTAAGCTGCTGCAGCACGAAGACCTTACACCTTGAAAGCAAAGCCCCGTTCACCTCAAACGAAGGATTCTCGGTCGTCGCTCCGATCAGTATGATGCTGCCCTTCTCGACGAAAGGCAGAAAGGCATCCTGCTGCGCCTTGTTGAAGCGGTGTATCTCGTCTACAAAAACTATGGTACGCGCCCCTATGGCGGTCATTTTGTCAGCCTGCTGCATCACGGTCTTGATGTCCTTGATGCCGCTCGTGACCGCACTGAAAGTGATGAACTGCGCATCCGTCCTTGCCGCGATTATCTGAGCGAGAGTGGTCTTGCCTACTCCCGGCGGTCCCCAGAATATCATGGAGGTCACGCTGTCGCGGTCTATGAGATTTCGCAGCACCTTTCCTTCGCCCACGAGATGCTGCTGGCCGACGAACTCATCAAGGTCCCTTGGGCGCATCCTCGCGGCCAGCGGCTGGCTGCTGTTATTCTCTGTTTCAAAAATGCTTATCTGACTCATTGATCGATCATATGCCCCTTGATCTACAGCTTCTTTTCCATCAATACCAGATCGACGCCCTTTATCCCGTTGAAAACAGTCGGGATTATATCTGTCTCTATGTATCCGAGCCTCTCATACATCCTGCGCGCTTTTGTGTTCTTCGCGTTGGTGTCGATCCTCAGCACCTCGCAGCCCTTCTCCCTTGCGAGCTGCTCATAGAACTCCACGAATCTTGGGCCGAGCCCCATGCCTCTCGCATCAGGATCTACAGCCAGTGTATGCAGCACGGCCACCTTGTCGTCAGGCGCCTTGTACTTCCAGTCGCAATCCGCGTAGACATCGACCTGTATCTTGTTGATGATACCGGTCGCCACGACCTTGCCGTCTATCTCGGCAACGTACATGTCCCCGCGCGCCAGCGAGTCCTCTGCCGTGTGCAGCGTAGGGTATATGCCCCTCTGCCAGCCGGTAGTCGTCTTGCCCTCTTCCTCTGCATCGTGGGAATGGTCGTATATCTTCTCGATGGCGGGTATGTCACTGCTGTCCGCCTTCCTGAAGCTTTCACTCTCTATAGCCTGACGGAACTGTGTCTCGTACAGTTCTTTGTATGTACCTTCCATGGCAAGCAGCTCCTCGTGCGTTCCCTGTTCGGCTATGACGCCGTCCTTTACTACCAATATACAGTCAGCCTTCAATATCGTCGACAGTCTGTGTGCTATCACTATGCTGGTGCGTCCCACCATCATCTGCTCGAGGGCATCCTGTATCGAATTCTCTGATATGGAATCGAGAGCTGAAGTCGCCTCATCGAGTATGAGAATCTTAGGATCCTTGAGTATCACCCTCGCGAGCGAGAGCCTTTGCTTCTCGCCGCCGGAGAGCTTGAGCCCGCGGTTTCCGACCTCCGTATCGTAGCCGTCAGGCTGGCTGACTATGAAGTCGTGTATATTAGCTATGCGGCAGGCTTCCTCTATCTCGGCCATCGTCGCATCGTCCTTGGCATACCTGAGGTTCTCGAGTATCGTGCCGTTGAAGAGATATGACTCCTGGGTCACGACGCCTATCTGCTCTCTCAAATATGTCAGGTCGAAGTCACGGACGTCGACTCCGGCGATCTTTACACTGCCGCCGCATACGTCATAGAGCCTCGGTATGAGATTGACCACCGTCGACTTGCCCGAACCCGACGGACCGACTATAGCGTACATGCTGCCGCCCGGCACCTCGAAGTTCACGTCGGTGAGTATAGGATTCTCGGGATTGTAGCTGAAAGCCACGTGCTCGTAGCTGATCGGTTTGTTATCCACATCAGGCTTCAGTCCGTTCTCCGGCGAAGTGATGGTATTCTCTCTGTCGAAGTAATCGAATATGCGGGTGAAGAGGGCCAGCGATCTTGTGAAATCCACTGAGAGATTGAGCAGCTGCTCGACAGGCATGTACAGCCTGTTGATCAGAGCTACCGTCGCCGTAATGATACCGACAGTCAGAGTAGGATCGATCTTCCTGATGATGAACCAGCCGCCGGCAAAGTATATCAGCAGCGGTCCGATCTGTCTGAACATGCCCATCACCACGCGGAAGAGCTGGCCCGATCTCTGCTCCTTGAGATTGAGGTCGGTCACTTCTCTGTTGATCCTCGTGAAGTCATCGTATTCCTTCTGCTCACGGGTAAATATCTTGACGAGCATCGAGCCGCTCACCGACAGAGTCTCGTCTATCTTCTGGTTGAGTTCGTCACTCTTGGCCTGGCTCTCTGTCAGGTACTTCCAGCGCGTGCGGCCGGCCGTTCTGGTCGGAAGTATGAGAAGCGGTATCACCGCGATGCCTACTACGGCCAGCGGTACGCTCATGCTGAAGAGCGCGATCAGCGTCGTGACCACGGTCGCTATATTGCTGACTATGCTCGACAGAGTGCCGCTTATGACAGAGCTGACCCCGCTAATATCAGTATTCATGCGCGTGATGATGTCGCCCTGCTTCTCAGTCGTAAAGAAGGAGTGCGGCATGAACTGCAGATGCCTGTACATCTGATTGCGCATGTCGTATATGATACGCTGCGAGATCCATGCGTTGATGTAGTTCTCTAGCATTCCCACGAGCTGGCTCACCGTCAGCGCGGCGAAAGCCATCAGAAGGAGTTTGATCAGGAGCTCCATGTCCTTGCCGACGAGAGCCTCGTCGACTATGCGCCCGGTGATGATGGACGGGAAGAGACCTATCGTCGCAGATATAAGTATGGCAGCAAAGACAAATACAAACTGCAGCCAGTACGGTTTGAGATAACTCATGATCCTGACAAGCAGCGCCTTTGTCACTTTAGGCATGTTCTGTTTCTCTTCCTCAGTGAGGAAGCGCATCGGCCCCATGCGTCCCGGTCCCGCCATTATTCTCCCCTTTTCCTCATAGTCAGCAGCAGCGTTACGACCAGCACCGCCAGTACTGCCGCCGCAGCCGCCCAGATGCCGGCGTCAGGCAGGAAGGACTCCGTACCGTCGCCGTTTGTTATCATCTCCGCGTCACGCAGGACCCATGCTCCTATCGCCGGACCGATAAGGCCCGGTATGAACACCTGGCCGATTATCCTTACTCCCTGGAACTGGCCGGCCCTGCCCTCCGGTATATTGTCTCTTATCATGGCGCCGAATACCGACATCCCCGTCAGATAGCCCGCCATCATCAGAAGCGAGCCGGCAAATACGGGCATCGTCGTGCGCGTAAAGTAAAGCAATGCATAGCCGCCTGCGAGCATAGCACATACCGGCATTATGCTCCTCATAAAGCCATAATTGTCATACAGTCTGCCGTAGAAGACTGTTATGACTGCAGCCAGCAGTATCGCAGGGGCGAATATGAGAACGTAATTGTCCATGCCGAGGGTCTTCTCATAGTATATCAGGAGGTACGGCATGAATACCTGTATCGATGTACCGAATACCGCGAAGTTGAGAAGCGCCAGATACAGCGTTTTGTTTTCCCTTGCGACCGACGGCCTGAAGCTGTACGCAAGTATAGCTCCGAGGCTCTCCTCCACCGGTTTCAGCTCCGGTGACTCCTCTATCAGGAACCATCCGGCCACACCTATCAGGGTCGTGGTTATACCGATGATGTAGTATATCGTCGTCCACGCCTCGTGAGTGTCGAGGTTGAAGCTCATGAAGCCGCCGAAGACCACCAGTATGGCGATGAGAGGCATCATCGAATTGACGCCTTCTATCCTGCCGCGGTTAGTGGAATCGCCCCTGTCGGTCAGCCATGCGTTATATGCTGCGTCGTTTGCAGTGGACCCGAAGTAGGTCATAACGCAGTCCATGACTATCGTGAGCATTATGCTCTTTATGTACGCAAAGCTTATGATGCTGATGCCCCATATGATATAGCCGACGCTCATGAAGGCCTTCCGTCTGCCGACCCTGTCGGATACGGCACCCATCACTATGGTAGTGACAGCCGCTGTCACCGCGCTCGCCATCACCATGGCTGAGATGTCAGCAGCCGACGCATGGAACATCTTATATATGAACACGTTGAAGTACATGTTCTCGACCACCCATGCGATCTGCCCCATCAGACCGAACACGAGCATCGCTATCCAGAATTTCCTGTCTAATTTCATCTGTGTCATTACCGATCTCTCCGGCATTCAGAAAGCTCTTTTTCCTAAAGTATCCCGGCTATCCTGGCTGCAACGGCGAGCGCGAGCAGCACGATGCTGGATATATAACCCGCCGCATCGTATTTACCATACACCAGCGGATACATCCTCGATCTCTCTCCCTCTCCCGAATATCCTCTGGCCTCCATCGCCATGGCGAGGTCGGCAGACCTCTCGATCGAATTGACGAAGAGCGGCATCAGCAGTGAGAACACGTTCTTAGTCTTGGTGAATACCGAGCAGTTCTCGAATTCCACCCCTCTTGACGCCTGCGCATCCATGAGATTGTTGGCTTCCTCGAGCATCACCGGTATGAAGCGGAAGGCTATCATGATCATGATCGAAAGCTCCTCGACCTTCAGACCGATCCTGCTGAGCGGGCTCAGCGCCTTTGCCATGCCTTCAGCGAGCTCCTTGGGCGTAGTCGTATAGCCCAGCAGTGATGCCTCAGTCACCATCAGTGCGATCCTGGACGTGAGCCGCGCTGCCAGGACAAGGCCCTCCCTTGTCAGCTCAAATCTCCAGAAGCTCACTATGACCTCTCCCTCCGTAGCCACCGCACGGAAGAAGAAGGTGAACAGCAGCAGTATGATTATGCCCCTGAGTCCCTTCAGGAAGTATCCGAAAGGCACCTTTGCCATGCGGTACTCTGTCAGCGTGACAGCGAGGAAGAGCAGGTACCAGCGCGGATCCCTGACCAGGAAGAGCGCCACGATATAAAGCAGCGCGCCCATCAGTTTGGTCCTCGGATCAAGCCGGTGGATCACGGAATCCACAGGATAGTACTGTCCTATCGTGATATTTCTCACCGGACGCTCACCTCCCTTCCGCAGGCAGCGGCTATCGCATCGGCAGCCGCCTCTGTATCCGTTTCGAGTCCGTCAAGAGCCACTCCTCCGTTCCTGAGTTCATACATGATACCGGTTATCTCCGGCACATCCGCACCGAGCCTCCTGACCCTCTCCACCTGAGAGAAGACCTCCTTTGGCGTCCCGGTCATTTCCATCCTGCCTTCCGAGAGCACCATCACACGATCCGAGTGCTTCGCGATGTCCTCCATCTCGTGCGATACGAGGACGACCGACACTCCTCTTTCGCGGCGCACATCATCGATGACGGAGAACATCTTCTCCTTAGTGCCGAAATCGAGTCCCGCCGCCGGCTCGTCAAGCACGAGCACAGCAGGCTCCATCGCGATTATCCCTGCGATGGCTACTCTCCTCTTCTGTCCGCCGGAGAGGTCCTGCGGGCTCACATCGAAGCATTCCTCATCTATGTCCATGAGAGCAAGGCTCTCCTTAGCAGCCTTAGTCGCCTCAGCCTCGCTCATACCGATCCTGAGAGGCCCGAACTTCACGTCATCGAGCACCGTCTTGCAGAAGAGCTGGTTCTCCGAGTTCTGGAATACCAGACCCACGGACTTTCTCAGCTCGCTCAGCTTGTAGCCCTTTCTGTAAATGCTCTCTCCTCTGTACAGCACGTCTCCTTTATCAGCCTTGAGAAGTCCGTTCAGATGCTTCATGAGAGTGCTCTTGCCGGCGCCGGATGATCCGACCAGTCCGACGCACTCGCCCTCGCGCAGCTCAAACGACACGCCCTTCAGGGCATTGTACTCGTTGGCAGTTCCCTTCTCATAGGTGTATTCCACATCCCTCACGGAGAGCACGATCTCTCCCGCCGGACGCGCATCCGCCCTGCGCTCCGGCTTGTGTGGCAGCGGCTCAGAGGTCCCGCTCTTTGCTATCAGCTCTGCGATCAGAGCGGATCTGTCGAGCACCGGAGAGCTTTCGATCACGCCCCTCTTCCTGAGAGCATATCCGAGCTCCGTCAGAGGAGGGATGTTCAGACCTGCGCTGCTGAGAAGCTCTCCGTCTGCAAAGATCTCCTCAGGAGTTCCTTCAGCGGCGACGCGCCCCTTGTCCATCACTGCGATCCTGTCGGCAGAGAGGGCCTCATCGCTGTGGTGAGTGATCAGCACTACGGTCCTGCCCTCAGCATGCAGCTTCCGGACGACTTCCATGAATTCCCGGCGCGATATCGGATCGAGCATGGATGTGGCCTCGTCAAAGACCATGCAGCGGGGGTCATCTGCGAGCACTCCCGCCACCGCGACCCTCTGCTTCTGGCCTCCGGAAAGCCGGTGAGGCGAGGACTTCCTCCTCGAAAGTAAATCAACAGCGCTGAGGCTGTTGGTCACTATATCCTGTATAACTGAAGACTCCAGGTTCCTGTTCTCGGGTCCGAACGCGACATCCTCCTCAACGCTGGTCCCTATGATCTGGTTGTCCGGGTTCTGGAACACCATGCCGACAGCAGACCTTATATCCCACAGATGCGTCTCGTCGCGTGTATCCATGCCCTCCACCCGGACTGTGCCTTCGTCCGGAAGGAGCAGCACGTTAAGATGCCTGGCGAGCGTAGTCTTGCCCGAACCATTGCCTCCCAGTATGACAAGGAATTCGCCCGACTTCACTTCAATGCTGACGCCGTCGAGCGCCGTCTTCTTAGCCTTGATGTCCCCCTTCCATACGTCGTATTGGTATTTTATCCTGTCTGTCAGTATCATGCTTATGCAGTAAACATCCCGACTATTTGACGATGGCATCCTTTTCCTTGCCGAAGTTGTCGAAGAACCTCGGCGAGATCGCCTTGAGCATCAGCCATGCGATGAGCGCAGTTCCGATCTTGTCGATCAGGTTGGATGCTATGTTCCTCAGGAAGGAAGCCTGGAAGATGGTCCTGCCGCCTTCGACGAGAGCCATTACGAGCACATCGGAGAATGATCCGTTGAAGCCTCCGTATACGTAAAGCCCGATAGGCGTTCCGATGGCAGGGCATACGACCGCGAGAACCAGGCCCAGTATGAGGGCCGTAACGATGCTGAGCTTCCACTTCTTCACCACGATGCCCGTGATAAGTCCGACTGCCAGGTTGACGATAAAGAACGGGATGTCGGAAACGCTGTAGATAAGTCCGGTTATGATGTTGGACATCGAGCCCACGATCATGCCCGGCACCGGGCCGAGCACCGCCGCAGACAGCATGGTCCCGAGCGTATCGAGATACAGCGGGATGCCGAGCGCGGATGTGATGACCCCGAGTACTATGTTCATTGCGATACAGATACCACAGAACGCCAGTGCATATGTGCTGGTCTTTCTCATTTAGATCTCTCCTTAGTTATGTTGAATAGTCCTTTCGCTATAGCTTTTCGATCATGTCTGCAGCCTCAGATATGCTCATCAGAGCTATGTCCAGGCCGCACGAGTCCATCATGGCCGACAGCTCCTCGATGAACACTCCCGGCGCCTCCTCCGTTCTGACGGAGGAGATCAGCTCTGCAGCATTTCCATCGCACAGCTCTCCGCCCCAGTCGCCTCTGCAGGTCAGCTTCGCACCGCAGGAAGGACTTCCCTCTACGGAGACCACTCCAAGGATCCTGAAGCGTTCCGGGCAGTTCGAGTACTCCCTGAGCTGCATCAGCACAGGCTCGAGCAGCCTGCGGCATTCACTCCTGTAGAAAGGATTGTCGAACTGGTCTTTGACATGGCCCCATCTCTTCGCTCCGTACACCATGAACTCGGGGCATGGGAGCTGTATCAGCTGCACGCCCTTATCCATCACGGCGGAGATGAGCCTGTCCCTTTGCTTGTATTCTTCCGCGAGCCCGGACTCATCCTGAGCGACCTTCGACGCGTTGTTGAGTATGCAGTGTGAGACTGCAAGTATGTTCTTCATCACAGCTCCCTCCGGATCAGACTCCGGCCTTTTCCTGCGCCTTACAGCTCCACCGGCACGGGTTTTCTTATCTCTTCCTCAAGCGCGAGCGGATGCTCGAGCAGGTACCTGGCTATCCTCAGCGACTTTGCGTTGTAGAAGCCGTCGGACAGTCTCTCGTCGAGAGTGAAGGTGCAGTCGATCACGTCTCTCTCCTGCCACGTACCGTCATACATGAGCTTCTGCTCCTTGTGGAGCGTGCCGATGGTCACCATGAACGAGCAGGTGCCGTAATTGTTGAGATGATGGTAGCAGGAATCTGCGCCTATCGAACCGAGATTGGCCAGCAGGCATGTCGAGTAGTTCGGATCGCCTGCCGTGAGGCCCTTTGGCATGATCCCGTGATATTCGAGCACCCTCAGTGAACCGAAGAACACTTCGAGCACAGGTCTCGGAAGGCTTCCGACGAAGTTCATCAGCTTGTCGAGGTCATTGCTCTTCTCCTCCCTGACCCTGGCGACGTCACCGAGTATGAGCTTTGATATCCTGTCGAGATCCATGTCCGGATCGACCTTGAGGAACATCAGAGTCTCATCCGCAGCATCCTCGAACTTCTGCTTGACCACGAACGAGAGCGTTATGTCCTTTCTCTCATAGAACGTCCTTCCGGAGATGAACCAGTTGAGCTTGGGTCTGTGATAGATAGTCCTGGCGACAGCGGTGCATATCGCATGGAAGATCTTGATGTTGGTCCCTTCCTCTTCATTCCTCTCCGCCATGTACTTCACCAGGTCCGTGACGTCGAACTGCTCTGTCATCGAGACCTCAGCCTCGGTCCTCTTTGGCATCACATAAGGGAGGATGTTGTGGAATCCGTCCAGTCCCCTTACTCTTACTCCATCTCTTCTCTTGTTTCTCATATTCTAACCTTTCTATTCGAGGCCCAGCTTCGCTTTTATCTCTTTCTTCGCTTTCTTCGCATCCTCCTTCATCTCGCCGCCGTAAAGCAGTCCGATTATGGCAAACGAAGTCAGCGTGCCGGCAAGAGCGCCTATCCCCTGAGCTCTTCTGCGCCGCCTGTCTCTCTTTATCATCTTCTTCATCTTCCTGTCAGTCATGTCTCTTCTCCTTATCATCACCCTTTATCAGCTTCTCCAGTTCATCCGGCTCTATTCTCTCGAAGATAGGGATGCACCCCGCCTTCTCAGCCGCTCTGTAGGCCTTCGCTGACCTGATCGTCCACGACGCTTCAGTCATGCCCTTCCGGTCTATGGACCTCCTCAATGCTCTGTTGTCCCTGTCGAGGAACTTATATGATATGAAATCCGGCTTCACCAGCATGTTGAACATCAGATTAGTCAGAGCCGCCACCTGATAGAACGGGAGCCCCTCCGGACTCCTGTAGAAGTTCTTGGCCAGCTGGCCTCTTACGAACTGCGGTCTGATCCTGCGGAACTCCATCAGCACCCTCGGGTCGAAGCTCTGTACGGCGAAGGGTCCCTTGTAGGAGTCGAGCCTCTCCGCTACCGCCCTGCTGAGCGCCTTATAATTGCCGCGGTTCACCTTGAGCTCTATGAGAAGCGGAAGTCCCGTGTCCTCAAAGAGGTCCAGCACTTCGTCGAAGGTCGGGATCATCTCGTCCGTCTCCTCGAGCCTGAGCTTCCTCAGATTGCTGATGTCGTAGTCCTCTATGATACCCTTCACACCGGTCTCGCGCTCGAGTTCCTCGTCGTGGAACACTACCAGCGAGCCGTCGGCTATCAGGTGTACGTCTATCTCCGTCGGCAGGCCGAATTCTACAGAGCGCCTGAAAGCCGCCATCGAGTTCTCAGGTATCTGAGGTTTGTCGTGATAGCCTCTGTGCGCGTATCTGTCGGCCAGGCCGAGTCTCTCTCTTGTCTTCTTATCCATCAGTCTTCCATATCCTCAAATGCTTCAAGCCCGTGTTTGACCTCAGGCGCAGCGTCTCCGTGCTTCACCATGAGCATCGTCACGAAGCTCAGCAGCACGAATATCGCAGCGTACGGGAAGAGCACCTTGTAGCTTATATTTCTCATCAGGAAACCCGCGAGTATAGGCGTCACCACCTGGGCCGCCATCGACGCGGTGTAGTAATAGCCGGTGAACTTGCCGATGTCGGAGCCCCTGCACATCTCGACGACCATAGGCAGCGAGTTGACGTTGATCGCCGCCCATGCGAATCCTACCAGGGCGAATACGATGAACATGATCGCATTGATCTCGCTGAAGGTCGTGGTCAGGAAGAATCCGGCCGCAAAGCATGCAGCCAGCAGCAGTATGCCGATCATTATGGTCTTCCTGCGGCCCACCTTATGAGCGAGGCTTCCGATAGGTATGTATGAGATGATGGCTCCGCCGGTCGCGATCAGGAGGCAGGTCGATGCCCCTCCGAGACCCTGGCCCATCACCTTGTCCACGTACGTGGTGAACCACGTCGTGATGCCGCTGTAGCCTATGAACCACAGGGCGATCGATGCGAGCAGGAAATACAGGCTCTTCCTTACATCAGGCGGCAGGACCTCATTGCCGGATCCGTCATCCTCGGCGAGGTTCCACTCAGAGTGCTCCGCCTCGAGTCTGCGGTTCTCCTCAGCCAGCTTCGGCTCGTTGATCGTCAGCCTCATCACCAGCACGGATACCGCCATGATGGCTCCGACCACTATGAAGAGCGGCTGGTAGTTGACATGGTCGAGTCCCAGCACCTTGGAGTTCGGATACATCACCGCGGCCACAGCCAGGTAGATGATACCGCCGATCGCGCCCATCAGGTTGATGATGGCGTTGCCGCGCGAGCGGAGCGGCTTTGGCGTGACATCAGGCATCAGGGCCACCGCCGGTGATCTGTACACGCCCATAGCGATGAGCAGCAGTCCCAGCACCAGCACAAAGGCGACCATCTTGGCAGCCGAAGGTTCTGCAAAATATGAATTATCTATCAGCGGCAGTGCGTTCATGAGTATGACCGCCGCCGCCGTGCCTAGCACTATGTACGGAGTCCTCTTCCCTGTCTTTGCGGTCGTCCTGTCCGAAAGCATGCCGAAGAACGGCAGCAGGAAGAGCGCCAGTACGTTGTCGGCCGCCATCACGGCGCCCGAGAAGGTCTCGTGCAGGTGGAATGTCTTGGTCAGTATCAGAGGGATCACGCTGTCGTACATCTGCCAGAATGCGCAGATCGACAGGAAGGCGAGTCCTACCAGGACCGTCCGTTTGTTGTCGAGTTTCATAGTGCAATACCTTTCGTAATTTGGTCACGAGGACAGATGCCCTGCCTCCTCAAAGAGCCGCCACACATGCTCCGCTTGCTGCACTTTTGATGGCGCGGGCACAGTCCTGCGCGGTCCGGGCGAGCCCCCTCACATGCTCCCTCCCTCATTATCGCTAATAAGCATTCGATAAGATTCTTTTGAGCTATAGGCCGATACTATGTCAGCCTGTGAAGTGTATCGGAACATTGATACTCCGCTCATTCGCTCACGACATGTTCGCCGGCTTTCGGTCTTACCAACGTTGATCTACAGATATCCCAGTCTTTCCAATACCGCAGGCAGCTCGCGGAAGCTGTCGATTTTGGCAACGGCATCTTTGATCTCGCCGAAGCCGTAAGCCGCATATATGCACGGTACGCCCGCCTTGTGAGCGGCGTCCGAATCCTTCTGTATGTCGCCAATGTATATGGCCTTGTCGACTCCGTTCCTCTCCATCACGAGCCGTATGTTGTCAGCCTTAAGGAGACCTGTACGTCCCCACTCTTCGTAATCGACAAAGTACTTCGACATGTCCATCGACTCTATGAAGGTCTTCACGTAGTCCTTCTGACAGTTGCTGACTATGCTCATCTGCGCTCCGCGGTCCGCGAGCTCCCCGAGCACTTCCCTGACTCCGTCATACAGCTTTCCGTGGTGGTCCATGAGGTACTCATTCTCGAACTTCTCGCACTTACGGGCGAGCGAGTCTCTCTCTTCCTTTGACAGATAGCTGAAATGAGTATCAGCTATCTCGTCCATGGTCTTGCCCATATTGGCTGCTATGGCAGCGGGAGACAGTCCCTTGCCCGGACCGACAACCTCCTCGATGACCATGTTCCATGATTCCGAGACCACTTCCGATGAATCCCACAGTGTACCGTCAAGATCAAATATAAGCATTACATCTCTATCCTTTCGCAATTCACTTCTTTTGTAGCTTTCTCTATCTGCACGTGATAATACGCGAACTCATCCGGAGCAAGCTTGCTCTCATCTCTGAATATCTCTTCGGCTTCCGCGCGCCTGTCCGGTCTTATGCGTATGGAAATGCCACAGCTGGCCGAGAGGAATCTCGGAACGGGCATTATCCTGACGTCCGCAGGCTTCAGCAGCTTCTCAGTCGAGATAGCGGCGTGCGTAGACTCAAAAGTAAGCAGATAGTATTCTTCCATATCCTTTGTCTGTATCTCCCTGATCCGTTTACGGATGGACTCAGCATTAACAACTAAATGATTTTAACATAAAAGCAGGCCTTATATGAGCCTGCTCTTATAGTTTTTTGTCTACTACGAAGAGATTACAGCTTTATTACCTTGCTGACCTCCTGCATTGCGCCGAGGATGTCGTACATGTTGCTGACTGTGCCGACCTTAAGATCGTCCTTGAGGCCGTAGAAGTTCAGGCATGTTCCGCATACGAGGACCTGTGTGCCCTTTTCGATAAGTGTGTTGAGGTTCTCAACGATCTGCGGCTCAACTCCTGTTACGAGCTTGACTCCCTCGTTCATGAAGAGAACGTACGAAGGGATATTGTCGGACTCGCTGAGTGTGAAGATAGCCATCTTGGCGAGGTTCTGTCCGAGTTCGCCCTCGTTGGTCCCGATCGAATCCTTGTTGAAGAATACGGCATATGTGCCTGCCTCTGCTACTGTAGCTCCCATCTTAGTCTCGCCGTTAGCGAACTTTACGAGGAACTTGTCGCCGCATGGCTCACTTGTAGCCGGTCTGCCGAGTGCGTCACCGAGTCTTGTCAGGTTGCCTACCTGTGTAGGGCCGTCAACGATGATCTCAACATCCTGCTCGCCTGCTTCGAGTTCCTTCTTTGCCATGATAACCGGGATAGGGCACTGCTTGCCGCCTGCATCTATTCTCATAATAAATACCTCCAATAAATCTGAATTTGTTTACACAACAAATATACTCTCTTTTTAAAACGGGTATTATTGATAAATTCAATAATACCCGCCGCATCATCCCGTTATATCAAATAGCCTCTACCAGCCCATCACCTGTTTGAATACTTCTCCGATAGGCTCGCGTATCACGAGATCAGCTCCGCTGTCGGCACTGGTCGCGCTCATGTTGATGAGAACCAGCTTCTTGCCGTGGAAGTAGTGGATCAGTCCGGCCGCCGGATACACTATCAGAGTAGTGCCGCCGACTATGAGGGTGTCGGCTGCGGAGATGGAATCGATCGCGCCGCTTACGACCCTGTCATCGAGGCCCTCCTCGTAAAGCACCACGTCCGGCTTGACCCTGCCGCCGCACTTGTCGCACACAGGTACACCGTCAGTCTCGAGCACCTTATCGAGCCCGTAGTATGCGTGGCAGTTCTCGCAGTAGTTCCTCAGAGTCGATCCGTGGAGCTCCCACACAGTCTTGCTTCCCGCCTTCTGGTGGAGGCCGTCGATGTTCTGAGTGACTATGGCTTTGACCTTGCCCTGCTTCTCGAGCTCGGCCAGAGCCTTGTGGCAGTAGTTAGGCTGCGCGTCCGCATAGATCAGCTTGTCTCTGTAGAACTCAAAGAACTGGTCCGGATGCTTCACGTAAAATGTGTGGGATATCATCTCCTCAGGCGATACGGTCCTGCCCAGATCCTGATTGTACAGGCCGCTCGCGCTTCTGAAGTCAGGTATGCCGCTCTCAGTCGACACTCCCGCGCCTCCGAAGAACACGATATTGCGGCTTTCGTCTATTATCTTCTTTAGTTCCAGAATCTTTTCATCCATGTCGGTCACCTCGTCCTTTCGTCTATTACGCTCTGCATCTCGTCGGCTATCAGATACCATCTCTGGACGGTATTCTCCAGGAAGAAGTAATGATAAAAGTAGAACCCCAGCAGTATCGCCAGGCCCAGCATTATCACCGCCGGAGCGAGCCCGTATCCGTCATAAAAGATCACCACGCACAGCGTGACCAGCTCTGTGATCACCACCATGAGCGTAACGATGAGATGGATGAGCCTTTCGTGCTGTATCCATCTGAGCTTCTCCAGATGACGCTTCAGCAGCTCCTCCGTGACTTCATCGCCCCTGCCGAGCGCATCCAGCATCGCCTCTTCGTGACTGCGGCAGTACTTCTTCATGTTGATACCGAATCTGCCGTCCATGCTATCTGAGTCCGGATGCCATCATGTAGATATTGAAGATGTCTTCGGTGTTCAGCACCTTGAAGTTGCCAATCGTCCTCGCATCCTGGAAGGTAACTCCCAGAGCTGCCGTCCTGCAGGCCGCCTCGTCGAAGTCAAGGCCAAGGCCTTTGATATCCGTCGGCATGCCGATTGAACGGAAGAAGTCCTCGAACTTTGCTATCGCCTTCTCCGGATCGCTCTCCCCGAACACTCCCTCGCCAAGCTTGACGAATCTGGTTCTGTCGACATCCAGGCAGTACCTCGCCCATGAAGCCCAAATCGCTGCCAGACCGGCTCCGTGAGCCACATCGTACTCCGCTGATAGCTCGTGCTCTATCTGATGGCAGGCCCAGTCTCCCTTTGTCGAATTGCCGGCCGCCATGAGTCCGTTGTGCGAGAGCGAGCCGCACCACATGAGATTGGCTCTTGCATCGTAGTCATCAGGTTTTTCGAGAGCCACAGGAGCCCACTTCATCACCTCTCTGAGGAGAGTGAACGAAAGCTCGTCCGTGAAGTCGAGAGCATATCCCTCGTGGAAGTATCTCTCGAGCGTATGCATCATGATGTCCGTAGCTCCGCATGCAGTCTGGTATTTCGATACGGTTGCAGTAAGCATCGGATCGAGCAGCGCGAATTTCACTCTGCCGAAATCGGTATTGACGCCCCTCTTATATGTCGGATCTGTCTCATCATTGGTGATGACTGATGAGTCGCTCATCTCCGATCCCGTGGCTGACAGAGTCAGTATGCATCCGACAGGCGCAGTGCCTGTCACCTTGCGCTTGCCGCAGTAGAAGTCCCAGACATCTCCGCCGCCGTAGACGCCGTATCCGATCGCCTTACAGCTGTCGAGAACCGAGCCTCCGCCGACCGAAAGTATGAAGTCGCAGCCTTCGCTCTTGTAGAGCTCGATGCCCTTCCTTACCAGCGACACTCTCGGATTCGGCACTACTCCGCCGAGTTCGACGAAGCCTATGCCTGCGTCCTTCAGCTGAGCCTCGACTCTGTCCAGAAGTCCGCTCTTCCTGACCGAGCCCGACCCGAAGTGGATCAGCACCTTAGTCGCTCCGAACTCGCTGAGCGCATCAGCCAGCTTGTCCTCAGCCCCTCTGCCGAAATATACATGAGTAGGTGTAAAATATTCCATTATCTCCATAATGATCCCTCTCTTCCTTATCGTTTTCGTACACGATAATTGTATATCCTTCCGGACAATAAAAAAAGGGCTAACGGCTTTTCTGTTGTCATAAGGAAGCAGCGATAAGCCCTGAGGCGAGAACTCCCGCAAGAAAGGTCAGAAGCACACCGTGACGGCGTACCGACAACGAAAGGAGCTCCGGGAACTGGAGCTCCCGGAGCCTGCCGAGGGAGCGGAATTCCCGGAGTCCCATGGAGGGACGACGGAACGGCTTGTGCTTCGGCCTTTCGAGGACTCTCGCCTCAGGGCTTATCGCTGCTGCAGTTCACGTCAAGGAACACTTTACCTCAAGTGCTCCTTTGCCGGCTTCTGCCCACGCTTCCCGAGCATTCCCGAAGGCCGCATACTGCACGGAAAAGGCTGTGATCCTGAGCCCGGGACAGGTACCCTTCTCCAGCGAATTGATCCGGCTCCTTGTCACAGTCTTTCTCAGCTTTACCCTGTCGTCCTTCAGGACGCTGTATCTCCTGGGCGCACGGTTCCTCCCGCTCGTCCGGTAATAGACCTTATCTTCGCAGTCGAGCTTTGTCCATCCCTCAGCGATCTCATAGTACATGAGGTCAGCGAAGCCTTCTGTCTCCTCGATCTTTACGAAGACCCAGCAGTCCGTGCTGCCGGCCGGTATCGTGACCGCAGGATCCTTCGTTATATGATCCTGCTCTCCCCCGGGCACGATCTCGTAGGAATTCGTCCTGTCATCGTCATCTCCGTCGATCCCGGTATCCGTCTCTACCATCCCGATATCCGTCTCTGCCGGGTCGAAGAGGTTGGCTGCCGAGCCGCCCCCAGCCCTCAGCCATGCACCGACGCCTCTGAGAGATCCCAGGTACGCTGCGCAGTATCCCAGATAAGGGATGTCGAAGCATACTCTGCCAACTACCCTGTCCGCTTCAACTAAAGATGCATCGGCCGCATCGTTGGCATCGCCTTTGGTCCGGAAGCACAGTCCCTCATCATCCCGGATGATCTCCACTATCCTGTGCGTTGCAAGTGCATCTCCACCGAGCCTGAAGGTGATCACGTCTCCCTTTTCGAGTTCTTTCGCATCGACGTGCCTGACATAAACCACGCTTCCTACGTGGCAGGCCGGCTCCATGGATCCCGTGGATACTGCGTAAGGGGTGAAGCCCACAAGTCTTACGCCTCCGAGCAGGACCGCAGCGAGCACTGCTATGCCGACTGCGGCCCAGGTCAATATGTCAATCATCCTTGCCATCATCTGTCGTCCTGTCATTTCTTCTCCTTACTGCACGCCTCAGTGCTGCGGCCAGACATACGGCGGATACCACCATGATGATCATCCACACGATCAGCACTGCCTGATCTCCTGTCCTTGCCGCATTAGCGTCTCCGGATCCACTGACATCATTTTTGCCTGCGTCCCTGCCGCGGCCATTTCCGCCCTGATCCGGTCCGAGATACGTATTTGTAAACCTTATCTCCTCAGCGCTCCTCTCAGTCCCGCCGCAAAGCTCCGAGATCTCATACTCTGTCACAAGAGAGCCTTCCCCGTCATCGCTGACTTCGGCAGTGATGTGATAAACGCTGCTGTCATAGCTGATGTCTCCGTCCGGGCTGCCTGCAAGCTCCCTTACAATGAAGTAATACCTGCCCTCTTCATCAAGGCACAGCTCTCCGAAGCTGAAGGAGCCGTCGCTGTTATTGGAGGTCTCGCAAACGAGCTCCTCCCTGCGGAACAGCCTGTCTGTCCGGTAAAGGGCGAAGCTGAATTCACCTTCCCTGAGAGCCCTCCCTTTAAGGACCTTCAAGCCCTGCAGTATCAGTACCGAAGGCTTTGGAGAATACCTGTTGGTGAACACGATATCTCTCTCATGTCCTTCGGCATCCGTCACCGCAGGCTCTGCTTTCAGGGTGCCTCCCGCATCGGTCACATCGACCCTTACGTGATACTCCGAACTGTCACAGATGACCCCGCCCGGAAGGGCGCTCGCGTCCTCCTTTATCACGTAATGGTATGTGCCGGCTCTGCCGTATGTAAGGTCAAAGCCGAAGCTGCCGTCATCCGCATTCACTGCAGTCGCCGCCGCAGCCCCTTCTGCGCTGTCATAGCCCGGCCCCGTCTCATACAGCTCAAACCTGAACTCTCCTGCCCTGAGCTTCCTGCCTTCGAGCCTCTTGACGCCTCTTATCGTCAGGGATGCATCCACGAGATCATATGTGTTGGCGAACTCCGCCTCATAGCTGCCCGTCACCCCGGGCGGGATCCCACTGCTCTCACTGCGATCATTATCCAGATCATAGATGAAGGCACTAACGCTCCCGTCACCATTGTCAGCTACAGTGATGCCGAGCTCGTACTCCCTCGTATCGTACGCGACCCCGGGATCCCCGGCATCTATCTCCCTGAGCGTCCGATGGTAAGTCCCGATATCCTCAGGTGTGAATACCTGTCTGATCACCGCCATACCGGCTGCCGAGGTTTCATCCGATGCAGCGATCAGCCGGTCGCCCTCATACAGGCCGAAGCGAAAGCCCTCCGGCCCTCTGTCCTGCCCTGATGTATCGCTCATCTCCTTGACGATATCTATATCCACAGCCGCGGATCCATGCGGAGCGTAGCTGTTCGTAAATCCCATCTCTATCATCTCCGGACTTTTTATCTCAAGACTTCCGTCCATATCATCATCGGCCACGATCACATCGAAGTACCTGACAGCCCTGTCATAAGTCACTCCGCCGGCTGAGCCTTCGTCTTCTTTCACGCGGAACTTATACGTCCCGGCTTCGGAGAAGACCAGCCCTCGCATCGCCGCACCGAAGTCAACCGTCCTGCGGTTCCTGGAGGCAGACCCCTCCGAGATCCGCCTCCATTCGCCGTCTTTTAGCTCTTCCAAAATGAATATGAACTCATCACTGTCTTTCCAAGCGCGGCCTTCGAGTGTCTTGGTGACCATAACGCTCAGACTGTTGTCCGCCGGCTCCGGAGAATAGACGTTCACGAAATCAGCGCGCACATCCTCCGCCTGTGATATCCTGATCTCCTTCGAAGCTCCGCCCTCCGGCGTGAAGCCTGCCGGGATATCCTTCTCGCTCACCGTGACCGTCCCCGCCGATACCGGTATCCCGTCTATAACAGCGCTCCCGTCCGCAGGCACTTCAATATCGATGATGCCCCTCTCATCGCAGCTGTAAGAGCCAAAGCGCCTGCCCGCGCATCCCGTCCCGAGATCGACCTCGAATGAGAAGCGCATGCTTTCCGGTATGATGTAATCACTGCCGAGCGGATGCTCCACCGTCTTGCTCACAGTCAGGCTGCCGTATGGCTCGATGCCGCTGATAAAGCTGTTGTCCGCCGGTTCCGTCCTGCTGATGAGCCAGGCATTCGTAAGCCCGGTTCCCGATACTGCGATGACTGCCAGGGACAACAGGAACGCTGCTATCTTCAATGCTGAGTTCATGATAAGTTCTAGTATCTGAAGCCCGGAGCGATGCCAGTCTCATCTCCGCCGACCCACGAAAGACAGCTGTTTTCGATGACGCCGGAGCCGCTGACCCTGCAGGCGCCATTCAGAGGGTCATCGCCGGTAGTGACTCTGTCCGCCAGCCACCAATTATTAGTTGATCTGTCATTTTTGTATACTACCCTGTCTCCATTAATAGATGTAGACGATGTCAACTCATCTTCACTAAGAAGAAAGAACGTCGATCCTTCCGGTCCGTTGACCATGTTACTTCTGATCTTGGTCAAAGTTTGATTGTAGCTCGGTGTCTCAACGTCATTCCTGCCGCTGCTGTCCCATTTCCTCTGATCCGAACTCAGTCCGTCGTAAAGCATGCCTCCTCCATCTCCAGTTGTCATGATCGCATCATTTGAGAAGCGTCTTGAGTTTAATTCCAGCTTCCTGGTGCAGAGATTCCCTACGCAATCCTGAAATTCTTCCGGATGCTGCTTTATGTAGCTCCATGTGACATCGCTGTCATGGATGCACTTCCCGTCGTGAGGATCATCCTCGCCGCCGTGGTCTATGCCTTCATTTACGGCATTCACCCCCATCGCCGGCCAGAATGTAATGGTCCCATTGTCCGTCGAGTGCAGCTGGACTGCATATCCGAAGCTCACCACGCTGACAGAGCAGGTCCCGCTGACTCCGCTTCCGTCGGCTGCCGTCGCCGTTATCACCGCCTTGCCGGTGCTGACCGCCGTTACGTTGCCCTCGCTGTCTACTGTCGCCACTGACTCGTCGCTGCTTGACCACGTGACGCTCTTATCCGGAGCGCTCTCCGGACTCACTGCAGCAGTCAGTCTGGTCTGAGCGCCTGGCTCGAGCTCGACAGGATCTCCCAGATCGATGGCAGTCACCTGAGCAGGCGCACCGTTCCATGCATTCTCAGGAGAGTTGAACGGCTCCTTCTGTACTGCATATGCGCTGAACACGAGAGAGATGTCGTCGTACAGAGGCTCACCGTCCTCACCGTACATGTCCTCGTTGGTCAGAGAACCGCTGTAGCTGACCTTGTCGCCCTTCAGCACAGACCACGGCCCGTGCTCATGATCAGCATTCGAGCCTGCGACCTCTCTGTAGTACACGCTCACTCCGTCCTCCGACGGGTCGATGCTGATCTCGTTGCCATCCTTATCCAGAGCAGACACCGCCCCTGTCAGCAGGCTGAGGTCTGCTATCGGTTTCCATCCATCCGGATTTGTATCTTCATCGTAGAGATCGATCTCATACTCCACTAGTCCGTGAGTGTTATCCTTTACGATCGCATATACGTACGCCGGGATGTCTGCTGTGGCGCTGATCTTAGGATCCTTTGTCTGCTCCGTTCCCGGTACGATGCTGAAGCTGTCATTTACACCGTTCTCATCGACTCCTGTCTCTGTCAGTTCGACCCGGACTCTGTTTGCATCCCATTCATTTGTGACCGCTCCGTCGGCGGACGAGAGCCATGCAAGCGTGCCCCCGAGGGCAAGCACCGCCGCTGCCGCAACTGCCAATGCTGCTTTTTTCTTCTTTGTCATAACTTTTTCCTTTCTGTCTGATTGAAGTGTGTCTTATTGATGCGTGATATGCCGCGGCCATCAGCCGCAGTCACTCTCAGGCCATGCACAGACCCGACAGCGGCCTCTCGAACCATAACTCCCCTTCGGTATATTCCGCCCAGCTGTACTGTGTCATGTATTCGCCCCTGAATCTCCTTGACGCCTCGGGCTCTCCGTCCAGCAGCCTGTAGTAGTCGCAGTCGACCATGTCACGACATATCGCCGCCTCACCGCGCTTCCTGACAAGCACTTCTCCCATGCCTATGCGGTCCAGGGTATGGTTCAGGTCGCAGAGGAAGACCCTTATGTGGATCTTTGCTCTCGTCACATCCCCGATATCCTCGCACAGCGCATACGCAATCTCATCCATGCTTACCAGCTCACCTCTGTGGTCTATCAGATATGCCAGCAGCTCCTTGCTTCCGTTCCTGCCGAACTTCAGGGGCCTTCCGTTCCAGAAGACCTCGAATCGGCCGAAGCAGTGCACTTCGAGCTTGGGAAGAGCTTCACTGACAGGCCAACGCAGATGCTCAAGCGCCCTCCTGATATCCTTCTCACTCACAGGCTTGAGGATGTAGTCACAGACATACAGGCCGTAAGCCTCTAGAGCGAATTTCGGATCCGCGGTCTGGATTATGATGTTAGTGCCGGGATGTATCGCAGTCATCTCCCGGGCGGTGATCAGTCCGTCCATGTCCGGGAGATTTATGTCCAGAAAGATAGCATCAAAGACGGTCCTCCCCGCATGCTCCAGTGCTTCGGCAGCAGTCTTCGCCATGACGATCTCTGCCGGACCGGTCACATTGCAGACAGCGCGCATCAGGTCTTCACGCGCTCCCTGCTCGTCATCTACTATCAGAAACTTCATCGTCCTCTCCTGTGTTTTTAGAAGAATAACTTCTAGGTTCCTATACTTTAGCGTATATTACGCTAAAGTTCAAGCACTTTTATGTGTAGAAATGGTGTAAAATAAATCAGACAAACTGCACAGAATGGTGAACGACGGAAAAAGGATGGAAAAAAGGCGCAAAAAAATAAGCATGGAAGAACGAGAGCTGCCTGCATCCGCAAGGAGGATCAGGGAGCTCAGAGAGGATGAAGGCCTTTCGCAGACCAGAGTCGCTGAGCACCTGATGGTGAGCCAGCGGGCATATGCGGAGTATGAGCTCGGCAATGTGCGAGTGCCGGTGGAGATCCTCATATCGCTCGCGAAGTTTTATGATGTGGACATGAACTACATCTGCGGCCTTACCGAAGAGAAGGGCAGCTTTCCGAAGTAGATCCTTCCGTTTCACCTGAAATGAGCGCATAAAAAGACAGCCGTACCGGTATATGCACCGGAATATACGGCTGTCGTTTATTTTTTACTGCTGCTTCTTCTCCTCGAAGAGGATAGCCTCGTACGGCTTCATCTGCATTATCTCCTCTATCCCGGCATCCGTGCGATCCTGGTTGGTCATGCGGATGCTGAGCTCATCGAGCTCGAAATCGCCCGGCATTATGAAGTCCGCTCTTACATTCGAGAAGTTGCCGACCACGAGGAATCGCCTTCCCTCATGACATCTGCTGTATGCGATGATCTGCCTGTCATCCGGATAGTACTCTATCGTCTTGCCGTTGAGCAGTGCCGGCTCACTCTTCCTGAGCTCAAGCACCTTCTGATAGAAGCGGTATATCGACTTCTCCGAAGCCAGGTCCGCTTCGACGTTGATCTCCTTATAGTCAGGATTCACGCGCTGCCACGGCTCCGCTCCTTCGTTGAAGCCTGCATTGTCGGAGGAATCCCACTGCATAGGCGTACGCGCATTGTCTCTGAACGCGCCCCTCATCATCCTGAATGCGGCCCGCTCCGGAATGTGCAGGTCCTTCGCTTTGTCGAAGGTGAAGAACGATGCCGGATCCCTGAGATCATCCATGCTCCTGAAGTGCGTGTTGGTCATACCGATCTCCTCACCCTGGTAGATGAACGGAGTTCCCCAGCCAAAGAAGGTGATCATCGCCAGGAAGGTCGCCGCCTCATATCTGAACTTCTTCGTGTTGATGCCGAAACGGCTCACGCTCCTGGCCTGGTCGTGGTTTTCGAGCACGAGGGTGTTCCAGCCCCTGCCGTGATAGCGCAGCTGAGGCTCTATCAGTCCGCGTTTGAACTGCCTGAGGTCGAACGGCTTCGGTATCATCTTGAGACCGAGCATATTATCTGCATTGAGGTGCTCGAAGTGGAATATACTGTCGAGCTCTCCGGATTCTTCGTTCACGTATCTGAGCGCATGCTCCTCATCCGGCGTGTAGGATTCTCCTACGGTATATGTGTCATAGAGCGAGAGCGCCTTTTCATTGAGCTCGTTCAGGAACTCGTGCATGCGCGGTCCGTCCACGTAGAACTGAGTGCCCTTCTGGAAGTGCGTCCTATGGTTGTCGTCCTGAAGAGGATACACCTTGGACATCATGTTGAAGACGTCGAACCTGAATCCGTCCACGCCCTTGTCGAGCCAGAATCTGAGCACGCCCACGATCTCTTCTCTCACCGCAGGATTCTCCCAGTTGAGATCAGGCTGCTCCGGCGCGAAGAGATGCAGATAGAACTCATCCGTTCCGTCTATGCGCTTCCATGCCGGTCCCGTGAACGCCGAGGTCCAGTTGGTCGGCGGCAGCAGCTCTCCGTTCTTGCCGTCGCGTCCTTTCCTGAAGATATAGTAGTCCCTGTACGGTGAATCCTTGTCAGCGAGTGCAGCCTTGAACCATTCGTGCTGATCGCTGGTGTGGTTGAAGACCGCATCCATGATCACCTTGAGATCCCTCTTATGGCACTCAGCCACGAGCTCCTCGAAATCCGCCATGGTGCCGAACTTCGGATGTATGGACTTATAGTCGGCTATGTCGTAGCCGTAGTCCTTCCACGGCGAGTCATAAAGAGGCGAGAACCATACGGCCGTCGCCCCGAGCTCCCTGATGTAGTCGAGCTTCGAGATGATACCGCGTATATCGCCGAAGCCGTCGTTGTCGGAATCCTTGAAGCTGAGCGGATATATCTGATATACGACAGCTTCCTTGTACCAGTTAGTCTTTACACCCATTTCCCGTTCCTTTCTGTCATCGTGTCCGTTCAGTGAGATCCCTCGCTTCGCTCGGGATGACAGCATTGTATTCCGAGGTCTCTAAGTTTTCAGAAGTCCCTATAGTTCCTTCAGTGTCTGCAGCTCCTCGTCCGTCGTGGACCACGAGGTCGTGAACCTCACTATCCATCTGTTGTCGTCGTATCTGTCCCAGATGTCGAAGCCTATCTTCTGCCTGACCCTGTCCATGGTCGGCTCGTCGAAGAGCACGAACTGCTGGTTGGTCGGCGAATCGAGATAGAACTCCCAGCCCTTCTCCCTGATCAGAGCTTTGAGCTCTTCTGCCTTGTCTATGGCATGCCTGCTGATCCTGAAATAGAGGTCGTCTGTAAAGAGAGTATCGAACTGTATGCCGAGCAGCCTGCCCTTTGCGAGCAGTGCTCCGCGCTTCTTGATCGACGTCATGAAGTGCTCCGGCATGCAGTCCCTGCTGAACACGACCGCCTCTCCGCAGAGTGCGCCTACCTTGGTGCCTCCTATGTAGAAGACATCGCATATGCGCGCTATGTCCCCGAGCGTCATGTCGCTCTCACGGCTCTCAAGTCCGTATCCGAGCCTGGCTCCGTCAAGATATAGCGGGATGCCGTAGTCATGGCAGACACCGGCGAGAGCTTCGAGCTCGGCCTTCTTATAGAGGGTACCGAGTTCGGTCGGATGGGATATGTATACCATACCCGGGAAGACCATGTGCTCGTGGCTAGGGTTGGAGTAGAAGCTCTCCATGAATGCTCTGACTGAACCCGCGTCCAGCTTGCCCTGATGTCCCTCGAGTGTGAGGACCTTGTGACCGCCTGATTCGATCGCTCCCGACTCGTGCACACTGATATGGCCGGTATCAGCAGCGATCACGCCTTCGTAGTCCCTGAGCATGATCCCGATCACCGCAGCGTTGGTCTGCGTCCCTCCGATGAGGAATTCGACCTCCACATCAGCGCCGCAGGCCCTGCGGATCTTATCCTTTGCGCTCTCCGTATAGTGATCCGTGCCGTAGCCCGGAAGGTGCTCCATATTGGTTCTTTCGAGAGCCTTCAATATATCGGGATGAGCACCCGCTATGTAATCGCATTCCATCGATATCATAGGCTTACTCCACTGTCACCTTTACAGTGCCTGTGCATCCCTTGTTCGCTGTGGCTTTCACATAGTACTCTCCCGGAGCGATCTCATATTCGCCTATCTCGCTTCCGGCGCCTTTCACGGTAAGTACAGGCTGATAATTTTCCGCAGCATCCTTGAGCTCGTCGCCGGACGCATCCCCGTCAAGGGAGTCAAGCTCCTCATTCGTGCTGAACTCGAGCGTGATCGTGCCGTCGCCTTCGATATCGGAGACGATCTGCAGCTTCTGGCCTTCCTCAACGATCAGACTGCCGGAGACCGTATAATCTCCCTCGCCGGCATCCTTGGCTTCCACGGTGCAGGACTTCCCGTCCTCTGCGATGTCCTGATTGAGCGTAGTAAAGGTATCGCCGTCGTCCTTGCCGCATGCCGCGAGCATGAGCACAGTAAGCACAGCAAGAGTTACTATCATCAGTTTCTTTTTCATTTATACTTTCCGTCCTTTCATAAAGGTATTGTCTTTAACTTATTTATTGTATCATAAAACGCCGCGATTTCCAGCATCGCAGCGTCTGTCAGTTCAAAAAGCAAATGGATACGCACAGTGCCCATCCTATGAGGAAGAGAACCAGATGCTTGAATTCCATGCGGATGGCTATGTATTCGCGTATCAGAGCGCTCGGCCAGTAGTAGAGGGCAACATGACTACCTATGCCTGTGCATTTGAGTCCTATCTTCCTGCAGTACCTCAGCGCCCTGTAGACATGATAATTGCTGGTGACGAGCGCTATGTAGCGGCCTCCGCCGGCCTTGTCGATCAGAGCTTTTGAATTCTCAAGATTCTGAAGTGTATTGGTGGAGCCGTCCTCGAGCATTATCCTGTCCTCAGGTATCCCTTTCTCAATAAGATAGTCGGCCATAGCTCTCGCTTCGGATACGGTCTCATCGCTGCCCTTGCCGCCGGAGGGGATCAGTACCGGAGGCGTCGGATCCTTGCGGTATATCTCGATCGCTTTATCCAGGCGGTCAGCCAGCAGCTTCGACACTTTGTCGCCGTCGAGCAGACCCGCGCCGTGGATTATCACGTAGTCGAAATCCCTCTTGCGCGGTATTATCATCAGGAAGACGCAGTAAAACATGAAGACCAGGAAAGAGATCGATATGTATATGACCGAGACGCTTATGACGGCGCTCACCAGGTTGATGTCTGCATATGCCCTCTCGCCTATCATTTCACTCTTGAAGAAGAAGTCTCTGGCAGCGTATATGAATGCCGCGATCTCGCCAAAGGCTATCACTATGCCGAAAACGAGCGACAGCAGGTTGGCGAG
Source organism: Anaerovoracaceae bacterium (assembly GCA_045604305.1). Classification (GTDB taxonomy): domain Bacteria; phylum Bacillota; class Clostridia; order Peptostreptococcales; family Anaerovoracaceae; genus Crickella. The sequence continues at coordinate 32,009 of JAZUNV010000064.1, read as the reverse complement.
GCTGCGCCCCTCCCTCTTTATCATCAGCACACCGTTCGCTATCAGGACGAACGGAACTATCAGCAGCGCGATCAGTGTCAGCAGGAACATGACATACAGCACCTCATCCTGATGATCTCCCGTAAAGAAGGTCAGGCCCAGCGCAGTCGTCGCCAGAGCAAAGAAAAGCAGGTAACAGTTGCGGTACCTGCTCCTGTCCTTATTTACTGAAATAGCCAGCAGCAGCCACCAGGCTGCAGCCGGGATCATGATCAATAATCTGTCCATGCAGATATGATATCACATTTACAGCTGAGCGGAGACCAAAACTCTCACTCGATCTGGGCCAGATCGTTCTCCTCAAGGAGGACCACGAACTTAGTCAGACAGTTGGTGCAGATATCAATAGTCTTTCCCTTGAACAGCCCCCGCGGAGTCGCAGGCGAATACTCTCCGCCGCAAAAGGAGCACTCTGTTTCAGCCCTGAGCTTTTCGTTCTCAGCCTGCTCTCTCCGCCTTATCTCCTCCCTGAACTTCTTTGAGAGAAGCTGCTTGTTCATCTTCAGCTGCTCTGTCCGCACATCATAAAGGATGAGGTCACTTACATACCGGTCGACTGAATCGTACCTGTAGTATTCAGTGAGCTCATCCAGCACTTCTTCTCTTTCTTTCGGTAATGTAACTGTTATGCTCATTTTACCCCTCACAATATCTCACAGATGCACTGTATTAAAAATAAGATATCATATGGGGCGTACAAAAACGTAACACAGCGTTTTTTGCAGGCTCAGCAAGGCGCTTTTTACTTGGTAAATCCCTCTGCGACTTCGATCCCTTTAGTGAAAACATCCCAGAAGTCATACCTGAATTTGACCGGGAGATGCATGGTCAGATTCCCCGGGATAGGAAGTCCGTTCTTTCTGAGACTCCTTATCGATCCGATCGATGCGGCGGCGAGTAATGCACAAACTGCTAATTTCTTCATTTCCAATGTTCCTCCATTCCTGATTCAACCAGGAGCAAAGCTCCAACAAGCTCGCTTGATTGGAGCGAGCGACGCCGTCAACAGGCGCCGGGAGCTTCAGCTCCTGAGAGCGTCGGTCGGGGATTGATACCCGCCACCGACGGTCGAAAATGGAACCCGCCGCCTACTTCGTTGAGGCGGGGACATCCGGCGTCTGTTATATTCGTATCTCCTCGCCTGTCCTTGCGAAGGTGTAGCCTCCGAGCTTCTCCGTGCGACCCCTGAACTCATCGCTTCTGAGCACCGACAGGAAGGCCTGTACGTGCGGAAGCTCCATGTGCTCCTCCGGTATCGCGAAGTCGTACTCCTCGTCGGCGAGGGTGATGAAATCGAGATCCATCGCCTTAGCCGCAGACAGTATGCCGAGACCGGCATCGCAGCTGTCGGATGCGACCGCAACAGCCACAGCCATGTGCGTCGTGGCTTCGCGTTCGTAGCCGTCTATATCAGCAGGGTCTATGCCGAGCTTCTTCAGCAGATAGTCGAAGAGCACTCTCGTGCCCGCGCCGCGCTGCCTGTTGACGAAGCGTAGGTGTGGCTTTCCTTCCCCTGCGGCAAGATCCTCAAGGCCTTTGATGCCGAGTGGGTTCCCCTTCTTGACCATGATGCCCTGTGTGCGTCCTACTCCCTTTACGAGCACTATGCCGCTTCCGAACATACTCCTCAGTATAGGGATGTTGTATTCGCCGGACTTCTCATCGAGCAGGTGCGTAGGCACTATGTGGCACTCTCCTCTCCTGAGGGCCATGAGGCCGCCCATGCTTCCCACATGAGTGCTCGAGAGGAACTCTCCCGGGTGCATGTCAGGCATCATGTCGGCTATCACGTCGAGTATGAGATCGTGGCTTCCTATGGCCACGGCCGTATGGCTCACCTCCTCCATCGGACGATAGAGCTCCACCTGCACCGTATCTCCGGCTTCCACGCCCTCACTCCTGAGTGGGATAACGCAGAACCCGTCGGCTCTGACCAGCGACATCGCTGCGCCCGCGCCGCGCGCAAGAGGAGCCGCAACGAGGCGTCCGCCCACGTCGCCGACCTTTACTCTCACGTATTCCCTGTGCCTGAGGCCGCTCACGAGTCTCCTTGATATGACCGCCTCCGCGGATCTTGTAGATGCTCCGCGCACGCCGCTTAATGTCTCGATCACAGGCCGTGCGAAAAGATCGAAGCTGATGTATGCGCTCACAGGGTAACCCGGAAGCCCTATGACAGGCTTGCCGTTCACCTCAGCGAGTATAACAGGCTTGCCCGGCTTGATCGCGACGCCGTGTACGTGGACGGTGCCGAGCTCTCTCAGCACATGCACCGTATAGTCATCGCGTCCTGCCGACGAGCCCGCGTTTATGATGACCATGTCATACTCAGAAGCAGCGTCTGCCACGGCCTTCTTGATGGTCTCGTAGTCGTCTTTGAGTGTCTCAAAGCGGACGCCTGTACCTCCGGCTTCCGTGACCATGTTTTCGAACATCCTCGAGTTCGACTCGATGATGGCTCCCTTCTCTATCAGTACATGCGCCCTCTCGTCGCCCGACGCGAGGTCCTCAGCCTCGACTATCTCATCGCCTGTCGGGAATATCGCGACCCTCGGCTTTCTGAACACATCGATCTCCGTGATCCCGGCGGACAGGAGCACTCCAATGTCTATCGCGCGTATCTCATGGCGGCCCGGCAGTATCATCTCGCCGGCCACTATGTCCTCGCCTACAGGTCGTATGTGCTGCCACGGAGCCGCGCTTGCTATTATGCTCACCTTAGCCGGCTCGCCTTCCGGGGCGTCAAGCTCAACGACATCCTCCGCCATGATCACTGCGTCATAAGGCGCATGTATGGGATCGCCCGTATCCACGACGATGAAGTCCTCTCCCTCGCTCAGGATGACAGGCTCCGTCTCACTGGCTCCGTCGGTATGCGAGGCTATGACTGCGATTCCGTCCATGGCGCTCGCATTGAAAAGAGGCGAGCTGTATCTTGCAAATATCGCCTCTTTGGTTATGCGGTGCAGAGACTCTGTCACCGCGATCTTTTCAAATGACGGCTTCAGAAGAGTCTTCATGGCCGCCGAGTACTTCTCAACGGCTTCCTCTACAGGTATGGTTTCAAGGTACAGATTTCTCTTTGCCATCGTTCCTACAGCGGTGTCACTTCCACCGTCTCTCCCTTCTTCAGTCCCTCTTTGTCCGCGTCTATCATCACGTATCCGTCTGCAGCGGCAAGCACTGTCATGAGACCGGATTTGCCGAGCAGAGGCCTCGCCGTGAAGAAGTCTCCCTCCTGCGGGATCAGGCGGACCATCTGGCAGACCGATCGGCCTCCGCCTCCCGCGACATTGACTTCCATGCGAGCTCTCAGCTTTCTCTCCTCCGGCACCCCCATAATCTTCCTGAGAGTCCCGAGAACGAGCAGATCGAATACCACCATGGCTGCCATCGGATGTCCCGGCAGTCCGACCAGGAGCGTGCTGTTGGCGCTGTCGACTCCGAGTATGGTAGGCTTGCCCGGCTTCAGCGCAAGACCGTGCGTGAACACTCCTCCATTCGAGCACTCATCGAATATACGCTCCGTGAAATCCTGCTTGCCCTGGCTGCTTCCGCCGCTCACGGCTACGATGTCGCTCGTCCTGATCGCCTCAGTGATGGCCGCTCTCAGTGCCGGCTCTTCGTCGCGAAGCACATCCGTATGTATCACTCTGAGGCCGGTCCGTCTGCACTGGGCCTGTATGCCGTATGTGTTTATATCCCATATCTGGCCCGGCGATCTCGGTTCGCCCGGCATCACGAGTTCGTTTCCGGTCGAGAGTATGGTAATGGAAGGCATCTCGTATACAGGCGCTTCCATTATGCCTATAGAGGCCAGTACCCCTATATGCGCAGGGCTGAGCTTAGTGCCTCTTGTCAGGACCGTCTCACCGGCCTTTATATCCTCGCCGATCTGTATGACGCTTCGTCCGGCGCTCACGGAATCGTATATCGCTACCTGCGAAGCGCTGAATGACTCTGCATGCTCTATCATGACCATGGCATCCGCACCGTCCGGCAGCATGCCGCCCGTCGGTACGTATACGCACTGTCCCGGACCGACTGTGCCCGATGCAGGGCTCCCGATGCTGACTTCTCCGGTCACATCAAGAAAACACGGGATGCTCTCTCCGGCACCCTGTGTGTCCTTCGCCCTTACCGCATATCCGTCCACAGTGGATTTACGGAAATCTGGTACATCGCAGGCCGCTTTCACATCCTCTGCGAGTATGCGCCCCTCGGCCTCAGTGATGCTGAGCCTTTCGGTCCTCAGCCCGATTTCCTCCCATGCGCGGGCCACCTTTTGCTCTGCCTGCTGCAGAGTATCCACATTCAGAAGTTTCATCAGAACTCAAATTCCCCGCTCTTGCCGCCTTCCTTGGAGACAAGATGGATATCACTCATGACCATGCGCTTGTCTATGGCCTTGCACATATCGTAGATGGTGGGCAGCGTCACAGATACTCCCGTGAGGGCCTCCATCTCAACGCCGGTCTTTCCCTCCGTGACCGCCGTGCAGTACGCAGTGATAGTGCCTGCGTCCTTATCGGTCTCAAATGTCACCTTCGCGTTCGTGAGGCTCAGAGGATGGCACATCGGGATAAGCTCCGATGTCTTCTTGGTGCCCATGATGCCGGCGACCTGGGCGACCGTGTACACGTCGCCCTTTTTGATCCTGTTGCCGAGCACGGCATCCATTACCTCCGGGCTCACATGTATGGTGCCGGTCGCGACAGCCGTCCGCTTAGTCACGTCCTTGCCGCTCACATCCACCATATATGCGTTTCCGTTTTCGTCAAAATGCGTGAATTCGCTCATTTCCTAGATACCGATCATTACGGATGTTGCCTTGATGACTGCCGTAGCATCGACACCAGGCTCGAGTCCGAGTTCTTTTACCGATCCCATCGAGATCGTAGCTGTCATCGTGTTTCCGCCGAGAACTTCCATCTTTACGATGGCGTTGACCGCTCCCTCCTCGACAGCAGTTACCTTGCCCTGGAACTGGTTGCGTGCGCTGAGCTTGAAAGTGCCCTTTCCGACCATAACGTCAGTAGCCTTGATGACTGCTGCGGCAGCCACGCCTTCCTTAAGGCCAAGGTTCTCGATCGATCCCATCGATATAGTTGCGGTGATCTCCTCTCCGTTAACGTCCAGGACGACGATGCCGTTTACAGCACCTGTCTGTATCTTTTTGACAGTTCCTTCGAACTGGTTCCTTGCGCTTAGAGCATACTTCATTTTACTACCTCCTTTATTATCAGATGTTTTTTCAGTGGTGATGATGATGGTGGTGATGATGATCATCACCGCTGCCGCATTCTCCGTCTGTGCCTCTCAGTACTCCGAGACCGTGCGCGAGCGGCGGCAGCAGATATTCCAGGCTCTCCCTTACGGCCTTAGGGCTGCCCGGGAGGTTTATTATCAGCGTTTTCTTCCTGATGCCCGACGCCGCTCTTGAGAGCATGGCGTGAGGCGTCTTGGTAAGAGAATAGGCTCTCAATGCTTCGGCGATTCCCGGAGCCATGCGGTCGCATACCTCGATAGTCGCCTCAGGTGTCAGGTCTCTCTCCGAGAACCCCGTGCCGCCCGTGGTGAATATCACATTGACCTGCCTCTGGTCGGCAAGCCTTATGAGCTGTCTCCTGAGAGCATCGACTCCGTCAGGCAGGAGCAATCCTTCGACCACATCGTAGCCAGCCTCAGTCAGCATCTCTCCGATCAGCGGTCCGCTCTTGTCCTCGCGCTCTCCCGCGGCGCCCTTGTCCGAAAGGGTTATCCACGCAGCGGTAAAGGCTCTGTCCGGAGCAGGCTCTATCATCTCGAATTCGTCGCCCGCCTTAAGGATCCCGCCCTCAAGGACCTTGGTGAACACTCCCTCTCTCGGCATGATGCAGTCACCCACCTGGTGATATATCGCGCAGTGCGAGTGGCACTCCTTGCCTATCTGGGTAAGCTCCAGGAGCACATCCCCTGAACGGAACCTCGTGCCCACAGGAAGAGTGCGGAAGTCAAAGCCTTCAACTATCACGTTCTCACCGAAGGCACCGAAGTCTACCTGGGCACCCTTCTCCCTGAAAGCTTCTATCTTCTCAAGGCCCAGGAGACTCACCTGTCTGTGCCATTTGCCGGCATGGGCATCGCCCTCTATCCCATAGTCCGGGATGAGTCTGACCTCCGGCACCTCCGTCTTCTGGATGCCTTTTATTTCGCTTGTGCATACAGCTATGACTCTGCCCATCTCTATCCTCCTATCTGCGCCATGAGCCTCGGCTCTATGTCGCGCTTGCTTCCGTCGAAACAGTGTGCCTGCGGCTTTGCCAGTATAGCTTCCCTTATCGCTTCGCTGAGCTCCTCATCGCTCCCGTCCAGATAAGGCTTTATATCCGTCTCATCCTCATAACAAAGGCACGGTTTGATCTGTCCCATCGATGTGAGCCTTATCCTGTTGCAGCTCGAGCAGAACGGTCCGTGCATCGCGCTTATGAGTCCGACCGCACCCGGGATGCCCGGCCTTCTGTAGTATACCGCCGGACCGTTTCCGTGCACGCTTTCGTCAGGCTCCAGCTCAGGCCACTCCCCTTTGAGGATCGCGAGCACATCTTCGTTTGACATGCCCTTTGCGGGATCTCCTATGCCTATCGGCATGATTTCTATAAACCTCACATCGATGCTCTTCTCCCAGGCGAGAGCTGCGATGTCTGTCAGCTCGTCCTGGTTGAAATCATACTGAGGCAGGCAGTTGATCTTGGTCCTGATGCCCGACGCCGCAGAGAGCCCTATCGATCTCAGAGTCTTCTCCAGCTCGCCTCTCCCCGTAATATACCTGTACCTGTCCGGCTTCAGCGTATCCAGGCTTATGTTGATGCCGTCGATACCTGCGTCCCTGAGTTCATCCAGATAACGGTCCAGTATCTGGCCGTTGGTGGTCATCGTCACCTGCTCTATCCCGTCAGTCGCCTTGATCTTCCTGATGAGATCGACGCAGCCGAGCCTCACCAGCGGTTCGCCTCCGGTGATCTTGATCCGGCTTATGCCGAGGCCGGCCGAAACCCTGCAGATCCGCTCTATCTCCTCGTAGGTGAGGATGCGGCTCATAGGCACCTTTTCAATGCCCTCGGGCATGCAGTACCTGCAGCGCAGATCGCATCTGTCGGTGACAGACACCCTCATGTAGTTTATCTCTCTTCCGAATCCGTCCTTCAAATCACAGTACCCTTTCCCATATGATGCACTTCATCAAACAGCGAGTTCATCTCGTCCCACTGATGGCTGACTATGAGCCAGGTGGATCCGTCCTCTCTCTGCCGCTCGATTATCATCTCCCTGAACAGCTTCTCACTGTCGACATCCAGATTGGAGAGTGTCTCGTCCATCAGTACCAGCGACGGACGGAACACTATGGCCCTGAGAAACGACAGCTTCTGTCTCTCTCCGCTCGAAAGGCTTCCTGCATACTGATCCTTCTGAGGCATCAGCCCGACCCTCTCAAGCAGCGCGTCTATGGCGCTCTCTTCTATCTTCTCACCCCTTATCTTAAGCGGATAGATGATATTATCGTAAACACTGGTATGCATGAGATAAGGTCTCTGGCTCATCATCGTGATCTCGCCCGGCGCCAGTCCCTCATAATCTATGCTTCCCAAATCAGGCGGCGTGATGCCCATTATTATCTTGAGCAGGGTCGTCTTGCCGCAGCCGTTCGGGCCCACAAGCCCGTGTATCTTTCCGTGTTCTATATACAGATCCGGGATATACATATCCGTATTCCCGATTTTTTTCCGGAGCTCAGTAATTCTCATCCCTGATCTGCTCCTTTCTGACATGGTCTGAAAGCGTCTGCAGTATGAATGCCATTATCAGCAGCAGCAGACCCAGGCCTATGCCTTCAGAATAAATGCCCTGGCTTTTGAGAAGTGATATCATGGTGGTCATCGTCCTTGTATGCCCCTTGATATTGCCTCCCACGAGCATGACGGAACCGACCTCGCTTATCGCTCTGCCGAATCCCGTTATAATGCAGAAATATATTTCATTTCTGAGTTCGCTCAGTATGAGCCGGCCAGTCTGCCTCTTGTCGGCCCCCATGGTGATCGCAAATGCGCGTATCGCCGGCACGGCACTCTCCGCATACGAATAGACCATGCCGCTTATTATCGGCGTTATGATCAGTACCTGCGCGAGTATCATGCCTCTGACCGTAAACAGAAGCGCGAGAGGGCCAAGCGGCCCTCCGCGCATTGTAAGCAGATAAACAACAAGTCCTATTACCACCGGAGGCACGCCCATGAGCGTCCTGTTGATCCGGATAACGACTCTCTTACCCGCAAATTCGTGGCTTTGCAGCCAGAGTCCGAATGAAACTCCTATCACAGCCGAGATGAAGGTCGATGCGAACGCCATCTCGAAAGTGACCTTGATCGCGCTCAGCACATTAGGATTGGTGAATACTCCCCTGAGCCAGTCGATCATACTGTTTTAGTTGTCTGTTCCTGCATTCGGTGTGAACAGTGCCTGTCCGTATTCCTCAACTCCGTACTCGCCGATGAGCTTCTGGACTTTGTCGGAAGTGATCCACTCGATGAATGCATTAGCTCCCTCGTTGTTCACCTCAGGGTACTTCTCCGGATTGACAGCGATCACACCGTACTGGTTGAGAAGCTGCTTGCCGCCCTCGCATACGATGTCAAGCACGTATTCATTCTCAGAATCCTTTGACAGCTTGAGCCATGTTCCGCGGTCAGTCAGACAGTATGCGTTCTTCTCGTTGGCCATGTTCAGAGTATCGCCCATGCCCTGTCCGGACTCGATGTAGTTCGGATTAGCAGCAGGATCGAGGCCGAGCTCTTCCCAGATCTTCTTTTCCTTCTTGTCTGTACCGGAGTCGTCACCACGCGATACGAACGGCAGCTGCTGCTCGTTGATAGTCGTGAATGTGGCAGCTACATCATCTGTCTTTGCGATAGGCTCAGCCGGTCCGACGATAACGAAGTCGTTGTACATGACAGGGAATCTTTCGACTCCGAAGCCGTTCTCAACGAATTCCTCCTCGCTCGCCTTGGCATGAACGAGCACTACGTCTACCTGTCCGTCCTCGCCCATCTTGAGAGCTTCGCCTGTACCTACAGCAGTCCACTCCAGATCATAGCCGGTGTCCTCCTTGAACAGAGGCTGCAGATAGTCGAGCAGTCCCGTGTCCTCGGTGCTCGTCGTTGTAGCCATCATCACCTTTGCGTTCTCAGGTGCGGATGTCGTCTCTTCCTCAGTGGTGTCCGAACTTCCGCATGCTGCAAACGACAGCACCATGATCACACTCAATAGTAATACCAATAACTTCTTCATATTACACTTACCCCTTTCCATTTGAAATAACCATTATTAGTATTTGCGAAATTATTTTATCATATTTGATCATAACTTATAGTCTGTTTTTATATATGACTTATTCCATTGAAGCATATATGAAGCAATAAAAATATCCCGGGTCTCATCTCCCGGGATGATCCATGGATGTCAGTCTCTTACCACGACCGATATGCCGTTAGGTATACACGTAAGCGATGCATCCTCTCCCTTTATCGCCCTTGCCATTTCCATGGCTGTCCGGATATCCGGAGCATATGTCATCTTGAGTCCCTCTATCATCTCCTGTTGATCCGGCTCGGCAACGAATATGACTTCGTGCTTTCTCACTATCCTGGCCAGGATCTGTGAGCACCACTGATCAGGAGCAGTGTCGTTCTGCTCCGTCGCAAGGAACTTCTGATAGGCATCCTCGATAGTAGGCTCGTCAGCGATTATGTGATAGAAATACTCTCCCCCGTTCCCGTCACTGCAGCTCGAAAGCATTATGATGACTCCGTCTTCATTGACTGTAGCCTCTGCCGCGGTCATTCCCTTCGGAGACTGATAGGCGTTCTGATCCAGAGGATATCCGCCGTTTGTCGTGATCACTATGTCCGCGGGATGAGGTTTCACGGCTATGTATTCCGAGATGAAATCACAGCCCCTGCGGTGAGCGGTCTCAAAGTTCCCCGCGAACGCGGCGACAGTCTTCTTGTCCTCGTCGATGACTACATTGCATATGAACGCGAGATCCGCCATGCGTGCAGCTGCGATCATGTCCTCATGGATCGGATTCCCGTCGAGTATCCCTGTGCGTGCATACGGACTGTCTATGAACTTCGAGCAGTGATTGCCCATCACCGTCACGGCATCTGCTATACCCGGGAGTATGGATTTGCGTCCTCCCGAAAAGCCCGCGAAGAAGTGCGCTTCTATGAAGCCCTCAGCCACTACGAGCGACGCATCGACAGCCATCCTGTCTATTATGCAGTCCGGCCCGGATGGCAGAGTCCCTATCCTCACGTTGCGCGAAGGATCATGTGCGTCATGGACGGCTATCCTGTCCTTGAATTCCTCATAAAGCCCGTCACCAAGCTTGGTCCTGAGCTCCTCTGCCGTGGTGCCGCGGTGAAATCCCGTGGCGACCAGGAAGCTTATCTCTATGTCCGGATTTCCCGCCCTGAGCTCCTCTATCATCACAGGAAGGATATCCTGCGACGGTACAGGTCTCGTATGATCGCTGATTATTATCAGGCAGTCAGGCTTTCCCTTGGCCAGCTCGCACAGGCGCGGGCTGTCTATGGGATGCATCATGGCTTCCCTTACGATCTCCATGCCCGACCTGTCACTGGCCAGGCTGTCCGTATCCGGCGTAAGTACCGGAGTATCGTCAGGCACATCAAGACTCACAGTGCCATGTCCGTAGAAGAAATCTACCGTCTTCATCTCTCTTCTCCCGTTACTTCTTCAGCTTCCTGAACTCTTCTGTCAGCGCAGGGACCACATCGTTGAGATTGCCGACGATGCCGTAATCAGCCACGCTGAATATAGGAGCTTCAGGATCCTTGTTGATCGCGAACACCTTGTCTGCTCCGCCTATTCCCGCAAGATGCTGGATAGCTCCGGAAATGCCCACTGCTATGTATAGCTTTGGTGCAACCGTCTTTCCTGACTGCCCCACCTGATGTATGTGAGGCATCCAGCCCGCATCCACGACGGCGCGGCTGCAGCCCACCTCGGCACCGAGCACTTCGGCGAGCTCGTACAGCTGTCTGAAATTGTCCGCGGAGCCTACGCCCCTTCCTCCGGAAACGATTATTTCGGCTTCCTCGAGGTTCACGGCTCCGGCTACTTCCTGCACTCTTTCGACGAGCGTCGTTCTGATCTCTTCAGGAGCGACATGGAATTCCTCTCGTATGATCTCGCCGCTGCGAGTCTCGTCATATCTGCCCTTTCTGAAAACACCCGGGCGCACAGTCCCCATCTGAGGCCTGTGATCCGGACACATTATGACAGCCATGAGGTTGCCGCCGAAGGTAGGCCTTGTCCAGGCCATGTTGCCTGACTCATCGTCTATGTCTATACCGGTGCAGTCCGCCGTAAGGCCTGTACCGATGCGGCACGAAACACGCGGCGCCATGTCCCTGCCGTTGTTCGTGGCTCCGATCATAAGAGTCTCCGGTTTATACTTTCGCACCATCGCGACCAGTGCGTTAACGAAGGCGTCAGTCGTATAGTATTCATACTCAGGACCGTCTATCAGTATCGCCCTGTCCGCTCCGTAGCAAATGGCATCCCTCGCTGCGCCTTCGACATCGTTTCCTATGACGACGGCAACGAGTTCGCAGCCTTTTTTATCTGCAAGAGGCCTCGCGACATTAAGAAGTTCGTATCCGACATTCTTTGCCCTGCCGCACTCAGTCTCTATGTATACCCACATATTCTTATATCCATTCAGTTCTGCCATAGCCGCCTCCTATACTGTCCCGTCTGCGCGCAGCATGGCCGCGATCTCAGAAGCAGCCTTGTCGGCAGGCACTTTGCTGAGTATGGTACCGTGCTTTTCTCTCACCGGTGTATACGATCTCTTTACTTTGGTAGGTGAACCGTTCAGCCCGCATCTTGTTATGTCGACCGTATCCAGGTCTTCTTCCGTCAGGACAGGTATCGTGCGCTTCTTTGATTCAAGCCACGGTCCTATGCTCGGGTAGCGCGGCTCGTAAGGCAGCCTAACTACCGTGATGACAGCCGGCAGTTTTACCGAGATTATGTCGTAACCGCTGTCGGAATCTCGTTTTATCCGCAGCTCTCCGCCGTCCTCTTCGATACCGAGCGCATATGTGACCTGAGGAAGCCCCAGATGCTCTGCTATCTCAGGCGCCACCTGAGCGGTGTCGCCGTCCACAGCCTGCTTGCCTCCTAGTATGAGATCGAATTTCAGACCTTCCTTCTTCTCCACGGTCTTTATCGCTTCGGACAGGATATAGCTGGTTGCCAGAGTATCCGATCCTCCGAACTTCCGTCCCGAGACGAGATATCCCTCATCCGCTCCGACAGCGAGGCAGGAGCGTACGGCTTCTGACGCCTGCGGAGGTCCCATGGATATTACTATCACGCGGCCTCCGAGCTTCTCCTTCAGTCGAACGGCCGCCTCAAGTGCGTAGGTGTCGAATGGATTGACTATGCTCGGCACTCCGGTCCTTATCAGGGTATTGGTCTCCGGATCTATCCTGATCTCATTTGTATCAGGCACCTGTTTTATACATACACATATATTCATCAGTTACCTCCGATCCTACAGCTTATAGCAGACCTTGCCCGGATTGAGTATCATCTTAGGATCGAAGACCTTCTTGATGCCCCTCATCAGCTCCATGTTTGTCTCTCCGACCGAATCCACAAGATACTTTACCTTGCCGGTACCTATGCCGTGCTCGCCCGAAACGAGCCCTCCGCATTCCGTCGCTTCCTTGTATATGATATCGAAGAATCTGTCCACGCGCCTTTTGAACTCATCCTCTTCGAGGTCGTTCGAGCACTGGTATATGTGGAGATTCCCGTCTCCGGCATGGCCGAAGGTCTTGATCTCTATACCGCATTTGCGTGCCTCTTCATTGGCAAATTCAAGGTAATCGGCGATCTTGTTTACAGGCACCACCACATCGCATTCATCAAGAAGCTTCGTCTCTTCCATGATGGCTTCAAGGAACGAAGAGCGGGCAGCCCATGCATCCTTGATCCTGTTGTTGGTATCCGCCACGAGCACATCCATGGCGTCAGATTCGAGAGCGATGTTCGCCGCCTGCTCGATAAGCTTGTCCACCTCTTCAGTAGATGTGCCGTCAAGAGTGATCAGCAGGTATGCGTTTATCGGTTCATCGCCGAGTTCCTGAGGGAAAACGGCCTTGCCGACATATCTTTCCGACAGCACCACGATCTCGCGCTCCATGAATTCTATCGCCTGCGGATCCATGTGGTTCATCCTGAATTTCGGTACGGTGGCAAGCGCTGTCTTGAGATCCCGGAACGGTATTATCAGGGATGCCAAGGCTTTTGGCGCAGGTATGATCCTGAGAGTAAGCTCCGTGATTATCCCGAGGGTCCCCTCTGAGCCTATCATCAGATTCATGAGAGAATAACCCGATGATGTCTTGGATACCGTTGCACCCATGTGCGTTATCTCACCGTTCGGCAGCACTACCGTCATTGCTCTCACATAATCGCGGGTCGTGCCGTACTTGACAGCCCTCATGCCTCCCGCATTAGTCGCGACATTGCCTCCTACGCATGCGTATTTCTCGCCCGGATCAGGCGGATACAGCATGCCTCTTGTCAGACAGTCTGCGGCAAGGTCGGCGAGAAGTACGCCAGCCTCTATGTCCACGACGAAGTTCTCCAGATCGTACGAAAGGATGCGGTTCATCCTTGACAGATCCATGACCACTCCGCCGAAGACCGGCACCGCTCCGCCCGCAAGGCCTGTGCCTGCGCCTCTCGGGGTCACCGGGATATCGTTGTCATAGCATATCTTCATCACAGCAGCCACTTCCTCTGTGGAACGCGGCCGGACTACAAGATCAGGCATCCTGGTGCCGTAGATCGGCATCTCGTCCCTTGCATAGTCAGGACTTATGTCCTCGCCTTCGAGGACGTGATCGGATACGCTGCGTATCTTTTCTATGATTTCAGCTGTAAGTTCGTTGTACATTTATTCTCCTCCCTGCAATTCTTATTATAATTGCAGAAATACCGGGACGTAAACGCCCCGGTGCAATAATATCGATCGATACAGATCATTCAGTTCTAGCCGCCTGCCACCAAAGGCATGACCGTCAGAGTATCGCCGTCCTGCAGCACATACTCCTGTGTCTTCCTGATGCGGTTCACAAGGATGGTCACAGCTACATCTTTTTCGCTCGCCCCGGTCTCATCCATTATCTGGCCGACCGTCATTCCGTCCCTGTCCGCATGCCAGTAGCCGTCTTCCTCAGTTTCAGGCATGTATGGCTTCATTATTCCGTAGAATTTTACCTTTACCATGGCAGACCTCTTACGGCAGATACTTCACGAAGTCGCCGAGTCCGAGCTCCTCAAGCGTCTCGGCCTTAGGGATACCATTCTCATCCCAGCCTCTCAGCCTGTAGTACTCGTCCATCATCCAGTCGAACTCCTCGTGTGTAGGAGCCTTGAACGCGCGGGATCCCGTGGCAGCCGGTATGAACAACTTCTTAGGAGCCGTGTCGTCCTTTCTGTCCATCCCGTCACGTACGTTCAGGAGTCTCTGCAGGTTCTGCGAGCGTGCACCTACCTTAAAGAGTTCATACGGATCGACGTCCCTGCCGAGTATCAGCTCAAGCTCGTGGCACAGCTCTGAGATAGTCATGCCGGCGAACTTGACCATGAACTTGCATATAGTGAGGCAGTTGAACATCAGTGCTCCGTCCTGGGAGATCACTGCGATCTCAGGAGCCTGCTCGACAGAAAATCTGTCCGGTGTCTCCTCGAGACCTACCTCAGGATACACAAGGCCTGTAGCGATGGCCTGCGTGTCACCTCTCTCGTGGCATGCGCCGCGAGGTGTGGTCGCATAATTCGGATAGTTCGCGAATACAGCTCTCGGGTCGTGTGCCGGAAGATCCATGTTCTTTACTTCCACCGTGAAGTCTGCAGCGTCTCCGCCTATCTCGGCAGCCGCGCCGCGGATTCCCTTCTTGAAGATCTTTCCGATCCCCTCGTTCTTTATCAGCTTGTCGCAGAGGAAGAGCAGAGTCTCCTTGTCGCCGAACTTAGGAACGATGCCGATCTCCTCAGCAGTGATGAGCGAGGATTCGTAGCACTCGATCAGGAATCCAACATAGGATCCGAGCGAGATCGTGTCAACGCCCGCTCTGTTGGCCATGTCGTTCGCAAGCGAGATGGCCTCGAGATCGTCTATGCAAAGACCGGAGCCCATGGTTCCGAGGGTCTCATACTCAGGACCGTTGCCTACCAGGCGTCCGCCGTCAGACAGCTCTATGTCGATGTGTCTGTGGCATCCGATCGGGCAGTTGAGGCAAGGCAGAGGCTTTACATTGAGGAACTTGGTGTATCTCGGTGTTCCGATCATCTCGGCTCCCTTATGCCATACATCTCCTCTCCAGTAACGGATCGGTGAGTCTCCTATCTCCTCCATGCCTACCATTACCGAAGGAGTTCCTTCAACATCCTTGGTCGCCTCATGCAGGTTTCTGAATACTTCCTTTGCGAATTCCTTTGCACCCTCAAGATCTGCGATCTCGCACTGCTGTGTGCCCCATGCGGCAATAGCCTTGAGGTTCTTGGAACCCATGACTGCTCCCGTGCCGCCTCTTCCGGCGAAGGAGTGTCCGTCGCAGGTGATGTTCGCGATAGGATTCATGATCTCACCGGCTGTACCGATGTTGAGAGCATTTATCCTCTTGTCTCCGAGGATCTCCTTGATCTTGAGTGATGTGTCTACGCTGTCCAGTCCCCACAGATCCGCTGCATCGCGGAACTCCACTCCGTCATCAGTGATGTAGATCCATGTCGGCTTGTCAGCCTTTCCTTCGATGACAAGAGCATCGTAACCGCACTTCTTGAATGCAGGAGCCCATGCGCCCGTACCCGCGGAGTCAGCTACAGAGCCTGTAAGAGGGCTCTTTGTTATAACGCTCCACTTGGCATTGCCCGGCGCGTTAGGACATGCCTGCAAGCAGCCGATGGCAAATACGATCTTGTTCTCAGGCGAGAGCGGATCCACCTTTGCCGGAGTCTCCTCGAGGAGGATCTTGGCTCCGAGAGCCGTGCCTCCCATCAGAAGATCCAGAGTCTTCTCATCTATATCCTCTGCAGTCCACTTTTTTTCAGTAAGGTCTACTCTGCAGAGTTTTTTCCAGTAACCGTTCATAATCATTCTCCTTCCCGGATATTAGTAAAGAGCTGTGAACGAGAGCATCAGTCCGCCGATCGTGTTGTTGGAATCCGAAACGAATCCGTACTCACCGAATGTGAACTCAACGATGAACGGGATGTCTCCGGCCTTAGCCTTTACCGCGTCAGCTACTTCGCCGATCCTGTCGCCTATGCCGGCACGGCGTCCGCCGCAGTGTACGAGGTGCAGAGCTGCAGGCTTCTGAGGAGCCTTCTCTAACAGCTCATCAAGAGTCTTTCCTACCGAATCTATGAGCTCGTCTACTGTAGCTTCCATCCTGATGACGCATGTCTTCTCAGCAAGGTTGGCGCCTACAGCGAAGGAACCGTCATCATTGCCGTTCATAGGGTGTCTGATGGCGATAAGGTCGCCGAGGCGGTCCTTGATGCCAAGAGGCGATGTGATCGTCGTAACGAGGAGATTGCCGCCTTCGATGTCCTCAGGCTTGAGGTCCTTCCTCCACTCGAGGAACTTCTGAGCAGCCGGTACTCCGTCGATCTCTGCGAGGCATCTGATGCCGTTGATCTTTGTGATGACGCCGAAGTCTTCTGTCTCCCTGTATGCGCCCGTGAATACATTTGTAATGCCGACGCCCCAGAAGAATGCTGTGATGCAGCCGTCAGCGAAGAGCAGATCATCCGCGTAGAGTTTCCACTCGCCCGCGATGGCGTTGTCAGCAGCACTTCCTCCGAAGAAAGGCACTCTGCCGATCACCGAGCTGATGCCCTTGAGCCAGTATTCCTCCTCTGCAGGGGATGCTGCCATGTAGATGGCATCAGGTGCACATGTCTTGCCGGCTGCTTCCATTGCAGCTTTTGCGAGAACTGCGCCGTCCTCACACGGACATGCGTCCTTTCTCTCTGCTCCTGCGATGCCTACTGCGAGGTCGTCGCCTGCAAGTGTCATAACGCCTGCGAACGGATCATCTCCGCCGACAAAGCCGTCAGCAGTGATGACGCCTGTGAACGATGTGTTGCCGAGTACAGGAACGCCCGGAAGAGCATCCTTTACGCCCTTTACCACCTCTGCAACGTCATATGCGCAGCTGCAGTATACGAATGCGACCTTGGCGCCTTCAACACATGCTGCAAGAGCGGCTTCCCTGCCTGCTGCGAATGCATCGGCGAGCTTGCTTGTACCAACTTTTGATCTGATCATATCGTGCCTCCTTTCAGACAAACAATGAACTTCGTATCAGTCAGATACATACAATGGAATTTTATCACTCATCGTCTGCACACTTCAGAGACCTCGGCCTATCTATTATTCCATAATGGAATAATATGCATTGAGGATAAAACAAGGCGGTCCCGTCAGACCGCCTCGCTGTCCTGTCCTGTTTCAGCCGCCGGACACCGGTGAAAAGAATCCCACTACATCGCCGTCGTGCAGCTCTTTATTCAGCTTTGCCCTCTCGCCGTTCACGCTCACCAGCAGAAGCTTAGCCTTGACCGGGCTGTTGTAATGTTCTTCATTCCATTCAGCCGTCAGGCCTTTCCCAGTTTATCCGCAATAACGCCGATCTCAGGGATATCTGCAGTAAGAGGCTCTCCCTTCAGACCGGCCTCCATGATGTCGGCGTCGGGACGTATCGCCGCTATGACAGCGTCTCTGTCCCGTATAGTCTCTCTTATCAGTTTTTCCTGAGCTTCATCAGCTTTGTTGATGACTATGTATACCGGCTTGCCGA
Organism: Anaerovoracaceae bacterium; assembly: GCA_045604305.1. Lineage (GTDB taxonomy): Bacteria > Bacillota > Clostridia > Peptostreptococcales > Anaerovoracaceae > Crickella. Next base: position 14,022 of record JAZUNV010000064.1, on the reverse strand, counting down.
ACGTACGGCACATGTCGCACACCTTCCCGGACAGATGTATGGACTCGTATGAAGGATCGACCACCATTATGATGGCATCGGCAAACTCATCCACTCCCCTCCCGAAGTGTTCCACCCCTGCCTCCGTATCGACTATGACGATGTCGTTATCGCCAGTCTCAAGGTTGTTCAGGAATTCCTTTGCAAGAAAGCCTATACCGCATGCACAGCCCTCGCCCGCCTCGGATATCTTGCCGACAGCGATGAGCCTTATCCCATCCTTTTGGCTCGTATATTCCGAAGGGACATCATCAAGTGTCCATTTCTTATCAAAGACTCTGCCCTTGCTGTCGAGTTCCTTATACGCCCCCTTCTTGCCTCCGAAATAATGTGTGAAATCTTCCGGCAGTTCAAGGCCAAGCTGTCTGTGGAGACCGTAATTCGACTCATCGCAGTCAACTACCAGTACATTCTTTCCTCCGGCCGCATATGCCCCGGCAAGAAGGGACGCAACGGTGCTCTTGCCGCAGCCGCCCTTTCCGCACAGTAATACCTTCATCGTTTAACCTCCTGCAGTCATGAACTTCAGGCAGAATCTCCTGTGAAGTTCATCAGCTCCTTCTCCGTTAATAATTATCCTCGTCTGCGGCACGCTCATCGTTCCGATGCTTCTGTCCGGCATCGCTATGACAGCAACATCGCATCCATGCCCGCTTCGGGACTCATCAAAAAACGATTTTACACGGTCTGTCTCCAGGGCCCAGACTTCATCATACTTTTTACATCCCATTACCCTATCCTCCGGAGACAGGCGAAAAGAAACCTACAACGTCTCCGTCATGAAGCACCCTTCCGAGCTTCGCCCGCTCGCCGTTCACGCTGACAAGCAGTATCTTTGCTCTGACGGGGCTGCATTTTATGAGCTTCAGCACGTCGCCTACCGTGCTGCCCTCAGGCATCTCTGCCCACGATCTCTCGTCCAGCGCGCTCCTGTCGCAGCCGATCGGCGGGAATATCTTCACTCTCACTTTTCGTCCCCTTCACCTTTACCAGCTCATATCATCTTCTCTATTCTGCCTCATATACAGCCTGCATGTTTATGCAGTCCATCGGGCAGTTTCTGGCGCATAAAGCGCAGCCTATGCATCTGTCGTTCACAAGCTTGGGAAAGAGGTTTCTGTACCTGCCGCTCTTGCCCGGGCGCGTAAGGTCGATAGCCCCCGTCGGGCATCCCTGCACGCAGATGCTGCAGCTCACGCAGTTCTCATAATGAAAGCTCGGTATCTTTTTTGCATTCGCCATCTTACATCTCCAGTAGTCTGTTTATCCCAAGTTTTTCTATGGTCTCAGGAAGCGGATGTCCGGTCTTTTCGTCCCAGCCGAAGGCCTTCCAGTGCATCGCGACCTGCTCGTCGTTTTTCAGAGTGACCCCTTTCAGCGGCCCGGTCTTAAGGGGCGGTTTCCCCTGCATGCGCTTCGGAAGCTTTACCTCAGCCGGTTCATAGCCGTGCTTTACATTGAACATCTGCCTTATGGTCTGTATACGCTCTCCTATCTCCATGTAATGGTCGCCGTCGTAGTCCCAGCCGGCAGCCGCGTTTATATACTCGATTGCCTTGTACATGTGTACGCCCATTATCTCGGCATAGTAACAGCTGCCCATGCCGTCGATGAGCATCGAGTAGCAGGCGTTCGCCTTGGATATGAGAGCCAGCGTCTCAGTAGCTTCAAGGTCATCCGCTTTAGGATGGAAGCTTGCCGGAGGGGCCCAGCTGCAGATATCGCACAGTGACATCGCGCCGTACTGGAGGGACATGCCGATCGTGTGCTTTCCCGGAGCAGGCTCAGCGACCATGTGTATGCCGAGCTGCGGGTCGTTCCTGGTATCGTGCATGCCCGGTTCCTGTCCGCCGATGTGCATGGCGTATTCCTTCCCCCCGTATTTCTCTGAAGCGCGCTTCACACCATCAGCAAGGTCGTTTCCGAAACCTTCCCGGGCTTTCATCTTCCGGATCAGCTCGATCTCGGCCTCAAAGTTGCCCCAGCTGAGTTCGAGTCCGTCCGTCTGCTCCTTTGTGAGTATACCGTTCTCATAGCACTCTATGGCCCACGCGACAGTGTTTCCGGCGGAAATGGAGTCCATACCGGCTCTGTTCAGGAGCTCGTTCATGTACAGCACTGAATCCATGTTGCGGTTGACACAGAGAGGACCGAAGGCCTGCAGCGTTTCATATTCAGGCTTGTGAGTCTTGTAGTATTCGCTGTATTTCACGCCTGATATATCAAGTCGTCCGCCACAGCCGAGAGGACACGAGTAGCAGTGATACTTCGCTTCCTCGATTTTGTTTATCTTCTCCGGGTTATAGTCCAGAGCGAGGCGCAGACCTTTTACTTCGGCCGGACCGGCGCTCCAGTTTTTGAGAGGCCCGTCGCCGCTGGTTATGCCAAGAGGAGTATTTGAAGGAGTTCCCCATTCACGGAAGAGATATGCAGTCATGGATCCGTCCAGAGGCAGAACGTACGGACTCGAACCCATGCCTATCCCCATCAGGCCAATGCCGCCTCCCAGTCCTTTAGGGATCCACATCTTATTGATCTTGCTGCCGAGCTGTTTCGACAGAGCCTTTACTGCAGCGGGGTCCGCGCATGGCATGGCTTTGCTGCCCGCGAGAACGACCGCCTTGAGCTTCTTGCTGCCCATTACAGCTCCGACACCGCTTCTTCCGGCTATCCTGCCGCCTTCATTGCATATACCCGCGATCAGGGACAGGTTCTCGCCCGCCTGACCGATCACGGCTATACGGGGCTTCTTGCCTCCGCTGTTTTCGGCAAGCAGTCTGTTCTCTGCCTCTACAGCATCCAGGCCCCAGTATTCAGAAGCATCTCTTATCTCGGCTCCTTTGTTGTCGCAATAAAGATATACAGGCCTTTCGGATACGCCGCTTATGAATATGGCATCATAACCGCACTGCTTTATCGCAGGCGAAAAGACTCCTCCGCAGTTGGCGTCTCCCCAGCCTCCCGTAAGAGGGCTTTTGCACACAACAGTAAATCTGCCCGTCATGAAAGCACCCGTGCCGGTAAGCGCTCCCGAGCAGAATCCCAGGATATTGTCAGGTCCGAGAGGATCAGCGCCTGCAGGTATGTTTTTGTACAGATACCATGCGCCAAGTCCTTTGCCTGAAAGTACTGACTCATATACTTCGTCAGCTATTTTTTCGACCGCAGTAGTCCCCGCGGTCAGATCTACTTTAAGTATTTTCCCTGTACAGGATCTCATTCGATTCCCCCTAGTCCGTAAACATCTATATCGTATCTCGCTGTTACAGTGAAAGTCTCATCTGGTTCCATCTGGAGCCTCCATGAAATGACTTATCACTTATCCCTTCATTCACAAAACCGAACTCTTCATAATAGCCGATATACCTGTCCTTACACGCCAGCACGAGCCCTGCGCGTCCTGAGCGCCTTGCATCGTCTATGGCATGCCGTATCAATTCGCCGGCACAGCCGCGCCCCCTGTATTCAGGGACCGTAACAACACCGAACAGCATCTGCCAGCGTCCGTCTTCATTATGCAGTTCGGCCCTCTCGTACATCTCGTCCAGGATGTCCGGCTCATCGGTAGTAAAGCCGTCAACAAACGATACTATCCTGTCGCCGTCCAGCATGAGCCAGAAATGTCCGGGAAAGATCCGGATCCAGTCTTCAAGAACCGATGCAGGCACCGCATCAGTTTCAGGAAAACACTCGTATTCCATTTTGACGATTGCCTCAAGGTCCTCGAGCGTTGCGGTTCTTATCGTCATAGTCAGAAACTCCTTACATATCATCTCTATTGTATCAGAAATACGGTATTTCCCGGCAAGGTTTTTGAGGCGCAAAAAAACAACCGGGAGACACTCCGGTTGTATGCGCATTTAACTTATACGCTGTGGGGACGGGTGAGAATTACTTGGCGTCGAGCGCGTTAAGTTTTCTCTGGAATCTGCCGATCTTACGGGAGACAGTGTTCTTGTGGAAGGTACCCTTTGCGGATGCCTGCATCAGCTTCTTCTCTGCGTGCTGGAATGCCTTCTGAGCCTCTTCCTTGTTGCCAGCTTCAACTGCAGCGAGGAATGCCTTCTCTGCTTCCTTTACGTGGTTCTTGACTCTGATGTTGCGAGCTGTCTTCTTGTCGATTACGCGGATTCTTTTCTTTGCGGATTTAATGTTTGCCATTAGTTATTTACCCCACTTTCATTAATAATGCATTAATTCGCAACGGGTATTATACGATACCGCTCAGTAGAATACAAGTGTTTTTTCATTAGTCAGAAGAACATTAGTCATCAAGATTTTCAGTGATTTTGTAACTTATCAGCGAACAGCCGGTCCATCGAGATGAGACTGTGGAGGAGCCGCTAAGAGTGTCGCGAGAAGACTGCAGGCGATTGGCATCTACCGAAGGAGCCTGCCGACGGAGGTCAATGCTTTCGTCCTTACGGCAACGCCGTATTATCTGGAGATAGCATTATTGGACAAGACCCGGTCGACGCAAGCGAAGCGTCAGACTAGGTTCTCCAAGAGGCAAAGTCGACGAGCCTGACACTCTCGGCGAGGGAGCCCGTCGAAGCGAGATGGCCGGGTGTTCGTCGACTTGTAGTGTAATACCGGAGAGCCGCCTCATTCGCTCACGACATGTTCACCGGCTTTCAATTCCAGTCCCGCTGCTAGACTCCTCGATAAGCCCTAAAATTCGATATCCAGTTCTACCGGACAGTGATCGCTTCCGTAAATATCGTTCAGTATCGCGGCCTCTTTGACCTTGTCTCTCAGCCTGTCGGAGATGATGAAGTAATCGATCCTCCACCCCGCATTCCTCTCCCTGGCCTTCATCCTGTATGACCACCAGGAGTATGTGACGGTCTCCGGATACAGGTAGCGGAAGCTGTCCGTAAAGCCTGCGCCCAGAAGCTCTGTCATCTTGCCGCGTTCCTCATCCGAGAAGCCGGCGTTGCCTCTGTTAGGTCCCGGGTTCTTGAGGTCGATCTCGTTGTGAGCTACGTTGAGGTCTCCGCAGTATATGACAGGCTTCTTCTGGTCAAGCTCTGACATGTACGCTCTCATCGCGTCCTCGAACTCGCATCTGTAATCTATCCTCTTGAGCCCGTCCTGTGCATTAGGCACGTAGCAGCATATCAGGTAGAAGTCCGGATACTCGAGGGTGATGACTCTGCCTTCATCGTCGTGCTCACCTTTGATACCATACGCGACAGACAGCGGCTCGCCCACTGACTTCTTTACGAAGATCGCGGTACCTGAGTAGCCCTTCTTCTCGGCGCAGTTATAATATTCTAAGTAGTCTTCCGGATGGAAGTTCGCCTGCCCCTCCTGCATCTTGGTCTCCTGCAGACAGAAGAAGTCCGCATCGAGATCCCTGAAGATGTCTTCGAATCCCTTGTTGAGCACGGCCCTGAAGCCGTTTACGTTCCAGCTGATAAATTTCATGTTCGTTGCCCTCACCTGTTTTGATATCAATCTATTTCGAATGGCACGGCTATCCAGTCCTTGTAATTGCTGACTCCGCGGATGATCGCGTAGCCGGTCCCCTTCGTTGTGTTGCGGACGAATGACAGCTCGTAATTGCTGCCCTTCCTGAGCCTGCGGCCCTCGTATGTGACCTGGACCTTTGGCTTCGCCCTGTGGTTGTGGAGCTTATAGCTCGATTTGTCGAGCTTTACCTTGCAGTCGCCTATCGAGGTCTGCTCCTTATTGCCCTTTGCGTAGGTCGAATATACCCTGCCCGGCTCTATGTACCAGATATCGTGGTCTATGAAACCGTCTACGCCTCCGCACTCGGCATCCTCGGCGCACTGCCAGTATCTGTAATTGCCCTTGACGTGGCAGCTGCCGCCGTACTGCGCTGCCCAGATCACCTCTTCCTTGTCGAGTATAGTGGAGTCCATGTAGTTGGTGAGCATGTCATAATTTGCATATACGGCCGACTCGTAGCCCGCCTCCTCTATCCTGTTGCAGAAGGCGATGACTATATTATGATAGTCCGATGCGTTAGGCATATCGCCCGCCTGTACCGCCTGCTGGACCCGGCCGCCTTCGAAGAGCTCATAGTCTATCACGAGAGGCATGTCTATGTCGTAAGGTTCCACGAGCTCGAGCAGGTAGTCAGCTTCCTCTTCAGCTTCCTTTTCATTGAGAGCCTGTGAAAAGAAGTAGGCTCCGACCATGATGCCCGACTTCTCCGCGCCCTTCATGAACTCTTTGAAGTTTGCATCCTCAGCAAGCTCTCCCGTCTCGCTCCTTCTGTAGCCCGCGCGGATGAATACAAAATCAGCCTCGCTCGATTTCACCTTCTTCCAGTTGATCTCATTCTGGAATTCGGAGACGTCGATACCATGCACGACCGCCATGTCAGCGTAGGCCTTGTCATGGGTGAGCCCCTCATCGCTGAGGTGAACTCTGGATATGCTGCCGATGTACGTGACTATCTTCACTATTCCCATCAGACCAAGTATAAGGAGCACGGCAACGACGATCGCCTGCACCCTGCCTATGCCGGTGCCCGGGGTCTTCCTCCCTGAGCTCCTCCTGCGCATGTTCCCGCCTGTCCTTACAGGATAATTTGATTCGTTTCTCTCTACTCTTGACATATATCCTTTCTATCTCCTGTGGCCGCTGAGCATGTGGAACTTCTTCTTATCCTCATACATGGCCTCGTCGGCTTTCTTGAGCGCATCGGAGATGGTCTCTCCTCTGCCCATGCCGCATGCCGCGGAATACCTCTCCCAAGGCTCCGCATCAGTTTTAGCGTATGATTCAGCAAATTCAGCCCTGATCTCCTCAATACGGGAGTCCTTCTCATCGAAGTCCTCGCCTCCCGGTAAGACGACGAATTCATCGCCGCCCAGCCTGTAGACAGGCGAATGCTTGTACTTGCTGCATATCATGGCGCAGCATCCGCGTAAATACTCATCGCCCATGCCGTGACCGTAATTGTCGTTGATGTGCTTGAGGGCATTGACATCGAACATCACCACCAGAAACTCTCCATTTCTTTTGTCGTGATCAGCGAGGTCCCTGTTGAATGCTGCGGCAGTGCCGACCTTTGTCAGCTGATCTCTATACGCATCCTCGCTTATCTCGTTTATCCTGACTTCCCTGTCCTCGATATCCTGCCTGGCCTGAGTGAGCCTGAAGGTCGAGATAAAGCTGTCCCTTGTCATCGACCGGAGCAGCTGATAGAGAGATCCTATCTCATCCTCCGAGCGGATATCAAGATCGTCGATCAGGTCGATGTTGTTGCCTCTGTCCTCTTCAGTTTCATAGGAAAACTTCTCTGCGCACTTCGACAGTTCATTGATAGGAGTGGTGACCCAGTGCCTCACGACCATTACTTCCGCCACGAGGATGATAGCAGCGATAGCAAGTATCACAAGAGTCAGCCTCAGCGTGAACGCATTATTCTCTTCGTACATGTGATCCATGGAGAAATCCACGCAGGTGCTGCACGCATAGTTTCCTTTACTGTCATATACCGGCCTGCAGTATGAGAAGAGATAACCGTCCTCAGCGGAATGCACGTCATATCCAGGGATCTCCTCTCCGGCCATGATCTTATCCTGCACCTCCGCAAAAGGACCCTCAAGCTCGTATACATAACCGGGATCGTATGCCTCACCGTTCTCAACTTCATCATTGTCCAGATCGAAGACAACGTGAGCACCGTCCTCTTCGCAGCGTATCGTATACAGATACAGCACGTCAGGGTAGTTTTCCTTCAGAGTATAGAAATAGTCTCTTATGTCGCTGTATTCTTCCGACTCGCAGTTCTGCTCTATGTATTCGTCGACCTTGTCGCCGTCGATACGGTCAGCCATCAGCTGGGTGACGCCTTCCGCCATGTGCGAATACTCATCTATCATGCGCTGCTGGAAACGCTGGTGGACAGCAACGACCACCACCAGCATGATGACGAGCAGGCTGATGGTGAACAAAAGCGGAAGTTTTACCGATAGCGATATTTTTTTCATTTATTCCGTTACTCCGTCCCTTTTTTTAAATTAGAAATCTTCGATATGCATGTACGGCATGAGTTCTCTCTCAAATTCTACCCTGTGATGCTTTGTATAGATGCCCGGGAGTCCGCCGGTATGCATGAATATGACGTTCGAGCCCTTTGGAATGGCTCCGCTGCGGGCACCGTCCACGATGGCCTCGAAGGTCTTGCCCGTATAGCAAGGATCGATTATGATCGCCTCCTTGCGGGCGAGATAGTACAGTACTTCCCGTACTTCCTCAACGGCGTTGTTGTATGCGCCGTGTATGTAAGCCGTGGTGAAGTCAAAGTCATCATCCGTGATGCCGAAGTCTCTGCCGTAGAATTTCCTGATCTTATAGTAATACTCGTTCAGAGCCCTGCGGAGCTCGGCCTCTTCATATCCGGCTTCGCCGTATGGCAGCACGTTGACACCCTTTAGCCTGAGCCCGGAGCCGCATTCCCTGAGTCCGATCAGAAGTCCGATGTATGTAGCCATGCTGCCTATCGTAACGTAGATCGTCGCATCCTCCATGCCCATCTCACGAGCCTGCCTGTCGAGCTCCATCGCGCACTCTACATAACCGAGTATGCCGAGCTCGTTCGAGCCGCCCATAGGCACGTAGTATACCTTTTCGCCTTCAGCTGTGTATTTGTCGATCACCTTCTGCCTGCCGCTCTCCATGTCCTTTACGAAGTGGACATCGCAGCCAAGCATGCCGTCGAGCAGGAGGTTCGCGCTGATCTCGCCCGGATACTCATCCGCGGTGATGATGGCGCTCTTAAGGCCGTACTTCGAGGCGACCGCAGCGGTCAGCCTGCCGTGATTGGTCTGGGCTCCGCCCTCGGTGATCAGCATGGTCGCACCCTGATCGAGAGCGTCCTTCAGGAAGTACTCGAGCTTCCTGAGCTTGTTGCCTCCCGTCGCTAGATTAGTAAGATCGTCTCTCTTGCAGTATACGTTTATACCGAGATCCTCCGAGACATTTTTAAGATGCTCAAGAGGCGTCGGCAGGTGCAGTATCTCTATCTTGTCATGTCCGAACAGCATGATTTCCCTCCGTTTGATCACCGGCCAGAATACCGGTGCAGTTACCGTTCCCAATTCCTTATAATGCTTTCGCAGCTGAGACATATTTTAACATATTTGCAGCTGTTTTTAATCCTTATCTCGGTCTCAAGTTGCAGCCATTTTCCTTAGAGCAAGGTTTCGGCTGCTATTCTGTTCGTATCCGGATGCGATCTCAAAGAGCGTTAGAAGAGGAGTTTTTTCGGATTTTGTACATAGATCCCCGAAATGGGCCCTCTCATGTACATTTTTTGATGTTGTGATCTGCCGCGGATGATCAGATGCCTATTGCACCACCAGTTCTTCTTTACAATAAGCGTGAAATACCGTGTTATTGTTAAGTCTCTTCCCTGTATCGCGCTGTGGCTCGCAGACTGACAAAAGAAAATTGTACATCAAAGGCCGATTTTGACCGTTTGATGTACAAAATTTTCAAAAAGTCCTTTTTAGCACCGCCTTGACCCTGATGTCGATAACGGACACCGGATGTCGCTCCCGGTCGAACGGCTAAGCCTGTTTGCCGGTGGCCGTAAGGATGCCTGTCGCCTCCAGCACCTCGCCGACTCTGGATACCGTGGTGATCTCTATCTTTTCCTTGACCTCATCAGCCACGTCCTTGAGATCGAAAGCGTTCTCCTCAGGGATGAACACCTTCGTGATGCCTGCACGCTCGGCCGCCATCAGCTTCTCAGGCAGTCCGCCTATAGGTGTGACTGCGCCTCTGAGCGCGACCTCGCCGGTCATCGCGATGTGAGGATCCACTATGTGGCCTGTCACGAGCGAGGATATAGCCGTTGTCAGTGCTATGCCTGCCGATGGTCCGTCCTTAGGAACTGCGCCCTCCGGCACATGGATGTGGAGGTCGTTCTCGCTGAAGAGCCCCGCCTTGTCCGGGAATATGGTCTTGACCAGGCTGACCGCGATACGCGCGGATTCCTTCATCACATCGCCCAGCTGGCCGGTTATGATGATCTCGCCCTTGCCCTTGGTGAACATGGTCTCTATGTAGAGTATCTCGCCTCCGACCGGCGTCCACGCAAGTCCCGTGACGACTCCCGCTTTTGGCTCAGGCAGGATCTTGCTGTGTACTATAGGCCTGCCTTCCATCTCCTCGCGGACCACGTCCGGGGTGACCTCGAACTTCTCATCAGGATGCGATGCCACCTTGACCGCAAATATGCGGCAGAGTGAATCGATCTTCTTGCGAAGTCCTCTGACTCCCGCCTCCATCGTATAGTCGGAGATCATGGTCTCTATGGCTTCATCGCTTATGCTCATGTTGTCCGCCATGATGCCCATGCTCTCCATCGACTTAGGCACGAGATGCTCTTTTGCTATCCTCAGCTTTTCGATTGGAGTGTAGCCGCTGAACTGTATGACTTCCATGCGGTTCAGCAGAGGCTCCGGTATGGTATCGGTCGTATTGGCCGTACAGATGAACATCACGTCCGAGAGATCGTACGGCACGTTCATGTAGTGATCGGTGAAGGTGTTGTTCTGCTCAGGGTCGAGCACCTCGAGCAGAGCGCTCGCCGGGCTTCCGTGGAAGGAATCCGAGAGCTTATCCACCTCATCGAGCACCATCACCGGATTGGATACGCCACTCTTGCTGATGCCGTCCATGATCCTGCCCGGCATCGCCCCGATATACGTGCGGCGATGTCCGCGAATATCCGACTCATCGTGCACGCCGCCCAGGCTCACCCTCGAATATTCGCGGCCGAGCGCTCTGGCTATGCTGCGTCCTATGCTTGTCTTGCCCGTTCCCGGAGCTCCCACGAAGAGCAATATCGAGCCCGCCTGACGGTTCTTAAGATTCATGACGGCTATCTGCTGTATGATGCGATCCTTGACCTTGTCCAGTCCGTAGTGATCCTCGTCGAGTATGCGTCTGGCCTGATCGAGATCGATGTGCTGAGGCTCAGCTTTCTTCCAGGACAGTCCTGTCACGAAGTCCAGGTAGTCGTAGAGCATGCCTGCCTCGGCGCCCTGTCCGCCCTCCTGCTTGAGCCTGTTCAGGACCTTGTCAGCTTCCTTCCTGGCAGTCTCGTTCATACCGGACTCGGCTATCTTCTGCTCTAGCATCTGCAGGTCGCTGACGTTTTCCGGATGCATCTCATCGAGCTCTCTTTGCAGGTGCTCCATCTGCTTCTTGATCGCAGACTCTCTGTACATCTGCTGATGCTCCTGCTGCTGAGAAGTCATCGCCTCGTTGGTGATGCGGCCGACCTCGAGGAAGCCGTAGAGCATCTCCTCTATCAGCTCCGCCCTCTCCTTCATGCTGTCCTCAGCCAGTATGGCGTAACGCCTCTCGTTGGTCTCATCGAGCCACGGCGACATCGCACTCGCAGCCTTGCCCAAGGTGTTGATCTGCCTGAGCCAGTATTCGATCGAATCTGCCCACTCGAAGCCTGATGCGAAGGCTCTGATCTCATCTATGAGCTCATCCACCTTGCGGTTCTCCACATCAAGAGGCAGATCCTCTATATCCGGGCGCCTCGTGATGTTAAGACTGATGGTACGGTCAGGTCTTATCTCGATGTTCTCTATATCGACCCTGTATCCGAGATGCAGCAGCACGAAGCCCTGCTTGTTCACTTCAGTGATAGTGCCGGATACACCGATAGGATAGAAGCTGTCCGCTTTAAGATCCTTCAGAGCTTCGTTCTCCTTTGCGACTATGAGCACGACACGCTCACCCGGCGCTATGTCTTTGGTCCCGCTGGTCTTCCTGATCTGTTCAAGTCCCATGTAGATCGAGGCCCCCGGAGCCAGTATTATGTTATATACAGGTATTACTATCATATTATTGTCCATTTCTCCTTCCTGTAACAGAACGGCGCATCACGGAGATACATTCATACATTCACTCCTTATCAGATGCGCCGTCTTTGTCTGTTCTAGAACTTAAGCTTGTCGAATTTTGCTTTCTTCGGATAAGCATCGCTTCCGAGACTTGCCGCCATTTCCTCGATGGCTTTCTTCTCCTTGCGATTCAGCTTCGTCGGTACCTCGACTATCACCTTGACGTAAAGGTCTCCCTTCCTGCCCGTTCTGACATCAGGGACTCCCTTGCCCTTGAGTCTGAACGAGGATCCGGTCTGTGTGCCCGGTGATATGGTATAGCTGTAGCTTTCGCCGAAGCCCGGGACCTGTACCTTGGCACCCAGCGCCGCCTGATCGAAGGTGATCGGCAGGTCGAGGTAAAGGTCGTTGCCTCTCCTCTTATAGGTGCTGTGAGGTCTTACATTGACTACGATGTAGAGATCGCCGTCCGGTCCGCCGTTCCTTCCCGGCTCGCCCTGGCCTCTGATAGTCACGATGCTGTCGGTATCGACGCCCGCAGGGATGTCCACCTTGATCTTGACGGATTTCTTGACGATTCCCGAGCCGCCGCAGTCAGGACACGGAGTTTCGACTATCTGTCCGGCGCCTCCGCATTTCGGACAGGTCGTTATGTTCTGGAACCTTCCGAACGGTGTATTGCTCACCTGTGATATCTGTCCGCTGCCTCCGCACTGGTCGCAGGTCTTCTTCTGCGTACCCGGCTTGCATCCGCTTCCGCTGCATGTCTTGCACTTTACGGCTTTGGTGATCTCTATCTGCTTGCTGCAGCCGAAGAGAGCATCTGTAAAGTCGATAGTGACAGTCTTCTGCAGATCCCTTCCCTTCTGAGGGCCGGATTTAGATCTGCGTCTGCCGCCCATGCCGCCCATGCCGCCGAACATGTCGAATATGTCTTCAAAGCCCATACCGCCCATGCCGCCGCCGAAGTTGCCGAAGCCTCCAAAGCCGCCGAAGCCGCCCTGTCCCGCTCCGAAGTTCGGATCTACGCCTGCAAAGCCGAATCTGTCATATTTATCTTTTTTGTCCGGGTCTGAGAGTATCTCGTAAGCCTCATTCGCTTCCTTGAACTTCTCCTCCGCCGCCTTGTCACCCGGATTTTTATCCGGGTGATACTTCATGGCGAGCTTGTGATAAGCTTTCTTGATCTCTGCTTCTGAGGCGTCCTTGCCTACCCCCAGGACCTCATAATAGTCTCTCTTGTCTGCCATTATAGGTAGTTCCTTCCGATCTTATTATTCGTCGTCATCTACGACTTCGTAGTCGGCATCGACCGTACCGTCATTATTGACGTGGCTTGCTCCGCCGCCCATGTTGTTAGGGTCGAAGCCCATTCCGCCCATGTTGTTAGGGTCGAAGCCTGCGCCGCCTGCTGCTCCCTGAGCAGCCTGAGCCTCCTGATAGATCCTTGTGGAGATCGGATAGAAAGCGTTTGTGAGAGCTTCCATCTTAGTCTTCATCGCTTCGACATCACCGGCATCGATGGCCTTCTGGAGATCATCCTTGGCAGCCTCTACAGCAGTCTTCTCATCAGCTGTGACCTTGTCACCGAGTTCTCCGAGCTGCTTCTCGATCTCGAAGATCATGCCCTCGGACTGGTTCTTTGTCTCAACTGCTTCCTTCTGCTTTTTGTCCTCTGCAGCATACTGCTCCGCTTCCTTGATCTTGGCATTGATCTCGTCCTCGGAGAGCTTGGTCGAGGAAGTGATAGTGATCTTCTGTTCCTTGCCTGTAGCCATATCCTTGGCGCTTACATTGACGATACCGTTTGCATCGATATCGAATGTTACCTCGATCTGAGGGATGCCGCGAGGAGCCGGTGCGATGCCTGAGAGCTGGAATCTGCCGAGTGTGATGTTGCCGGCAGCCATTTCTCTCTCGCCCTGCATTACGTGGATATCTACCGCAGTCTGGTTGTCCGCTGCTGTCGAGAAGATCTGGCTCTTCTTTGTAGGGATCGTAGTATTTCTCTCGATAAGCTTTGTAGCAACTCCGCCGAGTGTCTCGATCGACAGTGACAGCGGTGTTACGTCGAGGAGCAGGATGTCATTGACTTCGCCCGTAAGTACTCCTGCCTGGATGGCAGCTCCGATAG
>JAZUNV010000063.1:0-18414 GCA_045604305.1 Anaerovoracaceae bacterium | reverse complement strand
GGGTACATGCCCTTGAAAATCCTGTGACTATAGCGAGGAGGTCCCACCTGTTCCCATCCCGAACACAGTAGTTAAGCTCCTTAGCGCCGATGATACTTGGGGGGTGACCCCCTGGGAAATTAGGACGTCGCAGGTTTTTTTATACTTAAAATATTGCAATCTATGCATACATTCCATACAATCAGTTAGTAATCCGCAACACCTTCAAGCCTTATTTCTCAGCTCACACATGTACTGAATAGATCGTGGAAGACAATAAGATCCGGACAGAACAGACAAAGCTTACTCCATATGTAACTCCGCTAGGGGCGTGGGCAATGGCACTTGGCACCAGTATAGGCTGGGGCTCTGTTTTTGTTACCAGCAATACATATCTTGTCAACGCGGGCCCGATGGGCACGGCTCTCGGCCTAATAATCGGGGCTGCCGTCATGATCATCATGAGCAGGAGCTATCACTACATGATGAACTGCTTCCCGGACTGCGGCGGAGTCTATACATATACAAAGGAAGTATTCGGATACGATCAGGGCTTTGTGGCCGCATGGTTCGTCGCGCTCACATACTTCGCGATGTTCTGGGCCAACGTCACGGCGCTGCCGCTCTTCTCCAGATACTTCTTTGGTAACACCTTCAAGTTCGGGTACCTCTACACGCTCTTCGGGTCGTATGACGTATATCTCGGAGAGATCCTGCTTTCGGTATCCGCCATACTGCTCTTCACACTGATCTGTGCAAGGTCCAAATCCGTCTCGATCGGCATACTGACCGGCACCGTTATATTCCTGACCGCCGGCATCCTCGTATGCACTGTACTGGCGATCGGCAATATGGACGCATACAACAGATCGTTTGATCCTGCATTCATACCTGACGCAAGCGAGATAAGGCAGATAGTCCGTATAGCGGCGATATCTCCGTGGGCCTTCATAGGCTTTGAGAACATCTCGCACTCCACCGAGGAATTCACATTCAAGCGCAGCCGTATATTCCGCATCCTCGTGGTCGCGGTGGTATCCTCGACTGCCCTGTATATATTGCTGACGCTGCTCTCGGTATCCGCCTTTCCGGCGGAGTACGGCAGCTGGCTCAAATACATAAGAGCTCACGGCAGCCTCAGCGGGCTTCGCGGACTGCCTGCCTTCTACGCAGCCAACTTCTATATGGGCAGGAGGGGCGTATGGATCATGATGATCGTGCTGCTCTGCCTCATCGTATCCAGCCTCATAGGCAACACCATCGCCCTGAGCAGACTCCTCTACGCCCTGGCAAAGGACAGAGTCCTGCCTGAGAGATACGAAGAGCTCAATGACCGCGGCATACCATCAAACGCGATCAGGCTGATCGCCGTCATATCGCTTGTCATACCGCTGGTCGGCAGGACGGCGATAGGCTGGATCGTTGACGTAACGACCATAGGCGCGACGATAGTCTATGCCTTTGTAGCGGCATCGGCATTCAAGCTCGGCAGCCTGAGAGATGACAAGCTCGAGAAGAGGTTCGGACTTGCCGGCACAGTCATAATGGTAGCCTTCGCGCTGATGCTCCTGCTCCCGTCGCTCTTCGGAGCCGGAGACCTCGCGCCGGAGACATACTTCCTCTTTACCATATGGGCGATACTTGGCTTCATATTCTTCAGGACGATGATCACAAGAGACAGAGCCAGGCGCTTCGGACGCACGGTCGTCGTATGGATCGCCCTGCTGGGCATGATCATGTTCACCACCCTCGTATGGCTGGGAGAGGCGTCAATGTCAGACACAGATCAGAGTGTCAGCAGGATACGCGATCACTATATGGACAGGATAGTAGAGGACGAGAGGACCATAGAGGAATACAGGGACCCTACGGCCACACGCAAGAGGATCAACAGCAGGATCAACGTGGACAGTGTCGATGTCGACTACGAGGACGCTCAGCTGGAGCGTGAGCTCGTCAGGATGCGCCATGACTCCACGAGGAGAGTGCTCACGGTATTCGTGCTCTTCATGCTGGCGATCGGCGTACTCCTCAACAACTACTCGCTCGTTATCAAGAGGGCCGAGGAGAGCGAGCATGAGCTCGACGTGGTCGCTGAGAAGGCCCGGATAGACTCGCTTACCGGAGTCAAGAACAAGAGGGCCTACGATGAGTTCGAGAGGAACCTCAATCATCAGATCGCCGAGGAGGCCTGCGATGAATTCTCGCTGGTCATCTGCGATATAAACGGGCTCAAGCATGTCAACGATAATTACGGACACAAGGCGGGCGACGAACTGATACAGTCAGCCAGCCACGTGATCTGTACCATATTCAAGCACAGCCCTGTATTCAGGATAGGAGGCGATGAGTTCGTAGTCATCCTCAAGGGCAGGGACAGAGATGAACGCGGAGCCCTCATGCACGAGATCAACAGGCGCTCGGTCGCCAACATCCAGGAGGAAGGCGTCGTGATCGCGGCCGGCATGTCCGACTACATACCGGGCTACGACGAGAGCGTCAAGCCGGTATTCGAGAGAGCCGACCTGATGATGTACGAGAGCAAGGAAGAGCTCAAGGGGATGGGCGCCAAGACGAGATAAAACACAGACACAGACCGCAGATGGAAACCCATTTGCGGTTTTTTGTTTCCAAATTAGAACAAGAAATCTTCACAAAATCTTAACAATTGTTATGAAATCTATCGGGAATCTGATAAAATACAGTCAGTATTTATGGGTGCGACGCTTGTCATGCCTACATTAATCTTGAGGATACTATTTCATAATAAAGAGAGGGAAATGAAATGAAGAAAGGTTTAAGCATTCTCCTTATTGTAGCAGCACTCTTCGGTTTCTACGGCGGTGCCGTAAACCTCCAGGACGTGCTCGCATGCATGAAATACTGGGAGAAGGAAGGCGAGAAGTCTACAGCAGACATGAACAAGCTGGAAGACGGTCTCAAGCAGTTACAGGACAACGAGCAGGCCTATCTTGACGGTCAGGTACAGCTGGCTGATGGCGAGAAGGCACTTGCTGATGCTGAGATCCAGCTTGCTGACGGCAGAGCTACACTCGCTGAGGGTGAAGCAGCCTATGCAGCAGCACCTGGACAGTTAGCTGAAGGCAGGGAGTCGTTAAACGACCTTGAAAAGCTTATCAGTGGACTTAACAAAGCTTATAAGTCGTTCAATAATTATTCTGTTGATAAGAAGGGCAATAAGGGTCCTTCCTGGAAGCAGGGATTTGAGCACACAGTTTCGAGTGCTGTCCTCGCTAAGATCGCGGCAGGTGAAAAGACAAGCGATTCTCCTGGACTTAGGCAGGCAAAGCAGGTCATTACTAGTACAGTAAATGAAAAGAAGGGTATGTTAGATGCAGCAGCAGGCCTTGGCGGTATGACAAGCAGTCTTTCCGGTAAGATTCTGGGAGCAAAATCATATGCGCAGTTTGACAGTGCTGTATCCAGCGGAGTCAAGCCTTTGGCGGCGGCAGCAACAAAGCTTAATGGTCTTAGTGCTGCAGCTTCAGGAGCAGTAGCTGCTAAAGCGGATGATTTTGCTAAGGCAAAAGGAGCACTTGCATTAGACGAAGACACGAGAAAAGGCATGGTAGGGCAACTTAAAGCCTTGCAAGTGGGTCTGAATTCACTAAATGTTCCGGATAGTACTACGATGACTCAACTCAGAGCTAAAGCAGAAGCGGAACAAGATCAAACTAAAAAGGAACAGCTTCTGGGAATAGTAAACAACGTCGAAAAAATGGGACTGGGAAATACTGTTGGCGAAGCGAAGGCAAATGTTAATGCAGGAATTGAACTTTACTCAGATCCACAGGGAGTAGTTGCTGCTGGAATTAATCAGGCTATAAACGCATTGGGTGGAGCAAGTAGTTTGGAAATGGTCAATAGCCTTGATTCGGATCTTTATAAAAGCCTGAAACAGAATCTCGGCATTCTGACAAGACAGGTCACGGTTCCAGATAGTATATTCAGCGAGACCATTGATAAATTTGCAGCAGATATGATGAAGCTCTCGAGCGCTCTTGCAGATGCTGCAAAGACTGCTCAGACAACTAGTGATACATTCAAGTCCTGGCATGAAGGATATGACCAGCTGAAGGATGGCCAGGATCAGCTTGCTGATACTTCCTCGGGTATCCCATATGCGTTCAGGAACATGAGGACCAACAAAACCTTGAAAGCAGCGATCAAATCGTCATCACCGTCGCTTTACAAGGCGCTCAACAAATACACAGGTAGTCGTCTCAAGAATGATGATATGGATGATTTCGACAGTGACATGGCGGAAGTATCCTCGCTTATAAAGAAAGCAATGCCGATCCTCAACAAGGTCAGAGCAAAGGGCCAGAAGGATTACAAGCAGGGTCTTGCTGATTACGCAGCAGCTCCTGGAAAACTCGCAGCAGGCCGCAAGGCTCTTGCTGATGGTGAAGCTCAGTATGCAGATGGCGTACAGCAGCTCGAAGATGGTAAGAAGCAGCTCGCTCAGTATGAAGATGGTGAGCAGCAGGTAAGAGACGGACTCGCTACACTGATGTCCACAGAGCCAAGCGGCGGACTCGAGAGCATTCTCGACAGGCGCAATGGCGATGACGACTTCGACAATGGCGATGAGCACCTCGACCTCGCTGAGGGTCTCGAGGCTGTAGATGTCGGCAGAGGCTATCAGGCAGACTCCGGCGATCTCATCACAGCTGAGCTCGTTAAGAGAGGCGCAGGCACTGCAGCCGGAATCGCAGCAGGCGTCCTCGCACTCCTCGCAGCACTCCTGTCCTTCCTCAAGAAGAACAAGGGCGCAGCTATCAGCGGATGCATCGCAGCTATCGCTGCAGCAGGTGGTGCCGCAGTAGGCACAAGCGCTGGAACTGAGTTCTCTGCTCAGGCAGGTTCAACAGTCGGCATGCTCCCATGGGCAGCAGCCGGTATCCTCGCAGGCATAGCTGTAGTATTCGCAATCGTTCACTTCTCTAATCCAAAGGAAGCGAAGTAAGAAGCGGATAAAATGAATGGAGCACAGAGCTCTGTTCATCAACTTAAATGATCAACAGGAAGATGGGAATATCTCATCTTCCTGTTTTCTTAAGACCTTTCCGGATGGTACAATAGTAGCGATATTTGTGATGAAGGAGGCAGCTTTGCTCAAGCGAGTATTCAGTATACTATTAATTGCCGCAGCGCTCTTTGGGGCTTACAACGACGTTGTAAATCTCAAGGATGTACTTGCGTGCAAGGATTACTGGCAGACGGAGAGCGATAAGGCAGAGGCCGATCTCAACAAGCTCGGCGCCGGTATCACCAAGCTCGAGAAGGGGAAAAAGGCTTACCTGAAGGGATCCACCTCTGTCAAAAAGACTAAGGCGACTCTCGCAAGGAACGAAGCAAAGTACAAGGCTGCGCCAGGGAGGCTGGCTGCTGCGAAGAAAAAATATCAGTCGGGGAAGACAACTTACAGCAAGGTCGACAAGCTGATCAAGTCGATCACTTCGGTCAGAACTTACTACGTCAAAACGTGGAAGCCGACATTCGACAAGCTGAATTCTGCCAGAAAGGCAATAGTCACGGGGCTGAGTGGTCCGGCTACAGATGGAGGGACCGTCAAGGCCATGCTCATCGACTTCGCTGACAATCCTGAGCACTTCAAGACACCCGGTTCGATGGAAGCGTATAAAAAAGCCATCAATGATCTTAATAATACGGATCAGACTGCTGCCGGATACAAGACCTTCGGAAATAATTGCCTTACAGTTGCTACCAATATCGATGCGATGAAGGCAGAAGAGGAGCAGCTGCTTAAAGACTGGGCTGTTCTTGGGAAATATAATTATGAGCCAGACGGTGAATTACAGCAGGCCTTGAATAAATCTGCTCAGTTATTTGAATCAGCTGTCAGGCTTCTGAGAAGAGATATACTCTATTCAGACATTGCCTGGGAAACAGTTGAGGAAGCAAAAAAGGGAGATATAACGGCGCTGACTGCGATCCACGATTGTGCAAGTATTCCTGAGTTTAGGGATGAAATAAAGGAGAATATAAAGAACTACAAGTTCCTCCAGTATTATTCCACCGACAAGATGAAGACCTTCGCTGAGTCGGCATATAAGAATGCGGATTCTCTGACGAAGGGGCAGGATAAGATCGCGAAGGGCATCTCGAAGATCTCAAAGACCATACTCGGAGATAAGGAGCTCAAGAAGAGTGCCAAAAAGGCCATGGACAAGGATGCGATCAAGCTTCTGAAGAAGTATAAGAAGACGCCGAACAGGCTGAACTCGTCTCAGAGCAGCCTGCTGGTGTTCGAGAATCAGATGGATAAGGATCCGGGCTGGAACACGATACTCGAAAAGGCCAACAAGAAGCTGACGACGGAGAGGACTTCGATCAAGAAGAAGCTGACGACAGGGCTGAGCGCTTACAAGAAGAATCTGACGGCATATAAGAAGAGCAAAACGCAGATCAAGACCGCAAAGACAAAGCTCAAGGCTGCTGAGAAGAAGCTGACCGACTATGAGGCCGGTGAGAAGCAGGCCAAGAAGGGTCTTGCGAACCTGACCTCTTCAAAGCCAAACGGAGAGCTTGAGAGTATTTCCGACAGGATAGGCGGAGATGACAATTTCGTCGATAAGAAGGGCCGCGTCGACACCAAGAAGGGCATGAGCGCCGTGCATGCCGGTGAGGACTACCTCAATGAACAGGGTGAACTGATCACTTCAGAGATCACCGGTAGGATAATCGGTACTATACTGGGATTCCTGTCAGTGGCACTGGCGCTTCTGGCAGCGGTGTTGTCATTCCTCCTGAGCAACAGAGGCGCGGCCGTGATAGCCAGCATTTCAGCAGTTGCAGCGGCGGGCTCGGCAGTCGTAGGAAGCAGCGCCGGGACGCTGTTCTCAGAGCTGGCCGGATCCACTATAGGAAATAAGCCGTGGATTGCAGCCGCGGTCATAGCCGGCGTTGCCATGGCGTTCGCCGCAATGCATTTCGCAGCCAAGGTCGAAGAAGAGCTATAATAATTGAAGCGGGGTTCAGCTCCCCGCTTTTCGACTTCTTTGCGATTACTTCCAGCTGAGATCCAGCTTACGCTTGTTTGCAGCGCAATCAGTAAGATACAGATTGATCAGCGTCTGATACGGGATCCCTGTCCTGTCCGCCTCGCTTCTGAAGTAGTCAATAGTATCGTTGTTGATGTTGATAGTGATCTGCTTTTTCAACTTCTTTACATAAGGATTCCTGACCCCATCCATTTTAGAAAAATCATATTCATCTCTCATATAATTCACCTCGCATTTCGCATAATATATTCCGCTTCTTCGGCTGCTGTAGCTTTTCTGGCAGATATTATTCTCACTATCTCATCGTCATTGATATAACAATGTACGACTACGAGAATATTGGTTTGATAACTGACTCCAAGCATAAGATATCGTTCTTCTGTTTCTGAGTGATCCGGATCATAGAAGAGTATCGAATCTTCGCTGTAAAAGACTGTTTGAGCTTCTTCGAATGATATCCCGTGCTTTCGTTGATTAAGAAGATTTTTCCTCGGATCCCAATTAAACTGCATTGCGATTCCTCCTTATATTATAATTATAAAATCATTATAGTCAAGATTGCTTCAATATCAGGTTGATGATCAGATAGTCCGGATCGTCTATGTCATGGCGGAACCTCCTTTCAGGCAACAAAAATAGGAGAGCCGCCGGCTCTCCCCGTGTGTTTTCTGATGGCTCGATTATACAGGCAAAATCGCGAAATACAACCTTAGCTGTGTGAAGAATAGTGTCAGATGTGTGATGAAATATATTTTGCACAAATGTCAAAGAAAATGTTTGACACCGCACAGTGTTAGTGTTAATATAATGCGGCGGAATAAAGGAATCTACTATGAAAGAGAACCTTGGCACAGTTGAATACGCAAGTCTGTTGTATGACTTCTACGGGAATCTTCTGAATGAATCGCAGAGCGAGATCATGGAGCTCTACCACGAAGACAACCTGTCGCTTGCTGAGATAGCGGACGGGACAGGCACGACAAGACAAGCCGTTCACTATACTCTGAAGAAAGCTGAGAAGGCTCTCAACGAGTACGAGGAAAAGCTGGGCCTTATAAAAGCATACAGGACAAGACAGAAGCTGACTTCGAGGCTGGCGGAACTGATCGCTCAGAAAGCGATGAGCGAATCGGACAGAGCGGAAGCTGCCTCCATACTCGAGTCACTTGCGGAGTAGGAAGAAGCAATGGCATTTGAAGGATTATCCGAAAAATTACAGGGAGCCTTTAAGGACCTGAGAGGTCAGGGCGTAGTATCCGAGAAGGATTTCGACGATGCGATGCGTGTCGTCAAGATGGCGCTTCTCGAGGCTGACGTCAACTTCAAGGTCGTCAAGGACTTCGTCGCGACCATCAGGGAGAAGGCGCTCGGCGCCGGAGTGCTCAAGAGCCTGACTCCTGACCAGATGGACATCAAGATCGTAAAGGACGAGCTCGTCGACATGATGGGCGGCTCGGCCAGCAAGCTGACATTCTCACCTAGCGGGTTCACCATCATCATGTTGGTGGGTCTCCAGGGTACAGGTAAGACCACGACCGCGGGCAAGCTTGCGGCATGGCTCAAGCAGACCGGCAAGCACCCGATGCTCGCAGCCTGCGACATCTACAGGCCGGCGGCTATCGATCAGCTCGAGATCGTCGGTAAGGCTGTCAATACGCCGGTATATGTCAACAGGGAGTGCCACGACGCTGTCCAGATAGCTGAGGAAGCGATCAGGGACTGCAACAGGAAGGGCTGCAATGTCCTCATCGTGGATACGGCCGGACGTCTGCAGATAGACGAGGAGCTCATGGACGAGCTCAAGAATCTCAAGAGCGCAATCAAGCCTCACGAGATCCTGCTTGTAGTCGATGCTCTCACAGGTCAGGATGCGGTCAACATCGCTGACGGCTTCAATCAGGCCCTCGGCGTAGACGGCATCATCATGACCAAGATGGACGGTGACTCAAGAGGCGGTGCTGCGCTCTCAGTAAAGAGCGTCACCGGCAAGCCGATCAAGTTCATGGGTACGGGCGAGAAGTACAACGCGCTCGAGCCGTTCCATCCGGACAGGATAGCTTCGAGGATACTCGGCATGGGCGACGTTATGTCGCTGATCGAGCAGGCTGAGAACGCCTTCGACGACGAGGAGACAAGGCTGCTTGAGGAGAAGATCCGGAGGAACAAGTTCGACCTCGAGGACTTCCTCGGCCAGATGAGACAGATCAACAAGCTCGGCGGTATCGCCAAGCTCATCGACATGATCCCTGGCATCTCTGCGGCAGACAAGAAGAACCTCGACCTCAATCAGGGTAAGAAGGAACTTCAGAAGATGGAGGCTATCATCCTCTCGATGACGCCGCTTGAGAGGCGCAAGCCTAATGTCCTGAACGCATCGAGGCGTAAGCGCATAGCCGCCGGATCAGGCAGCACAGTGCAGGATGTCAATCAGCTCATCAAGAAGTATGAGGAGATGAAGAAGATGACCAAAGTGCTGGCGAATCCTGACTCGAAAAAGGCGAGAGCCATGATGAGGAACATGGGAATACAATAAAACTGTTATCAATGTCATCCTGAGCGAGGCGAGGGATCTCATAAAAAAAATAATAATTAATCCAAAAATAAACAGGAGGAAACACAAAATGGTAAAGATCAGACTTAAGAGAATGGGAGCTCACAAGAAGCCTTTCTACAGAGTAGTTGTAGCTGACTCGAGGACACCGAGAAACGGAAAGTTCATCGAGGAGATCGGAACTTATGATCCGCTGAAGGATCCTTCGGAGATCATCATCGACAACGAAGCAGCTAAGAAGTGGCTTGCTAACGGAGCTCAGCCTACAGACACTGTAAGAGCACTTCTCAAGAAGTCCGGCGCTATCGAGTAAGGAGGCGCCCTATGGGAAGTCTGGTAGAAGTAATTGCAAAAGCGCTTGTGACCAGGCCTGATGATGTTCAAGTAACTGAAGAAGTCGATGGCAAGAACATCGTTGTCAGACTTAAGGTGGCTGACGAGGATATCGGCAAGATCATCGGTAAATCGGGAAGGATCGCAAAGGCGATCAGGACAGTTGTGAAGGCAGCTGCGATCAAGCAGAATCTGAGAGTATCGGTGGAGATCGTTGAAGACTAAAGATGATTCCGGGCTGGTCCTGCTCGGCAAAGTCGGGAGTCCGTCAGGGCTCAGAGGCGAGGTCAGGATCACGCTTTATGCACAGGATTCGGGCAATCTGAAGGAGGGCAAGGTCCTCCTTCTTAATCATGCGCGAAATGCCTCAGATGAAACGAAGGGCACGGATCGTTCCGCTTTGTCAGCAAAGGTAGAGAAGGTCAGGTACCAGAAGGATACGCCGGTCGTGAAGCTCGAGGGCTTCGACGACAGGACCGCTGTCGAAGCGATCAGGGGCATGGAAGTCAGCATCGACGAGGACGAGCTCGACGAGCTCCCTGAGGGAGAGCACTACGTGAGGAACATCATCGGATGCAGGGTGGTTGACATCGCAGGCGATGCCGGCACCGAGATAGGTGTGCTCAGGGATGTCATACAGAACACCGCTCAGAGCGTACTGGACGTCGAGACCGCAGATGGTAAGAGCGTTCTCATACCTGCGGTGGATGCATTCCTCAGGCGCATAGATGAAGAGGAGAGACTCATAGAGGTGGAGCTGATTCCCGGGTTCCTTGAGTAAGAAAAGCGCAAAAATTGGACTTTTGACCGAATTATCGTAATATTATTATATGAAGATAAATATTCTTACAATCTTTCCGGAGATGTTCAGCCCGTTAAGGATGAGCATGCTGGGGAGGGCCGTAGACAACGGAATACTGGAACTCTCAGTCGTGGACATTCGCGACTTCACTGAGGACAAACACAATCGCGTGGACGATACTCCTTACGGAGGCGGAGCAGGCATGGTGATGCAGATCCAGCCTATCATGGATGCCTACCGTGAGAGCGGCTTCGGCGGAGAGGTGCTGTACATGTCGCCGCGAGGTGAGATGCTCTCGGGAGAGATGGCGAGAGAGCTGTCAGGCCTTGACGAGATCACCATACTCTGCGGACATTACGAGGGTGTGGACCAGCGCGTGCTGGACAGACTCGGTGCCCGCGAGGTGTCGATCGGGGACTACGTCCTGACGGGAGGCGAGCTGCCGGCGATGGTGCTCATCGATACGGTAGCGAGATTCCTGGACGGGGTGCTCGCAGGCGAAGAGTCCGTGAATGACGAATCGATTTACTCCGGACTGCTCGAGTATCCGCAGTACTCCAAGCCGAGAGTGTTCGAAGGCGACGAAGTGCCTGAGATACTTCTCTCGGGAAACCACGGAGAAATCGATCTCTGGCGCTGGGAGGAATCACTCAAACTCACCAAAGAGAGGCGGCCTGACCTGCTTCGCAAGTACATCGAGAGCGAGCCGGAGCTGACGAAGAAGGAACGCGCCATACTGGATAAGTACCGGTAGTCAACTACATATAGTTATCAAAATGCTCCCTTATAAATACATGTTGTACAGGGGAGTTTTTTATTGTACAATTATTTCGTAAATCTATGCATATTGCCGGTGGCATTGCCCAAAAGGAGGGCTTATTTACAGGAAGCCATGAATAAGAAGTGGATCGCAGCGATTGTGATATACCTCGGGCTTATCGCAGTGTGCTGCATAGTGCTGTATGCGGTCCCTTCTGTCAGGGGCATGCTCGAGAGGACATATATAGCAGAATACGGAAGGATCGACGTCACCGATGAGGTCTCTGCTTTTATTGTGAGAGACGATGCAGTCTACACCGCTGCGGGACCGAGCGTCATCAACAGGCTAGCAGAGGCTGACAAGCTCGTGATGGGCGGCACACGCGTGGTGGAGCTCAAGCGCGACAGGAAGGCTGAGGAGAAGCAGGCCAACGGCAGCGATCTCAGGAATTCCGTGAGCAAGTACTTCGGGATCATGGAGAAGCTGGGTGACATAGTCATCCCCGTCGAAGAGGGCTACAGCAAGACCGAAGGATATGTCAGCTACTATGTAGACGGAGCAGAGGCGAAGTTCACCACATCCGCTCTCGACAGCCTGACATATGAGGACTATAAGTCCCTCGAAGGCATCAAGTCAGTGGAGACTCCCGACAGGAAGTGCGCGGAGGGCGAGCCGGTATTCAAGATCACAAGGAACGGCAAGTGGCACCTCGTGTATTATCTCAGCAACAGCACTGCGGAGAAGTACGAACCGGGAGCAGGAGTCACGGTAAGTATAAATGGCAAAACTATGCCTGCCACAGTCAGCCAGGTGCTGACGGGAGAGAAGTACTCCAAGGTCACGCTCTCGTGCAAGGAATACTTCAAGGGCTTCCTCGAATCGAGGAACGTCGAAACGACTGTGACGGTCGCGAGCGCCGAGGGACTCATACTGGAAGACAACAGCATAGTCGATTCACCTGACGGAAGACGCGGCGTGTTCGTCAAGAACAAGCTGGGCGAGCACGTATTCAAACCTGTCAGGGTAAAGGCCGACGACGGCGTCAGATGTGGCGCCTACTCGGATATATACGTGGACGACGAAGGCAACTACGTCGAGACCATAGGCACTTACGACGAGATAGTCGCGGAGCCTACTGAAGAGGACATGGCTGATCTGGCCAAAGCCGTAGAGCAGGCACAGCAGGAAGCAGCTGAAGCAGAAGCTGCAGCCGCAAAGGCTCAGGAAGAAGCCGCCGCTCAGGCTGCTGCAGCCGCAGATGCCGAGGGATCCGCCAACACAGAGAATTCAGAAGACAATGGAGATCAGGGATAGATTCAAGGAAATCAAAAGGCGTGCTGATGAAGCCGCAATAAGGAGCGGGAGGAAGCCTGAGGATGTCAGGCTCGTCGCAGTGACTAAAACACATGGTCCGGCCGAGATCAATGAGGCCATAGACGCAGGCGCGACGGACATCGGCGAGAACCGGGTCCAGGAGCTTCTGGAGAAATACGAAGATGTAAAACCGGTGCGCTGGCATCTCATCGGACACCTCCAGACCAACAAGGTCAGACAGGTGATCGATAAGGTAGTGATGATCCATTCAGTGGATTCACTCAAGCTGGCGAAGGAGATAGACAAAAGAGCCTCTGCTCACGGTATCGTGATGGACGTGCTGATCGAGATCAACTCGGCGATGGAGGATACCAAGTCCGGCATCGCAGCAGCTGATCTCAGGAAGCTGACAGAGGAGATAACGGCGGAGTGCGGTTCCGTAAGAGTATGCGGGATCATGTGTATACCGCCTATAGCGGCCGAGCCTGAAGATTCGAGACCGTACTTCAGGGAGGCAAGGGAGCTCTTCGAAGAGATGAAGACATGGGATCTCCCTGCGGAGAGATTCGCGCCGACGGAACTGTCGATGGGCATGTCGGGAGACTTCGAGGTAGCGATCGAGGAAGGTGCAACAACAGTAAGAGTGGGAAGTTCGATATTCGGACCACGTAACTACAGATAGAGGAGGATGCAGTTAAAATGGGTTTCATGGACAAGATGAAGGATCTGGTCGGGATCGTTGATGAGTACGACGATGACTACGATATCTCTCAGGAAGAAATAGATGAGTACAAGAGAGAGCTGAGCAGCGCTCCGAGCTTCCAGCCAGAAGCTCCGCTGAGCACGGGTATCACACCTCCGCCATCGCTTCACGATGTGGCTCCGCCGCAGAAGTTTGCGGTCGCCGAGAAGCGTGAAGGCACAGTGGATCGTGATTCCAGGAATGCCTCCGGTGCGTTCAGGATGGTAGTCATCGAGCCTAAGAACATCGACGAGTGCCGCAAGCTGATCGACAACCTCAAGGCCAACAAGCCGGTCATCATCAATCTTGAGAAGGTCGAGACGGATCTCGCCCGCAAGATGTTCGACTTCATGAGCGGCGCAGTCTATGCGCTCTCCGGAACTATTCAGAAAGTTAACCAGAACATCTATCTCTTTGCTCCTCATAATGTTAATATTAAGGCGCTGGTTGACAGGGCAACGGAGGCGGGCAAGCCGACCAACACAAGCCCGTGGTAGACCGGCCGCAGAGAAGAAAGACATACAGCAAAGTCACGGACGTATACATACAGTAAGCAAGCGAATGCAACGGAAAGGTAAGGTACTGACACAATGATAATGCCTATTGATATCGATAAGAAAGAATTCAGCCGCGACAAGAAGGGATACAACTCGAGAGAGGTAGATGAATTCCTGGATATCATCGTAGCCGACTATGAGAAGGTACTCAACGACAACAGATCGATGGCTCACAAGATCAAGTCCCTCGAGAAACAGCTCGAGGAGGCTCAGAAGGACGACAATGCCATGATCGAGACTCTTGAGACAGCCAAGAAGCTGATGGCGGACATTTCGGCGAGTGCTGAGAGAAGGGCTGAGCTGATGATGAGAGATGCTGAGCTCGAGGCGGAGAACATGTTGCTCGATGCAAAGGTCAACGTCAGAAAGCTGACTGACGAGCACGCAATGCTGAGCACCAAGGTAAGGAGACTCAGAGAGAACTTCCGTAGGATGCTCGAGTCTGAGCTCGCCAGAATAGACGAGGATGAGTTCGACGTGATCAGGGATCTCGATGAAGCCGCTGCTGCTCCGGTACAGGAGACTCCGCAGGTCGATCCTGCAAGCAAGGCGAAGACACTCGTGATCGACAAGGTAAAGAACGAGTCTGCAGCTCCTGTGGAAGCTGACTTTACCGTGCCGGTAGATGATCTCAAGCACGCGACAATATCCGACCTCTCCGAGAGCCTCAAGGCCATGGCCGAGGATACCGCTTCGATCGACAATACGATCATCCTGAAGTAATAGTTAAGAGGCGATACCCCTTAGACGGGGACTAAAAGTGCAACACAAAACCGCAGTACCGATCGCATGATCAGTGCTGCGGTGTTTTAGAGTCTACTCGTAGTCGTAGTTGCCTTTCTTCTCGTCGGAACCCTCATTGAGAAAATCGCAGATGGCGACATAGGTCTCGTGAGAGATCACGTGCTCTATCTTGCATGCATCCTCATCGGCCTGCTCAGAGCTCACACCCAGCTTTTCGAGGAAGGCGACCAGAGCTTTGTGTCTCTCGTATGTCCTTCTGGCGATCTTGAGACCGGCCGGAGCCAGAGTGATAGGGCCGTTGGATTCCATGTTGATGTAGCCACTCTCCCTGAGACGCTTGACCGCATAAGAAACACTCGGCTTGGTCACACCGAGGTGCTTGGCAATGTCTATTGAGCGGATGTAGCCGTGCTTCTCCTGAAGCACAAGCATGGCTTCGAGATAATCCTCGGCTGACTGTTGGATCTTCATATGTAAGCCTCCCTTAGTTTCTTCCTAGACAGCATACCATATCTTGGGTTAACAATCAACTTGAACCCGCC
This sequence comes from Anaerovoracaceae bacterium, assembly GCA_045604305.1. Taxonomy (GTDB): domain Bacteria; phylum Bacillota; class Clostridia; order Peptostreptococcales; family Anaerovoracaceae; genus Crickella. The sequence continues at coordinate 3,041 of JAZUNV010000063.1, read as the reverse complement.
AGAGAGTGTAAATGTGAAATTGTACTAAAGTATGTGCAAGGCGCGTCTCAATGTGCTATCATTAGCTCGTTGGAAGCAGCGGGAGCTGCGGTTCTAAATAAAGAATTGAAAAACAGGAGGAAATTATTATGGCAAAATGGGTTTGCAGCGTATGCGGATACGTTCATGAAGGCGACACTCCACCGGAAAAGTGCCCACAGTGCGGAGTACCGGCAGAGAAGTTCACAAAGCAGGAAAGCGAAGACATGACATGGGCTTCCGAGCACGTGGTAGGCGTAGCTAAGGGCATCGATCCTGAGATCTATGAGTTCCTGAAAGCTGAGTTCATGGGTGAGTGCTCCGAGGTCGGAATGTATCTCGCAATGAGCAGAGTAGCCGCAAGAGAAGGCTATCCTGAGATCGCTGAGTACTGGAGAAGAGCTGCACTCGAGGAGGCTGAGCACGCTTCGAGATATGCAGAGATGGTAGGCGAAGTCGTTTCCGACAGCACCAAGAAGAACCTCGAGATGAGAGTTGCTGCTGAGAACGGCGCCTGCAAGAACAAGACAGCTATGGCCAAGAAGGCCAAGGAGCTCGGACTCGACGCTATCCATGACAGCGTGCATGAAATGGCAAGGGACGAGGCGAGACACGGCAAGGCATTTAAGGGGCTGCTGGAGAGATACTTCGGCTAAGCAACTAAGCCTTGAAAATCAGGCGTTTGAAGCGATCGATCGGGAGACTGAGGAAGAGATTCCTTGGTCTCTCTTTTCTTATGAATCAATGAGCGGTGTCCTTTATAGTGTCCTTCTGGAAAGTGTCCTTATTATACACTTGAATGAAACAAGTCACACATGAGGATGAGTAAGGCAGACCTTGCTCATCCTTTGAAATGCAAAGAATCAATCGGACTTAAATATCCAAGGATGGTCAAAACGCTTGTCGTGCACCGGCGCATAAGATAAAATATGGTTGCAATGGAAATATACGGGAAAGGAGGTGGCTGCGATGAAGATAGATGAAATGAAGAGAAGAAAAAAAGAGCTTGGCTACACCAATGCCATGGTCGCAGAACTGTCCGGGGTCCCTTTGGGTACAGTACAGAAGATATTCTGCGGAGCGACCAGACATCCAAGGATCGATACGCTCGAGGCGATAGAGATGGTACTGAAGGACCGGTATCCCGCGTCTGTGAACGATACTGCAGCGGAGTATGCGGCCATATCAGACCTTAATGAAGAGGTGGCAAAGCCTGAAGGCCAAAAGGTGGACTACTGGACTGCGAAGGCTGAGCCGTCAGAACGCTGGCCCCGTCAGGGATATTATACTTTAGAAGACTATTATGCAATACCGGATGATGTGAGGGTGGAGCTTATTGATGGCGTGATATATGATCTGGCGACGCCGACATTGAACCACCAGCGGATCCAGTTGTTCCTGGCTAATGAGCTTTTAAAATGCATCAGTGATCACGATAAGGCCTGCGAGGTGATCATTGCGCCGTTTGACGTCAGGCTGGACAGGGACGACAGAACTATGATAGAGCCTGATGTCATGATTGTCTGTGATCTTGATACAGACGGGAACGCAAATCACCTCGAAGGAGAGCCGGACCTGGCGGTGGAGATACTATCTCCTTCTACCAGAGGTAAGGACTGCACCGTAAAGCTTCGGAAATATATGAACGCAGGCGTAAGGGAGTACTGGATCATAGATCCGGAGAGCAGGAGGGTATTGGTTTATTCTTTTGCCGATGATATCCTTCCGACTCAGTATTCGTTTGACGATGTGATCCCGGTCAGTATATCGGATGGCGCTTGCAGCATAGATTTCAGCAAGATAAACGAAAAGCTTATGAAATGACATCTGTCAGAGTGTACAAAGGGAGATCCTATGGTCCGTGGTCTTTAGTTAAGACCGTGAAAACAAAGTAAAACAAACTATTTGATAGAAAAGAGGGAGCTAAGATATATGAGCATTCTTAATAAGAATACAACTATAGACATCATCGGAGTGCAGATCGACTTCGGGGCCTCGGAGAAAGGCGTTGCCATGGGACCGCTTGCCATCAGATATGCGGGGCTCAAGAACGACCTGAAGAACATGGGCTACTGGGTCCACGACAAGGGCGACATCATCCCGCCGGAGGACGGCATGAGTCTGCGCCACATGATCAGGTTCGAGCAGGTCAACGCGACCAATAAGCAGCTCTATGAAGAGGTATACGATACTCTGGAGGCTGGCAGGTTCCCGCTGGTGCTCGGCGGTGACCACAGCATAGCCGCGGGCAGCGTATCCGCGGTTGCCAAGTACTATGAGCATCAGGGCGAGATCGGCGTCATATGGATAGATGCTCACGGCGACTGGAACAGCGATAAGTCCACTCTAAGCGGCAACATGCACGGCATGCCATACTCGGCAGTCTGCGGATGGGGCCCTGACAGCATGGTGGACTTCGGCCAGAAGCCTCACTTCGTGCCTACGGCGCACTGCGTGCAGGTCGCCGGTCATGATTTCGACGCGCCTGAGGCGGAGCGCATGAAGGAAGCCGGAATGAACGTATTCCCGATGACAGCTATAGATAAGCGCGGCATGCCTGAGGTGATGGAGGAAGCCATCAGGATCGCAGGTGAAGGTACGGTTGGGATCCACCTCAGCTTCGACGTGGACGCGATCACTCCTGAGTATGCGCCGGGTACGGGTACGCCGGTGGCCAACGGCATCACAGCCAGAGAGGCCTTCCTGGCGGTAGAGATGCTGGCCAGATCCGGCAAACTCATCTCGATGGACCTTGTGGAGGTCAACCCTATACTCGATGAGCGCAACAAGACCGGCAAGCTCGCATCCGAACTTATACAGCTGGCGCTGGGAAAGGTGGTCTTTTAACAAAGATCAGTAAGAAATCCCCCATCCTCAACGTAAACGTAGCCTGCTAAGTAAAAGTCAAGCACTTTTTTCGAGCAATTTGAGGTTTTCAGATAATTGTGAGATTGGAGCACTCAAACAAGCCCCGTATTATTGAAAAGGCGGTCGAGGGTTTGAAAAGATTGGGATTTTTCAGG
>JAZUNV010000062.1:0-5243 GCA_045604305.1 Anaerovoracaceae bacterium | reverse complement strand
GAGCCTGCCGACGGAGGTCAATGCTTTCGTCCTTACGGCAACGCCGTTATGATCGGCGAAAGCATTTAGAACCGGTCGTCGCAAGCGAAGCGTCAGACTAGGTTCTCCAAGCGGCAAAGTCGACGAGCCTGACACTCTCGGTGACGGAGCCCGTCGAAACGAGGCGGTCAGACCGGCCGTCAATACTACTTCAGTTCATTCACATTGAGCGGCGTCTTCCATATGTAATCCTTCTTACCGCTCGTATTGATGAGCAGGTAGAGATAGCCGTCGTTGCCGACTACCGCACTCTCGTACTCGCCTATCGTGATCTTGACAGACCCGAGGTAGGCGCTGTCAGCCGCTCTGTAGATGTCGAGGAAGTTGGTCTTCTTCTTGTTGGAACCGCTGATACCGTGGAATATGAATCCTTCGCCGGCGCCGCAGTCCTGGATATAGTGCCTGATGCCGTGGCTGCATCTCGGGAATAGCTTCTTGTGACTGAAGGAACCGTCCGCGCTGTAGGCCCTGATACCGGTGTGCGACGATGCATAGATCAGATTGGTCGCGTTATCATAGCCGACGCCTGATGACGAGTACGGTGTGGTCCCCTTGCCGAACTGGTTGGTCGCCGGGTTCCAGGTGTAGATGCGCTTGCCGTTGCCCTTGAAGATATAGCAGAGGCCCGTCACAGGATCCCAGGTGATGCCGTTCGGATGACCGATGCCGAACGCGAACTTCGTAGCAGCGATGCGCTGACCTGAATTCGAGTACGTCACGATGCGCTGGCCTGCCACTGTCCCGTAGAGGATGTAGAACACACTTCCGTTGTATGCGAAGCCCTGCGGAGTGCTGATGCCGCTGTAGCCTTTGACTGCACAGACCTTCCTGCAGTTATTTGTATCAAAGGTGTATACGACTCTTGCGCTGCCGCCGTATGTAGGCCCGGAGAGAAGTGCCGCTGCGATAGGCGACTTACCCGCGAGATTGGTCGCAGGAGCAGGTGAACTTGCAGGCGCTGCGGCATTGGCGTTCACGTACTTCGATGTGAGGTAGGCGTTTTTTCCGTTCACTACAGCCTTGTACCAGGTCTCGCCGTTTCCGCTGCGTTTCGCAGGGATCAGCAGAGTCACAGGAGTCCCGCCGGACACTGCACCGAGCTTCTTGAAAGTCGTCGCAGGCCCCTTCCTGTAATTGACAGCGTCCGTGGTCACTGCAGGAGAGCCTCCGTATGAAATATTGCTGACCAGATCGGCTCTGACATAGCCGCTCAGCTTGCCCGCTGTCACGTAATACCAGCGGTTGACGGCTTTGGCGCTCTTGCTCTTCGTGAATTCCTCGCTCTGTATGGTCACTCTGGTTCCCTTGCTCAGGACTCCGAGTGCCGTCGAGGAAGTGGACGCGGCCTGTCTCAGGTTGACATCGGCAGAATTGATGCTGCCCGTACCTGTGAGTGCAGCGGCATCCGCCGTCTGTCCGCCCGTAAGAGGGACCGCCGCGATGCACATAAGAACCATGAGCGCGATCACGAGCGCTCTGTTTCTCAGAAATGATGTTTTCATTTTGATCATCCCATCCTTTGATATCTGCCGCCGCGGACGGATAGTTCCGCAGCTTACTTTACGCTGAAATTATAGGGACAGGGTCTTAAGCTCATCAATAAATCTATATAAACAGTAACCTTATTTTTTATATATGTGATAAAATATTGCACATGAGAGAACTGATATATACATTCATAACCTGGGTCGCGAGGGTGCACGATCACATACTCAGCCTCAACGACTCGGGAGGCTGGTATTTCGACGACAAACAGCTCCATTTTCTGGTGGTAGGAGCCTTCGGAATGGCGCTGATATTCATCATCTATCCGATCTTCCGGGCACTGGCAAAGCACGGCCACACCATGGTCATCACCTGGATATACGTATTCACGCTCATCCTCGTGCTGACCTTCGCGGTCGAGATCGGTCAGTGGTACTCGGGCACGGGCAACATGGACAGTCAGGACATCGCATACGGAGTCACTGGATTCCTCGTGATGTTCTTCATATTTGCTGTATTGCGCGGCCTGTATCACGGGATCAGGAACCTGATCAGGAAGGATGACCGCAGGGAAGCGGAACGCAGTAAATACAGAGACGTTTACAAGGGTTGATAACAGGAGGACCAATGAACATCAATTCCGGTTCAAACAGCTACGCGGCTGCAGGTGTGGACCTGGCAGCGGGCAGCAAAGCAGTCGAACTCATGAGGAAGCATATCGCCAGGACGGCTGTCCCGGGTGTGATGGGCCGGGTGGGTGGCTTTGGCAGCATGTTTGAGCTCGACCTGACGGGATACAGCAAGCCCGTCCTGGTGAACGGTACTGACGGTGTCGGCACCAAACTCAAGCTGGCCTTTATGCTGAACAGGCACGACACGGTCGGGATAGACTGTGTGGCCAAGTGCGTCAACGATGTGATCTGCTCCGGAGCGAAGCCTCTGTACTTCATTGACTACATCGCCTGCGGACGTAACGTGCCGGAGAAGATCGAGCAGATCGTGGCGGGCGTATGCGAAGGCTGCGTACAGGCAGGTGCCGCACTTATAGGCGGAGAGACTGCGGAGATGCCAGGCTTCTATCCAAAGGACGAGTACGACCTGGCGGGATACTGTACAGGCATCGCGGACAAGGACGCCATGATAGACAACAACGAAATGAAAGCGGGTGACATAGTGATAGCTCTGCCGTCGAGCGGAGTGCACTCCAACGGCTTCAGTCTCGTGCGCAGGGTGTTCGCTCTCGACAAGCCGGACGTCATGATGATGAATGCAGCTAACGCAGAGCTCGGAGGCAGGTCTCTCGGAGATACTCTGCTCGAGCCGGCCAGGATATACGTGAAGCCTGTGATGGCGCTTCTCGATGAGATCAAAGTGAAGGGCATCTCCAATATCACGGGAGGCGGTCTGTACGGGAACATCCCGAGGAGCATCCCGGGCGGTCTCGGAGCCGTGATAATCCGCAAGGCCATAAAGGTGCTCCCTATATTCGACCTCATAGCTGCGGTCGGCAATATCGGCGAGGACGACATGTTCAACACATTCAATATGGGTGTCGGCATGACCATAGTGGTGGCTCGTGAGGATGCACAACGGGCTGTGGAGATACTGAAGGCGAACGGAGAGGACGCGTACCTCATCGGCGAGATCGTCAGAAGCAATGAGAAGATACGCATCGTATGATGCAAATGTGGTAGAATCAAGCTGTACATAAATGTCATACTGAGGTAGCGAAATGGAAGGCAAAGCAAGAGTAGCCGTGATGGTGAGCAGCACGGGGACCAATCTGCAGGCTCTGATAGACGCGCAGAGAGCGGGTCTCATAGATAAGGGCGAGATCGTTCTGGTCATCTCCAACAGAGATGATGCGTATGCGCTCGAGCGTGCCCGCAAGGCAGGCATAGAATCGCACATCCTTAATGTAAAGGCCTGTGGCGGACAGGAGGGCTTCGAGGCGAAATGCAGGGAGCTGATCGACTCGCGTCAGATCGACCTGATAGTGCTCGCAGGTTTCCTCATGATACTCAGCAGGGACTTCGTTTCATACTATGACCACAGGATAATCAATATACACCCGTCGCTCATCCCTGCTTTCTGCGGGGACGGCTTCTACGGACTCAGACCTCACGAAGAGGCGCTCAAAAGGGGCGTCAAGGTGACTGGCGCGACCGTGCACTATGTAAATGAGATCGCCGACGGCGGCGAGATAATCGCTCAGAAGGCCGTCAGCGTCGAGGAAGGCGATACGCCTGAAGTATTGCAGAGGCGCGTGATGGAGCAGGCCGAGTGGCTCATACTCCCGGTCGCAGTCGCCAGGATATGCAGGAAGATAGTTAAAGAGAGGTCTTAGAGTGAGCATATACCAAATCCGCAGGTTTGGAGATGTAGTGCAAGGCAACAGATATCCGGGACGCGGTATCGTGGCCGGAGAGTCTTGCGATGGCACCAAAGCAGTCATCGCATATTTTATTATGGGGAGGTCGGAGAATTCGCGCAACAGGATCTTCGTGGTAAAGGACGATGCGCTGTATACCGAACCCCGCGATGTATCGAAGCTCGAGGACCCAAGCCTCATCATCTACGCTGCGGTCAGGAGCTGCGGCGATCAGCTTATCGTGACGAACGGCGACCAGACGGATACTGTCTATGAGGGGATAAAGGCCGGGCAGGGCTTCCACGAGGCCCTGGCATCGAGATGCTTCGAGCCTGATGAGCCCAACTTCACACCAAGGATAAGCGCTGTACTCAGCTTCGGCGATCCGGCGGGATTCAGATACAGCATGAGCATACTCAAGAGCGAGGATGCAGAGGGCACGGCCTGCGCGAGATACGGATACGACTATGTTCCGATCCCGGGGCTCGGGCACTTCATACACACCTACGAATGCGATGGGGATCCGCTGCCGACGTTTCAGGGCGAGCCGCGCCGCGTGGAGATACCGGACGATATCGACGAGTTCACACGGGAGATCTGGGAGGCTCTCGATGAGGATAACCGGATCTCGCTCTACGTGCGCTACACGGATCTGACAAACGGCGAAACCGAAAGCCGTATCGTCAACAAGTACGAATGACCGAAGCGGGCGCTTCACAGGCCCTTGCTCGCTGGGCTCCCTCGCCGGGAATGCCGGGTCGTTCGACCTTGCCTCTTGGGGAACGGCCCTGACGCTTCGCTTGCGGGAACTCGTTCCTAGCCAATCGCCTGCGGTCTCTCTCCGGCATTCCTAGCGGCTCCTCCACACGCTCGCGCCGAGCCTGTGAAGCACCCGCTTGATTATCAATACATGGAGACTACAGATGAAAGAATTCGAGCTCAAGTACGGCTGCAATCCGAATCAGAAACCGGCCCGCATCTACACGGAGGGCGGCGAGCTCCCGTTTGAGGTGCTGGGCGGCAGGCCGGGCTACATCAACTTCCTCGACGCCCTCAACTCATGGCAGCTCGTAAAGGAGCTGAAGGAAGCCCTCGGGATGCCGGCGGCCGCTTCCTTCAAGCACGTCAGCCCTGCCGGCCCGGCAGTCGGGCTTCCGCTGACGGAGAGACAGAAGAAAGCGTGCTTCGTGGAAGATATCGAGGGGCCCGATGAGTCGCCTCTGGCATGCGCCTACGCAAGAGCGAGGGGCACAGACAGGATGTGTTCGTTCGGCGACTGGATCGCGCTCTCGGACATCTGCGATGAGACTACGGCAAGGATCATAAAGAGAGAGGTCTCGGACGGGAT
>JAZUNV010000061.1:0-11883 GCA_045604305.1 Anaerovoracaceae bacterium | reverse complement strand
CGCGGCAGAACTGAACTGCCGCTGGTCAACAAAGTTTGAAGACTGCCTGGCAGACGATATTGACATGGTCGATATCAGCACGCCGAACTTCCTGCACGCCGATCAGCAACACCTTTTTTAAAAAAAATTGAAAAAATTTTTGAGCCTGTTTTCCCATCCGGATCCGGGCTGCGAAACTGCTTATTTTTCAACGTACGACGTGGCTCGCATCGGCTACTTTATCGCCGCTGACGATAGGCTCCCATATGGTATACGGCGGATATCTGAGCAGGTATCTCTTGTATGCGCGCTTGGTATTTGCCAGCGCGTTCTTTCCCATCGCTATCGACTGACCTGAGTTGAAGTTGATATAGAATCCGCTTATGTCTTTGATGTGGTCGAGATTGATGATGGTCTTCTTGATCGGCCTGTAGAATGCCCTCTCCGCCAGAGCCTCAGCGATAGTATCGAATTCTCCGTAGAAGTCGTAATTCCTGTCCGGAGTCATTACGTGGATCTTGCGTCCGTCCTGCTCTATCAGTTCTATGTCCTCTATCTTTATCTTTGCACAGCTGTTGGCGCTTATCACCGATATGTAATCCGGCAGTGCCCTTCGCCGCTTCTTCTGATAATCATTCAGCTGCATCTCATTACCTCCTTGACGAATATGAACAGAAGTGTTTTACAGATATCTGTGAGTCTCCGCTCTAATATTCGCACATATGATATATAAGCTGATAAAGAAAAAAGAGCAAATAACCGCCACAAACCGCAGGCACATATATATTGAAAACAAATTGTTAACTATGGTAGAATTTCAAATGTAGAGTAAATATCAAGCGTTAAGTGTCCTGGGATGGGATGTTGCCCGGGAACGAAAACAATCAACGTTGCGGTTTGATATTGCATCCGCTACTGCAGATCAATAATAGGCTGGAGATAGACCTCCCGGAACGTGATTGCTGCAGGTGGGCGTTTTCGTTAATGTGTTGCAATTACTGGTTTTCCGGAGGTTTTTATTATGAAAAAGAAAGTATTTTCAACAGAAGTAATGGTCGTGACCGCGTTCATGATCGCACTATCCGTAGTGTTGTCCAAGGTGGTATCCATCAACATATCGTTCCTGAGGATAGGCTTCGGTTTCCTGCCAATAGCTATCCTGGCAATACTCTACGGTCCTTACGTTGCGGCAGTGGGATATGCGCTCGCCGATCTCATAGGAGCATGGCTCCTGCCTACGGGCACATTCTTCCCGGGCTTCACGCTATCGGCCATTCTCACAGGCCTTATCTTCGGATTTGTGCTCTACGGCAAGGAAGTCACCTTCCCGAGAGCGCTTCTGGCATCCGCGCTCGTATGCCTCGGCGTGAACCTCCTGCTCAACACCTTCTGGCTCACCTTCATCATCGGAAAGGGCTTCACTGCCCTGCTCGCATCCAGAGCGGTCAAGGAGATAGTAGCCATCCCGGTCATGGCAGCCCTGATAGTGGCCATGGACAAGTCGGTGATCAAAGCCGTAAGGAATATGTCGAATTAGCTGATCACCTCGTAGAGGCTCTCGGCGTCGTCCTTTCGCACGGTCTCCGGCATCGAAACTACACGCACTTTTAGTATATTGGAACCAAAGGTGATGCATATCTCATCACCTTTTTTTAATTCCAGTCCCGGCTTCGCCACCTTGCCGTTGACTTCGACCCTGCCCTGTTCGCAGGCATCCTTGGCAACAGTGCGCCTTTTGATGATACGGGAATTATTAAGATATTTATCTAATCTCATTATTTGATCACCTTCTATAATATTATGATCCGGCTGTATGCTGCTTCTACAGAAAAAAAAGAGCGGACAGCCTGTCAGCAGCTATCCGCATCTATGCGATATCGTCATTGATCACTTGTTGACTGCATCCTTGAGGGACTTGCCTGCCTTGAATACAGGAGCCTTGGAAGCCGGGATGGATATAACCTTATCAGGCTTCTGAGGGTTTCTGCCTGTTCTTGCTTTCCTGCTTCTGGTCTCGAATGTACCGAAACCTATCAGTCTTACGCTTTCGCCTGCTACGAGAGCATCCTCTATAGTCTCAAGAACTGCATCAAGAGCTACCTCAGCGTCTTTTTTCTTGAATCCGGTCTTATCAGCAACCTTTGCAACCAGTTCTGCTTTATTCATAATCGATCCTCCTTAAAAGCGATAAAATACCTAAGGAGATAATAGTAGGTCGGGGCAAAATTGTCAACAATATAGGGCTCAAAGTGTTGAATTATCGTGTTTTTTTGCACTATCTCGCTACCTTCAGCTTTACCGCAAGTCTGTATATCGCATCCCCTTTCGGGATGAGCTCGATCTCGTCCTTGGTCACGGCTCCGGTCCTGAAAGCAGTCACGAAATAGACCGCTGCAGCTATCATTATGGCGATGAGTGTCGACAGCGGATTGCTCGAAGTCAGCATGAAGCACAGCTTATACGAGACTATGGCTGATACACCCATTATGAGGGATGCAGCCAGCGGCTTTATAAAGATGCTTACCATGTCGAGGGATACATTCGTATACTTCCTGAGCGCTCTGTAGTTGAGTATGCCTGCTGTCACATAGGCGATGACTGAACCGATCGCAGCTCCGTTGATATTGACCGCATGTATGCCGAGAAGTATATACGACACTACCGCCTTGACCCCTGCCCCGATGAGGAGGTTCCATACAGGAAGCATCATCTTGCCTATCGCCTGCAGGCTCGTCGAGAAGGTGCGCATTATGGCCAGAGTGATTATCGACACAGCAAGTATCTGGAGCGCCGGAACAGCCATGACCGCCTCGTCGTATTTCTTATAGAAAAGCATTGTGAGTATCGGCTTTGCGAGCACGATGAGCCCGATCGCGCACGGATATGTGATGATCATCATGGTCTTGAGACCTGTCTTGATGTGATCATCCAGATCTTTTTTATTCTTCAGCGTGAACGCCATGGTGACTGCAGGCATCAGGCTTATGCATATGGCGTCTATGAAGATGTTTGGCAGATTGATTATCGGGTCGCAGAAGCCGCCCATAAGTCCGTAGAGCTTGTCCGCCATCACACGGTCCCAGCCCGATTCGAGAAGTCTCCTCGGGATTATAGCCGCATCTATATTGAACATTATCGGCATCACGGATGAGCCGATGGTGATAGGGATAAGGAAGCCCAGAAGTTCCTTGAGCCTTGTTCCTTCCTTCTCTTCTCTGACTACGGACTCTTCAAAGAGTCTGCTGCGTGTCTTCCTGTCGCGCATATATATGACCATCATAGCCAGGAATGCCGCCATGATGCCCGCGGAAGCTCCGAAGGTAGCCCCGGCAGCTGCATTCACCAGACTGGTTTTATAGAATACGTAAGCAAGCGAAAGCCCGACGATGACTCTGACCATCTGCTCGATGACCTCGGTGATGCCGGTCGGCTTCATGTCCTGCCTTCCCTGATAGTATCCTCTCATGGAAGCTACAAGCGGAGTGAAGAGAAGCGCGAGAGATATCGCCTTCATCGATGCTTCCGCTCCCGGATTCCTGTAGGCATTGGCAATGGCGCCTGCTCCCAGGTACATGATGAGGAAAGATACGATGCCCAGCGCCCAGGATACCTTCATGGCAAGCTTGTATGACTTGTGTGCATTGATGAAGTCTCTTTCGGCTATCCTCGATGACACCATCCTTGAGATGGCGACCGGGAAGCCCGCTGTCGCTATGGTGAAGAGGAGCTGATACAGGGCGTATGCCGCGCTGTAGTATGCCTGGCCCTCCGCACCTATCATGTTGGTGAGCGGTATCCTGAATATCGCACCGAAAATCTTGCTCACGATGCCGGCTATCACCAGTATCGTGGCTCCCTTCAGCAGCACTGCGGATCCGGCCGAGGCTGTGCTCTCTGCCTGATCCGCATCCTGCTCAATTATCAGATTCTTGTCTTCGTTCTTGCTCTGCATTGATCTACAGTTGTTTCAGTATCTCCTGTGTAGCTTTTTCAGTTTCGTAACTGGTCTTTTCCAGATCGATCGTAGTGTATTCTCCGTCCCTGTACAGCACCCTGCCGTCGCACATGGTCAGGCAGACATCCTTGCCGTCGGCAGAATAGATCAGTGCATTTGCCATATCATGGTTCGGATACATGTTAGGTCCGCTGACATCAACGACAATAAGATCGGCTTTGAAGCCTTCCTTTACGAGTCCGCAGTCTTCTCTTCCCTGAGCAAGAGCACCGGCTCTTGTCGCGCTGTAAAGCACCTGTTTCGGCTTCATGACGGAAGGATCCATCGTCCTGACCTTTCCCGTCAGAGCGAAGAGCTTCATCTCTTCAAAGAAATTCAGGCTGTTGTTGCTCGCGACGCTGTCAGTGCCTATGGCTACATTTATGCCCTTCTCATACATCAGAGGCACGTTGGCCATGCCGCTTGAGAGCTTCATATTGCTTACAGGATTGCTGGCAACGCTGACTCCCTTTTCCCTGAATATATCGAGATCTGATTCTGTCACCCACACGCAGTGTGCGGCCGTGCACGGCTGATCGAACATGCCGACTTCAAGGAACAGCTCTGCAGGTGTCTTTCCGTATTTTTCAATACAGCCCTTATGCTCGGACTCTGTCTCCGAAAGATGGATATGAGTCCTGACATCAAATTCCTTTGCCGTATCGGCTATCGCCGTGAGCATCTCGTACACGTTTGTATATTCGGAATGAGCGCACGCATCGACAAGGATACGTCCGTCCTCAAAACCGTAATACATCCTGATCGCTTCGATCATTTCCTTAAGTCTGAAGCTCTCGGCGACCGATTCTCCGAAGCTCGAGACAGAGCGCGATATATTCGTTTTTGTCCCGGAAGCCGCAACAGCCCTTACCATGTCATCGATAAAATAGTACATGTCCGATGTGGAGACTATACCGAATCTTACAGACTCCGCCATGGAAAGGAGCGTGGCCCAGTATACCGCATCTCCGTAAAGCTTGTCTTCGAACGGGAATATCTTTTCGTTGAGCCATCTGTCAAGAGGAAGGTTTTCTCCGTAACCGCGGAGCAGACTCATAGGCGAATGCCCGTGCGCATTGTAGAACGCCGGCATCAGCACCTTGCCCTTTCCGTCGTAGGTCTCAAAGAAGTCCTCTTCGTTTTGCGGCGGCTTGCTGTCGATATATACGATGCGGTGGCAGTTCGTCCCCACATACATGTTCTCGCGGTATTCAAAGTTTTCGTCTATCAATCCTATGTTCTTAAACAGCATGATCTTATCCTTTCTCCGTTTTGATCCGGCCATGATCCGATACATATCGTTATGATTGAAGCGGATCAGTTTTTCGAGGCTTTATTATAATTAGTTTCAGTGTCAATGTAAAGCTTACTGAGCCTTCTCGAGTTCAGCGACCTCCTGCTTCACCGCCCTGAGATAGCGCATGAGTTCCAGCAGCGCCGTGGTATCGAGGGCCTTGCCCATGTGGAACCTCAGCATGGTCACGCGGCCGTCCGACAGGGCCACCCTCTCGCCGTACTCGGACTTTGCCATCACGAGCATGTACGGATGCACCCTGACTCCCGGGGCGAACTTCAGGTTCAGCCACTTCTCGGCCTTGCTGATATCCGATATGCCGAGGTACTCGCAGTGAGCTCTTATCTCGGCGACCTTTATCAGCTCCAGCGCCTCCTCAGGGATGTCTCCGTACCTGTCACTAAGTTCATCCATGACATCCATGGCGTCATCGCCGTCCATGACAGACACGATCCTCCGGTATGCCTCCAGCCTGAGGGCCTCATCCTCTATGTATGAGGCAGGTATCGACGCCTTGAGAGGCAGGTCGATGTTGATCTCGGATCTGGCTTCGCCTACATCCTCTCCCTTGAGCATCCTGACTGCCCGGTCTATCTCCTTGCAGTAGAGCTCATAGCCTATACTCTCTATATGACCGCTCTGGGCTTCGCCGAGTATGTTGCCGGCTCCCCTCAGCTCCAGGTCTCTCATGGCGAGCTTGAAGCCCGAGCCGAATTCGGTGAATTCCCTGATGGCGGCGAGCCTCTTCCTCGCTATCTCCGTGAGCACCTTGCCCGGCTGATACATAAGATACGCGTATGCAAGCCTGTGCGATCTCCCGACCCGGCCCCTCAGCTGATAAAGCTGGGCGAGCCCGAACCTGTCGGCATTGAGGATTATCATCGTATTCGCATTAGGTATGTCTATGCCGTTCTCGATTATGGTAGTGGCCACGAGTACGTTGATCCGTCCCTCGATGAAATCCAGCATGGTATTCTCGAGCACATCCTCGCTCATGCGTCCGTGACCCGTCCCTATCACAGCCTCGGGCACAAGCCTTGAGATAGTCTCTGCTATCTGGTTGATTCCCGTGATCCTGTTGGTGACCACGAACACCTGGCCGCCCCTCGCCAGCTCCCTCTCGATGGCATTTCTCAGTATCTCCTCCTCGTACGGGGTCACGTATGTGTGTACAGGGAGCCTGTCACCCGGGGGCTCATTTATGAGGCTTATGTCCTTGATGCCCGTGAGCGACATGTTGAGAGTGCGCGGTATAGGCGTGGCAGACAGGGTCAGCACGTCGATATTGCTCCTGAGCTGCTTGATCTTCTCCTTGTGCCTCACGCCGAACCTCTGCTCCTCGTCCACGACGAGAAGTCCGAGATCCTTGAACTTCACATCATCTGAAAGCAGCCTGTGAGTGCCTATGATCAGATCGACCGAGCCCGACCTGATACCCTTGATGGTCCTGGTCTGGGCAGCCTTGGATCTGAATCTCGAAAGCTCATCTATCTCGAACGGGAAGTTCTCGAAGCGCTCCCTGAGGTTGTGATAATGCTGGTTTACAAGCAGCGTGGTAGGAGCCAGTATCGCCGCCTGCTTGCCTTCCGACAGGCACTTGAAGACCGCGCGCGCTGCCACCTCGGTCTTGCCGTAGCCGACATCTCCGCAGAGCAGCCTGTCCATCGCAAGAGGCTTCATCATATCCGTCTTGATCTCCTCCACCGCTCTCAGCTGGTCGTCAGTCTCGGTATACGGGAAGGCGTCTTCAAACTCTGCCTGCCAGACAGTGTCCTCGCCGAAGGCATATCCTCCCTCGGCCTGCCGCTTTGCATAAAGCTTCACGAGATCCTCTGCGATCTCCATGATGGCCTTCCTGGCGCGCTCCCTCGCCCTCTTCCAGCTGACGCCCGAGAGCTTGGACAGCGCAGGCGGATTGCCCGAGTTGCCGATGTACTTCTGGATCACGTCGAGCTGCTCCGTCGGTACGTAGAGCATGTCCGAACCGGCATATCTTATGATGAGATAGTCCCTCGTCGTACCGTCCGCTGTGACTGGCCGGATGCCTTCGAACCTGCCTATGCCGTGGACCTCGTGCACTATGTAGTCGCCCTTGTGGAGATCCGAGAACTGTATGCTGTCCTTCGAGCTCCTGCGTTTCGCTTTCTTTCTCGGCTGACGGATGCGCTCGTCGAATATGTCGCTTCCCGCAATGTAACACAGCTTCTCATCGTCCATCATGAATCCGGACGAGAGATTGCCGCTCCTGTAGGATATATCTCCGCTCACCTCTGCGATCTCGAGATATTCCCTGACTCTTTCATTCCTTTCATCGCTCCCGGCGGCTATCACTATCCTGTAGCCCCTCTTCGTGAGCTTCGCGAGTTCTGAGGCGAAGAGCTCCACGTGTCCGTTGAACGGCGCGATCTGCCTGCTCTTCACATTGTCTATGCGGTCGAGCTTGTCTACACCGGCTATCGATTCAGGATACGGAGTGTATATGTCGAGAGTGCGCGTAGATCTCTCTCCGTACGCGCCCTCATATATCTGCCTGAATTCCTCGGGAGAAGTGCCTTCAGGAAGAGCATCCTCAAGCCTCGCCGGATCTATGAGCGCGGTCATGCCTCCGTCCGCATAGTCCCACATCCTGGCCTTTTCGACATCAAAGAACTCTATCAGATCGGCAAATATCTGTGGGCTTCCGCCCTCCTCGAAGAGGTCACGCACCCTGCCCCGGTGCGCTTCGACAGCATCTATCCTGCCGTCCTTGACCTCGGGATGCACGTGTTCCTTGCGGTATCTTCGCACCATGCGGTCGTATTCCTTCATGACCGCTTCCAGCGCCTTTTCCTTCTCCAGGTTGTCAGGTATGAATTCGGCTGCAGGCACTATGAGTGTCTCGCCTGTATTGGCCAGTGACCTCTGTGTCTCCCTGTCATATGTCCTGATGGAATCGACTTCATCGTCAAAGAATTCTATCCTGACAGGGTCCTCAGCCGCCGGCGTGAAGACATCGAGAATGCCTCCACGGGAGGTATACTCTCCCGGCGATTCAGTCACTGCGCTGGCCACGTATCCCGCATCCGAGAGCATCTGCCTCAGATCGTGAGGATCGATGGTCTCGCCCGTCCTGACGGCGAATACCGATCTCCTGAATCTCTCCGGGCTCTCCGTGAGTCTGACAGCAGCGCTCACCGGAGCTATGACGGCGGTAAGACCCCTGCCTGTATCTGTGTCCGCATCGTCCGCAGCCGGCAGGGTGAGAGCAGTCAGCGCCTGTATCCTTGCGACCAGGCCCGCCCTGTCCCTTGCCTCATAGAGTATCTGCACTTCCTCTTCCTCGGGAAGCACAATGACGTTCAGTTCCGGCATACAAAAAACGAGGTCTTCGGCCAGGCGAGCCGCCGCTTGTCCTGACGAGACCACCGCTAACAGTTTATTATGTTTTCTTATGCCGGCAGCGAGCATGTATGCGACCCGGCTGCCGCTTACGCCGGTGTGGTTTGTGATCATGAAACGTGATTGTGTCTGTTCATGGCGTTATCTGCGCCTATCTCTATTATGTCCTTCACAGCCTGAGCCGCTTCCTCGGCAGCCTTCTGAAGTACTGCCTGCTCGCTCTTAGGCACCTTACCTATGACCCTGTCGACCAGATCCTCATCGCCGGATGCGGCACCGATGCCTATCCTTATCCTGATGAAGTCCTTAGTGCCGAGTTCCTGCACTACAGACTTCATGCCGTTATGGGTCCCGGCGCCTCCGGATTTCCTGATGCGTATGGAACCGGCAGGCAGATCTATGTCATCGTATATGACTATCAGGTTCTGAGACGGCACGTCGAAGTACATCGCGGATTCCCTGGCTGCTATGCCGCTCCTGTTCATGTAGGTCTCAGGCTTAACGAGCACTGCCTTTTTGCCGGCTATCCTGCCCTGTCCGATCAGCGAGTGGAATTTGTGTTTCTTTATCTCAATATTCTCATCAGAAGAAAGCACATCTATGGCCCTGTAGCCCATATTGTGCCTTGTCTCTTCATATTCTTTGCCGGGATTGCCAAGTCCTACGATCACGTAGGTATCCGTGGCAGATCCCGGCTCACTTTTGCGTCTTTTGAAAAATCCCATCGGCCTCCGCTATCCGAACATTACTGAGATCGGTTTATTTGAGTAAACTCTCGATATCGTCTCTGCGAATATGTGACCTGTCGAGAGCACCGTGATATTCTTGAGCCTCTTCTCCTCAGGGATAGGAATGGTATTGAGCAGCACCATCTCCTTGATAGGACTGGCCTCAATGCGCTCTATCGCAGGTCCCGAGAGCACGGCATGGGTCGCGCACGCGTAAACGCTCTTTGCGCCGAGATCCATCAATGCCTTCGCGGCATTGCAGATAGTACCGGCCGTATCGATCATGTCATCGAGTATCACGCAGTTCTTGTTTTCGATGTCTCCGATGATATTCATGATCTCGCTCTTGTTTGGCTCCGGGCGCCTCTTGTCGATGATGGCGATAGGCACATTGAAAGGCTTTGCCATGTTGCGCGCCCTGGTAACGGAACCGTGGTCAGGAGATACGATGACCATGTCGTCCAGGTCCTTGAGTTTGAAGTAGTCTGTCAGCATCGGCTGTCCGACCATGTGGTCCACCGGGATATCGAAGAATCCCTGCTCCTGCTGAGCGTGGAGATCCATCGTGATTACCCTGCCGATACCCGCAGCCGTGATCATGTTGGCGATCAGCTTGGAAGTGATCGGATCCCTTGCCTTAGCCTTGCGGTCCTGTCTGGCATAGCCGTAGTACGGGATGACCGCCGTCACGCTTCTGCTCGACGCACGTCTCAGCGCGTCGGACATGATCAGAAGCTCCATGAGATTGTCATTGACGGGATCACATGTAGACTGGATGATAAAGCAGTCCTTACCCCTTACGGACTCCCATATGCTTACGCTGGTCTCCCCGTCGCTGAACTTGGTTACAGTTGATTTACTCAGTTCCACACCCATGTGCTCTGCGATCTCCTGAGCCAGCTCCGGATGAGAGTTGCAGGCGAACAGTCTGAGATTTGCAAAGGCTTCATTTCTGGTGTCATGTGTCATGGCGCGTTTCTCCCTTCGTGTGCGTCCAACTGCTTATTGATCGTCCTTGTGGAGAATCATGTCTCCTACCTTGTATACATCTCCGGCTCCCATAGTCATCACTATATCATCCTTGCCGGCGAATTTCTCTATATACCTTGCGATATCCTCAAAGTCCTTTACGTAATATACAGGTTTGTCAGGATGTTTCGACTTCATCGCATTCATGAGCTTGTACGATGAGATATTGTATACGTCCTTCTCTCTCGCCGCATATATATCCGTCATAACTACTACGTCCGCATCCTGGAAGGCGTCCACGAACTCATCGAAAAGCGCTTTGGTCCTGGTGTAGGTATGAGGCTGGAAAATAAGCCACATCTTGTTGTGCTTCACATTCCTGGCAGCCGCCAGAGTCGCCTTGATCTCTGTTGGATGGTGGGCATAGTCGTCATACACCATCACTCCCTTCTCTGTGGTACCGATGAAGTCGAAGCGTCTGTTGGTGCCGCTGTACTCCTTGAGAGTAGACACTATGGTCGCTGTATCCACCTTGAGATACGACGCCGTCACGAAGGCCGCCATGGCATTGAGCACGTTGTGCTCTCCCGGCACCGACAGTTCGATCGAAGTGATCTTATGGCCCTTGTGGCATATGTCGAAGGTCGGGTAGCCGTGCTCGTTGAATACTATGTTCTCGGCGTAGAAGTCATTGCTCTCGCTGTAGCCGTAAGTGATCTTGTTGTTATGGCCTTTGAGGATGCTCCTCACGAACGGATTGTCTCCGAAGGCTATAATCACTCCGTTCGGAGGTATATGTTCGACAAAGGTGCTGAAGGACTTGACAATGTGATCCATGTCCTTGAAGTAATCGAGGTGGTCGGAATCTATATTGAGTATGACACCGATGTTCGGCCTCAGCTCAAGGAAGCTGTCCATGTACTCACAGGCCTCAGTGACGAAGTATGTTTCTTCGCCTATCTCAACATTGCCGTTGATCTGAGGGAGATTGCCTCCTACCAGTATGGTCGGCTTGAAATCGGCATTGAGAAGTATGAGAGAGGTCATGGACGTTACCGTCGTCTTGCCGTGAGTCCCGCATATGGCCACCGAATTCTCGTAGTCATCCATGATCATGCCCAGGACCTGTGCCCTTGAGAACATAGGGATGCCGAGCTCTTTGGCTCTTATGACCTCAGGGTTCTCATCGGAGACCGCAGCCGAATAGACTATCGCATCGACGCCCTCGACATTCTCAGGCTCATGCGAATAGAAGACTTTAATCCCCATACATTCAAGATGCCTGGTGACTTTGGATGGATTGATATCTGTACCACTTACAATATGACCTCTGTTTGCAAGTATCTCAGCTACGGCCGAAAGACCGATCCCTCCAATGCCCAGGCAATGTACGCGTTTATAATTGCTGAAATCCATATATTTGCTTAACTCCCGTTTTGCAAAGATTTATGCTGTATTTACCGCGGCATTACCGCAATCTAATTATACGAAATGCCCCGGGTTTATTCAACCGATCGGGGCACTTTATGATCGTGTATTTT
>JAZUNV010000060.1:0-7284 GCA_045604305.1 Anaerovoracaceae bacterium | reverse complement strand
CTTGGCCTCCGACTTAACCTGACAGGCTTCTACGGCAACTTCCTCGTAATGGTCAAGGCCTACACATACCTGCTGACGATCGGCAAGGAAGTGTACACACTTGCTCAGAACGCTGTACTGAATGCAAACTACATGCAGGAGAAGCTGAAAGATATCTATCCGATCGCATTCGATACAACCTGCATGCACGAGTTCGTAATCGGCCTCGATCCGATCTACAGAAAGACTCACGTTTCGGCTCTGGACGTAGCCAAGGCACTCCTCGACTACGGCATCCATCCGCCTACAATTTACTTCCCTCTGATCGTCCATGAGGCTCTGATGATCGAGCCGACAGAGACGGAGACAAAGGAGACGCTGGACGAGGCTATCACCGCATTCAGAGAGATCTACGACAGGATCTTCAATGCGCCTGAGAGCGTACAACAGGCTCCGCAGACCACACCGGTACTCAGACTTGATGATACCAAGGCTGCGAGAGAGCCGCATCTGAGGTACACCTTCGACTAGCGGCGACAAGTCACAAAACACGAAAGCGGGAGTCAATGCTCCCGCTTTTGATTTACATATGAGTTAGGCCGGGATGTCCGACTTCTGTTTTTATCGGTTAACAAAAGCTCCAAAAAGGATTACAATTACAGTGTATGAACCAGTATTTTATCTATTATGCAGAATCATCAATAATATGTCTGATTCTGTTCAGCATAATCCTTATCCACGATTTTTCGAGGATCGACCGCCAGGAAAAGCAGATCCGCTTCGACTATGCGCTGATCTCTTTTATGCTGTACTTTGTGTCCGATGTCTGCTGGGCTGCTGTCAAGTCCGGAGTTATCCCGAGGACGCTGAACAGCACTATCGCGGTGAATTTCTTCAATTGCTTCTTTATGGCGCTGATCACTTATAACTGGTTCATGTACGCTCTGGCGGTAGAGAGAGTCGGTAAGAGATACACGACGGTCCAGAAGATAGTGCTGGCCCTTCCTCTCTTCATGTCGGCCACAGTGACCCTCATGCTTTATATCCTGAAGCCTGAGCTATTGATCAACGAAGACCTGAGCACCACGGCACTGTCTACAGTGATGTTGATCGCGGTGCCGATCATATACATCATTGCGATACTTATCTACACAATGCGCATAGCGATCGCTACTGACGACCGCGAGGAGCGCAAATTCCACATCCGCCTGGGTCTCCTGCCTCTTGCGATAGTATTCGGAGGTCTCCTCCAGGTGGTGCTGCTCGAAGCCCTTCCTATCTTCTGCTATTGCTGTACGATCGTAATGATCATCTTCTACATACAGTCGATGGAGAACCAGATATCCGTAGACCCGCTCACCGGTCTCAACAACAGGGGCCAGCTGCAGCGCTACGCATCTCAGTCGGGAAATCTCTTCAGAGAGGGTCTGAGGACCTTCATCGCAATGATCGATGTCAACGATTTCAAGCACGTGAACGACGCCTACGGTCATGCGGAGGGCGACCGCGCTCTGGTCATCATCGGGGATTCTCTCAGGCAGGCTGCAGGCTCAGCAGGCTTTCCTGTCTTTATCTCGAGATTCGGCGGTGATGAATTCGTCATCATCATCCACTCCAGGGAGGAGAACGCACCTGAGCTGCTCAGAGATGCGATCCGCGCCAGGATAAAGGAGAATTCAGAGGCAGCCGGCATTCCGTACAGCATTTCCATCTCCTTTGGTCATGACGAGCTGAGCCCGTACGGTGATACCTTCGCAGATTGCCTCAGACGCGCCGATGCGAAGTCCTATCAGGACAAGGAGGTTCAGAAGCGTCTGAGTCATAACGATCATCAAACAGGGGGAAGATCCTGATGAATACTTACTTCATCTCATATACACAAGCAAATCTGGCATGCGCGGTGATCTTTGCGATCATGCTCGCACATGACCTGCTCAGTGTGGACAGGCAGGAGAAGCAGATCAAGTTCGACAATACACTCGCTGCGTTCATAGCTTATTTTATTTCGGATATTTTCTGGTGCGCAGTCACTACAGGCACTCTGCCAAAGACGATCTACACCGTTGCGCTGACCAATATACTCAATTTCTTCCTCATGGTGCTGATCACCTACAACTGGCTCAACTACGTGCTGGCTGTACTGCAGACTCCCGGCAGGAACCGCAGGAGTTTCAAGATCGCAACAGCCATGCCTCTGGCTGTCAGCTTTCTCATTTTTATAGTAGTATACTTCACGGCGCCGCAGCTGCTTGTCAACGAGAGTCTCGATACGACCGGGTTCTACGACGCCTTCCAGGTCGCTCTTCCGGATGTATACATCCTGGCTGCGCTCTACTACTCCTTCAAGGAAGCCCGTAAGGCCAAAGACAGGGTCGAGCGCAGGAGGTGCATCGCGCTTGGGCTCTTCCCGGTACTTATAATCCTTGCCGGTCTGGTGCAGATAATATTTCTGCCGGACAGCGCAGCCTTCTGCCTGTGCTGTGCCATACTCATGGTCTCGTTCTACATAGACAACATGGACAGCCAGATCTCCCAGGACCCTCTGACAAAGCTCAACAACAGAGGTCAGCTGAGACGCTATGTGCGTCAGGAGAGCAATCTGTTCAGAGATGACTGCGACACCTACATCTTCATGATGGACATAAACGGCTTCAAGAAGATCAATGACCGCTACGGACATGCCGAGGGTGACAGGGCCCTGGTCATCACTGCCGATGCGCTCAGGAAGGCCGTGTCATCCATGGAGAGCAGGATATTCATCTGCAGGTACGGCGGCGATGAGTTCACACTCATCATGCACACGGACGGACGCGAGACACCGGAGCAGCTTGCGGATAAGGTGCGCGAGACGATCTCAGAGAGCTGCAGGGAAGCGGAGCTCCCATACGTACTCGAGATAGGGATCGGCTGGGACAATCTCGAACGCGAGGGTGACACAGCTCAGCAGTGCATAGCCCGCGCAGATCATAAGCTATACGAAGCCAAGGCCGCCGCAGGGATGCTGCGCTGAGCCGGCGCCGGCCAATCAAGTGGCGGGGTATATCACAGGAAAAGAAAATAGGAAAATCTAGGACTAATAAGCGGCAGATGCTGCATTAGTCCTAGATTTCGTCATTTGAGGCTTGCGGATATAGGACTATATCGCGAAAAGAGCCTCGATAATCCTACATCCTATATAACTGCTATATACTGTTGCGCTTTGACAAGGCTATCCGCAAATGAAAGCCGGTCTAGAGGCGGGCGGCCTCCATGATAGCCTCCGCGAATGACGGATGCGGATGGATGATATTCGCCACTTCCTCGATCATCATGCCTCTGCCGATAGCTACAGAGAGCTCTCCGATCAGATCGGATGCTCTGCCGCAGAGCAGGTGGGCTCCGATCAGCACGTGGTCGTCAGCTCTGACAACGAGCTTGACGAAGCCTCTGTCGAGTCCCGCGATTATGGTCTTGCCGTTGGCGGACATCGGATACTTTTTGGTGACTACCTCGATGCCGGCCTCCTTGGCCTCTTCTGCTGTCATGCCTACTACGGCGATCTCAGGGTCGGTATAGATGCAGCTAGGCACTGTGCCCATGTTGATGGTCGCCTGGCATCCGTTCATAAGAGCTACGGCATTGCGGCCCTCAGCAGCTGCTACATGTGCGAGCTGGATGCCGCCGATGCAGTCGCCGATCGCAAATACGCCCGGTACGGCTGTCTCGTATTTATCGTCGACATTGATGAAGCCCTTGGCGTCCACGAGCTCAGGATACTTAGCCAGCAGCTCTTCGCTGAACACGCCTGAAGTGTTAGGTCTCCTGCCTACGCACATCAGCACCTTGTCTGCCTTTACCTGTATCTCCTCATCCTTCTTATTCTTAAGAGTTACCACCAGCTTCTCTCCGTCCTGCTCGATCTTCTGTACAGGCGAGCTTACGTGGACGTCCACGCCCTTCTTCTCGAGGGTCATCTTGATGCTGCGGCCGATCTCCTTGTCGATGATCGGCAGAAGTCTGTCCATTCCCTCGATCACCGTGACGTGGTCGCCGAGGTCAGCATAGATAGTCGCAAACTCGATGCCTATTACGCCGCCACCTATGATCACGAACTCAGGGATCTCCTCACCGCCCATGTCGATGAGATCAGTGCTGTCGATGACTCCCGGCAGATCATGTCCCGGGATAGGAGGCGCGAACGGCTTGGAGCCCGTCGCTACCATGATCCTCTCCGCAGTGAATTCCTCACCGTCTACCATGACCTTGTGAGAGTCCGTAATGCAGGCCTCGCCCTCGATGAGGTCTATCTTCTTCTTGGCAAGCAGGCCGCTGATGCCTCCTCTGAGAGTATCGAGCACCTCGTCCTTTCTCTCGCCTATCCTCCTGCGGTTAGCCCTGAGGCCTTCCACCTCAACACCCAGCTCCACGCCGTGCGCCGCTTCTCTGTAAACATCAGATGAATGCATCAGAGCCTTGTTAGGGATGCAGCCGCGGTTGAGACAGGTGCCGCCAACACGGTCCCTCTCGACTACGGCGACCTTCATGCCCAGTTCCTGTGCATAGAACGCAGCCTCGTATCCGCCCGGGCCCGCTCCGATGATAAGCAGATCATACTGATAACTCATTGTGTGTACCTCTCTGTGTAATATGTGTAATGATTGATTATTGGTGTCAGTTGCCAATTAAGATTGTAGCACAGTCAGACCGACTCCGCTATGAATTCAAGCACTTCGTACGCAGTCGCCGAAGTCCCCGCCGGGAGCTTCAGTCCGCGAATGGTCTCCGCGTCGTACTTGCAGCCGCAGAGCATGTCTCTGAGGGTGCCGAAGATCTCTGTCTCGAGGGAATCCGAGTATATCCTGCAGTCCCTGATGTACTCTCCCTTCATGCTGAGCTGTATCTCGACCTCGCCCCATTCGAATCTGTGGATCATCTCCTTTTCGAACGGTATCCTCGTGCCGAGCCTCCACTCCTCCGAAGCGTATTTGTCGAGCAGCTCCCATGGAACAGTCGGCAGCTCCACGAACTCAGGCTCACAGCCGTACTCCCTGGAAGCTGCCCTGATCATAGCATCCTGCATCGCAGCGATCAGTTCAGGCGTATCTGCGTTCTCCAGTTCGCCGCTCACATGCTCGATCAGGTTGGTGACTCTCGATCTGACGGACTCGACGCCCTTGGACTTCAGCTTGGATTCAGGCACGTTGAGATACTTCGACAGGTCGTCTCCCTTCACGTCCATCATGATGGTCCCGTGATGGTAGTTGTAGCTGCCTGTCGAGAAGTATGCGTGGCCCGAGAACTTCCTGCCGTCTACAGTCAGATCGTTCCTGCCCGTCTTCGACGCGTTGATGTCCATGAGCCTGCACGCGAGCAGTATCACGTCGGTCTGCCTGGATATGTCGTAAAGGTCATCTCTTGCGATGAAGGTGAAGTTGAGGTTGCCCATGTCATGATAGACCGCACCGCCTCCCGACATCCTGCGGGCCAGATATATGCCGTCACGCTTGATCGCTTCTACATTGCACTCGCGCCACGGATTCTGGTTGCGTCCTATCACCACGGTATGCGCGTTCTGCCAGAGGAAGAGAGTCATGACCCCCTCCTCTGCATTCATCGTGAGGTATTCCTCAGTAGCCAGATTTACATACGGATCCGTATTCTCCGTCCTGATTATCTTTAGTCTGCAATCACCCATTCTGTCTCCCTCATCACTGCGAAGCATCCTTAATCCTTAGCGTCGGAGCCGCCGTCAGGTATCACGTCCGGCACGACTCCCGCGGCCGATGCCGCCTCCTGAGTCGCCTCGAGGCTCTCTTCCCTGGCCTCTATCTCATTCCCGCTCTCTTCGGAGGTGCCGGCGCTGTCATCGGTATTGCCGGCGCTGCCGTTGTAGTTGAGAGTGGCAGGATCGATAGGCTCAGGCCGCGGCTTGTTCGTCCTGTAGTAGGTCGTGTTGCCGTACCTCCTGATATTGCCCTTCTTGTCGACGATCATCTCGCTCATCCACTCCATCCGGATGACTCCGTGCCTGTAGTCCCATTCCACGACGCGGTCGTGATAGACGGAATCCTCTTCATAGTCGTAGCCATGCCTCTCAGCGTAGTCTCTGTCATAGTGGCTCATCGAGAGGAAGGTCAGCGTGACCTCGTCGCCCTCGATGATGATATCCTCGTACCACCTCTCGATCGCGAACCTGCCCTGCATGGCTTCTCTCATCTCGGCCTCCGAGCTGAATATGGTCCTGTTCATGATCTCGGCGACTCTCGATGCACCCCATACGACGAACACTATAAAAGCTATCACAGCGATCACGCCGATGATCTTCCTGTTCTTGTGCTTTATGCGCCATTCCTCGGCCCATGCGGCCGCATCTCTTCTGTCCTGATCCATGTTTGATTATTGTTACAAAAAGCCGCTGCGGGTGCAGCGGCGGTTTCCATATTATAGTTGATTACTTGAGCAGCAGTCCTGCGATCTTGATCACGTCGCCGACATCGACATTGTCGAGCAGCTTGCCTACGATACCGGACATGTCATCCGTATCCTTTTCCTTGGCTTCGCTCTTTGCCGTCTTGCCCATCTGGGACATCAGTAGAGGTGCGAGGATAGCCATGATCTTGATGATATCCTTGGTGTCCAGACCGCTCTTCTTCTTAGCCTTCGCAGCTACCTCTTCTGTCTTCGATCCGAGCAGGTGATTTACGATCTTTGCGCCGTCTTCCTCGTCTACATCCTTGACGAATTTCTTGACATCATCGGTGTCGCTCTTGCTGTGGTCATCCAGCGCCTTAAGGAAACCGGCCTTTGTGTCCTTATTGCTGGCCTGTCCCTTCATTCCACTGAGGAGCATAGGCAGCACTACCTCGACAGCCGAATTCGCCGCCTCATCGCTAATGCCGATCTTCTTGCTGACCTGATGGAGCACGCCCGACTCGATGGCAAGTTTCATTACATCATTCATATCCATATGTATTTCCTCCCGGCTTCAAGCCTTTATCTGTACGATCATTCGCGTAAATCTATACACGTAAATTTTACTTGGTCGGAGCCCTTGATGTCAATGATATCAAGGGTTCGCTCACGACATGTTCGCCGGCATCATGAAGGCCCGATCCAAAAGCCGCCTCACATGCTCCCTCGCTGTATATCGCTGATCAGCATTCGTAACGTGGTTTGGGCTTTAGGGCAGATACTGTATCTGTATCCGACACGTGTCAATGTAGAGCAGCACCGCTCAATCGCTCACGACATGTTCGCCGGCATTATATTCCGGTTCGCTTACGGCGTTCGGTCTTACTATGAGCGGCGCGCCCTCACGAACTTCTG
>JAZUNV010000059.1:0-3890 GCA_045604305.1 Anaerovoracaceae bacterium | reverse complement strand
TCTTCCTAAGACCGCTTGGCCTCCGACTTATTATCAGTGCGAAGAGCGTGCCTATCATCCCCAGATAGAGTCCTACGACAGCTATGAGCTTGATGTCGCCTCCCCCGAGGGTATCCCTGCCCATGACGCGGTCAAGTATGAGCGATACAGCCAGCAGCCCTCCTCCGAAGAGAAGTCCCGCTCCGACATGGCTTATGACCTCGCCCCATCCGGTGAACAGGAACGGCTCCGCCAGCACCCATGCTGCAACTGCGACTATATGACATCCGTCCGGTATCGTCATATCGTAGATATCCGTCAGCGTCAGCAGGAATAGCACCGCAAGGAATATGTAATTGCGGAGGCAGAGCACTGTCAGGTCGAATCTCAGCAGACACAGTACAGATATGATCCCGAAAGCCAGCTCTGTCAGCGGATATCTCGCATGTATCTTCACTCCGCAGTATCTGCACCTGCCCTTGAGAAAGAGCCAGCTGAGCAGCGGCACAAGGTCTTTAGCCTTCAGTTCGTGTCCGCACGCAGTGCAGTGGCTGCGGCCCTTCAGAAACGATTCGCCGTTCACTATGCGCCACGCGGCGCAGTTCAGGAACGACCCCATGCAGGTACCCAGGATAAAGGCGCATACCGTCATATATATGAGCAAGGGTTTACTTTCGTATATCGTTATCATAGATTATCGTACGCTGTACCTGTCCAGCCGTCATTCTCATGCCATATGGCGACGTAGTCATCATCGGCATAGACAAAGTAGTTGATCTCGTTATTGTCTCCCGTCCCGTAGAAGGCTACGACGCCGTCATATCCCTTGGTCGTCTTTGTCCCCCGTCTGATCGGGACCTCCTCAGTGACATAAACGCAGTCGAGAGGCTTGTTGTTCACCTTGACGGTTAGTTTCTCCGGCTCAGGATCGCCATCCTCAGCCTTTTCAAAATAGTTCTTCCTTGCCTCCTCGAGCGCATTGCCCGTGTATGAAGCGTTCAGCCTGGTGCGCCTTGCCGCGTCCCTGTTATGAAGTCCGCAGACCGGTTCGAAGACCCCCTCATCATTTTTGATCAGATATACATTTCCGTGGGATGGGCAGATGTCTTCACGTTCAGGCATGAATTCACTAAGTGACTTACGTGCTTCTCTGACACTTCCCTCCTCGAAGGTATCGAGATATTCTATCCTGAGCCCGTCTGTAGCTGTATCCATGGCCTGTTCGCAGCCTCTGCATTCGGACTCAAAGCGAAAATCCTTCCATGACGGTATCAGCATAATGCCGACCATTATGAGTATCAAGGCAGAGAGTATCACCAGTATTCGCGCTGTACCGCCTTTGGTGTTACTGAGTTTTGCCATCTTACATCCCATCGTACATGGTGAACATCGCCATGTATATCGCTATTACGATATACCCCGCTACCACGCCCATGAACACGAGCGTGGCCGGCTCGAGCTTGGCGAGCGCCGCGGCTGTCGCAGCTTCGAGTTCGGAATCGTAGTACTCCGCTGTTGTCTTAAGTGTCGCTTCCAGCTCTCCGCTCTCCTCGCCCACGGCTGTCATATCTACCATTATGTCAGGCAGACAGTTCGCGTCCCTGAGGCTCCGGCCCAGAGTCTGGCCTACTTCCAGATCTCCGACGATCTTGCCTACTTCAGTGCTTATATAGTAATTGCTGATGACCCGCGCTGTTATGCCGACAGCCTTGGTGATCGGAAGACCTGCTCCGAGCATCATCGCCATGGTATTGGTAAACTGGCTGGCCGCGTTCAATATATTGATCTCACCCAGTATAGGCAGCTTCAAAGCCAGCTTGGCCAGATTCATCCTGCCCTTCTCGGTATTGCCGTATATCTTGTAGAAGACGAATATCCCGGCAATGATCATCACGATGAGCCACCAGAAGTTCCTGAAGAAATCGGATATCACGATGAGTGATCTCGTGATCCCCGGAAGCTCCGCACCCTGGGCCTCAAAGATAGCCATGAAGGTAGGCACTACCTTGACCATGAGGACTATAACTACCACAACAGCGAGCAGCATGACGAAGGTCGGATATATCATAGCTCCGCGCACCTTGCCCTTGAGCTTGACCTGCTTTGTGTAGTGGTCGGCGACGCTCTCAAACGCAGTGTCGAGATTACCGGCCTCCTCGCCGGCCCTTATGGTCTCAAGGAAGGTCAAAGGCAGCAGCTTCTCGCCTCTTTCCGTGAAGCTCGCGGCGAGGGATCGTCCTGATTCTACGTCCTCGGCTACTTCCTCAAGTATCTTCTTGAGCGGCTTGTCCGTCATCTTCTGAGCTATCAGACGGACCGTCCTCGAGATCGGGATGCCGGCCTGGAGTATGACGGCAAACTGGCTGCACATCAGAGTGAAGGCCTTGTCATTCAGCTTCCTGCCGCCGAAATCGCTGCCCAGGAAGTTTCCGATCACTCCCTTATCTGCGGTCGCGTCAAGCTGGAGGACTATAGGATAGGCTTCCTTGATCCTCGATGCAGCGTCCATCTCGTTGAACGCCTCAACGACGCCCGAGATCTTCTTGCCGTCCCTTGATAATGCTGTGTAGGTAAAAGTATCCATGCGATATCCTTATGCGTTCTTTTTGACGTAATCAGCATCGTGCGAGTATTTAAGAGCGACGTCCTTGCCGACCGCTCCGCTCCTGACCAGTCTGACGAGAGCCTGGTCCATGGTCTGTCCGCCGATGGCTGCGCTCGTTGCGATCGCGTTTGCTATCTGCGGCGTGTTGCCGTTTCTGATGAGGTTCCTGATAGCGTCTGTGACTACCATCATCTCGACCGCCAACGCTCTACCGCCGCCCTTCTTAGGCAGGAGCTGCTGCGTGATGACTGCCTGGAGCACCATTGAAAGCTGAAGCCTGATCTGCGTCTGCATTCCCTCAGGAAATACCTGGACGATACGGTCTACGGCATCAGATGCGCTTCCGGTATGGAGTGTTCCGAATACCAGGTGGCCTGTCTCGGCTGCGGTGATCGCAGTCTCGATGGTCTCCTTGTCTCTCATTTCGCCGATGAGTATGACGTTAGGGTCCTCACGGAGAGATGCTCGGAGGCCGGAGGCAAAGCTCATGGTGTCCTTGCCGACCTCTCTCTGGTTGATGATAGCCTTGTCAGGTGTATACATGTACTCCACAGGGTCCTCAAGTGTGACGATGTGGCATTTGGTCGTGTGATTGATGTAATCGAGCAGTGCCGCGAGCGTAGTCGACTTACCGGAACCGGTCTCTCCTGTGACCAGGACGATGCCCTTGTGGAGTCCCGGGAGATTCATAGCTGCCGGAGGAAGTCCGAGTGTATCGAGCTTAGGTATGTGGTCCGAGAGCAGTCTGATCGCCGCTGACGGATGGCCCTGCTGTCTGAAGATATGGATACGGCAGCGGTTGCCTGCATATGTCTCAGCAGCGTCGAGCTCGCCTGTTTCGAGGTATGTCTCGTAACCTTTTTCAGTAAGCGAGAGTGCCTTCGCGTAGGTGACGCAGTCTTCCGCGCTGAGCGGCTCGTCCGTCATATCCTCGAGCTGCCCGTCCTTCCTGTACTTAGGAGGCAGTCCGCATATCAGATGGATATCCGATGCGCCGTCTTCTCTTGCCTTCACTACCAGCTGTTCTATTGTAAGCATATATACTCTCCTTCTCTATGAGATTCTTCGGCCTTCGGCCTCAGAATGACATGCTAGTGTCATCCTGAGCGAAGCGAAGGATCCCACTGTACTATCAAATATCCTCGTATACTACTCTCTGAACTTCTTCAGATGTCGTGATGCCCTGTTCTACCAGATGTACCGCGTTGTCCTTGAGCGATGTGAATCCGCTTGCCGGATCTTTGAGCGTCTCTTCGATGGCTTCTCTGCCTGTGCCCGCAGCTATCATCCTGCGGACCTTGATCGT
>JAZUNV010000058.1:0-43477 GCA_045604305.1 Anaerovoracaceae bacterium | reverse complement strand
CAGAAGATGGCTGCTCCTGAGTACCGCCACAGAGCGATCGTATGGGGCGTGCAGTCTCACTTCTACATGGCAATCTGCGGCAGAGTGCCTGCATTCGAGAAGGCTGACAAGAAGCTCGTGAAGCTGGCCGAGAAGGCATACAAGAAGCAGAAGATGGCTGCTCCTGAGTACCGCCACAGAGCGATCGTATGGGGCGTGCAGTCTCACTTCTACATGGACTTCCTCGTATGGCTCCTGAACTGCTGGGGCATCGTGCCTCTGACAGACATGCTCTCCTGCATCAACACTGAGATGATCGCGGAGACCGATACTCCTGAGAACAGAGAGCAGGCTTACTACGACATGGCCATGCTGACTGAGGAAATGATCATGCGTAACCGTACACACGGCGGCTACAAGGTCCTCCTCGACGATCTCTTCGAGTTCGTAGAGCAGTACAATGCAGACATGATCATCCTCTGGGAGCACATCACCTGTAAGGCTCTGGACGGCATGCACGGACTCTTCGAGGACAGAGCGAGAGAACTCGGCGTTCCGTTGATCTGGGTACAGCACCAGCTCTTCGACCCACGCGTCGTTTCGAGACAGGGCGTAAGAGACCAGATCAACCAGTACATGAGGACAGTCATGGGCGAGGAACCGCTTGATCCATCCCTCGAGATACTCGACGACGAGAATTCGTGGTAGAGCAGGCGGAGTATCCGGAAAGGGGACAGACCCGGCACTCGGACTACCGTAAATAAATCCGTTGATTGAAAATCGGAGGAAATAAAATGAAAAGAAGACTCTTAAAGCTTTTGCTGTATGTAATGACGGGAGGTCTTGCATTCTTCGTAGTCACATTCACAGTCTATTTCTTCAACCTGGACATGAAGTTGACTTCGATGATCGAGCCGCTGATGATCAAGTGGTACGACAGGATCCCAAGGAACCAGCACCTCTAGTAAGCAGAGGGCAAACAGCAGACGACAGACAAATACAGTCTGAGCGAAGACCATCCCATATCGGGGTGGTCTTTTTTCACGGTTAACAAAAAATAAAAATATTTTTAATTCCTACCTTGACAATAGGAAATAGTGATGCTAATATATCCATGTAAGGAAGAGTTAGTAACTTCTAACTAAACCATAATACTTTCATCCCTCTTATACAATATCTACATCTATAAACAGAATTGCCGCCACGAAAGTGACGGCTCTTTTGTTTTGTTTATCGGCGCAATGTTGTACAATTCATATGACAGATGGGGATGCCGGATACGATATGCGCGAAAAGTGACGTGCATTTATGATAAGACGGAGCAGTATGGAGAACAGTTACGAGCATCAGATATTCATAGGCTGTTACGATCTCAAGGCTGAACGCGAAGCTATCAGCGAAAGCAGACTGAGAGAGATGATCACGTATTTTTTCGAGAGCAGAAAGATAGATTTCTCGATGCTGAGCTGCCAGGGAGGCTACCTTCATGAGGAAGGCTGGTTTATCACGGAGAATTCCATCTGTATAGATGTCATAGGAGATCCCGATCTCGACGTGATCAGCCTGGCAAAAAAACTTTCGGTATATCTTAATCAGGAGAGTATACTGGTCGTCAGGAATGCCCTGAAAACTGATTTTTGCTGAGGCTGCGCTTATGAATGACAAAAGCTTTGAAAGGGGAATCAAATACGAGATCTTTATCGGGATCAAAGACAAGGACAGCTATCAGGAGATACTCAATGTCAATGATTTTACGAGGATGCTGACGGAGATCTGCACGGAGGACGAGATCAGCTTTTCTTTGCTGACCCAGACGGGAGGCTACACACATAATAAAGGGTTCACGACCGAAACTAGCATGAGGGTGGTCATAATCGGAATCGATGAGGAAGAGGTCAGACTGCTGGGGGACAGACTGAAGAGGGCGGTCAATACAGATACGATACTCATCACCAAAACAGAGATAGATTACTGCTTTTTATAGCAGATCTGTGAAAAAATAGAAGGAGCTTACAGGATAAATGAGCAGGAAGTTAATAGTGATATTACTGTCGATTTCTTTTTGTGGTTTTCTGTTCAGCGGATGCGGAGCGGAAAGCGGCGGCAGTGAGAAAACCGCCGGCGGCAGCGACGTGAACAAGACCGGCATCATCGGTGCTATGGATGAAGAGGTCGATTCCCTGATGGAAGCCATGACTGATAAGACCGTTACGAATATCGCGGATATGGTCTTCTGTGACGGCATGCTGGACGGAGTTCCCGTCGTAGTGGTCAAATGCGGGGTGGGAAAGGTCAATGCAGCCGTCTGCGCCCAGCTTCTCATCACTGACTTTGGCGTGGACCGCATCATCAATACAGGTGTTGCAGGTTCTCTCGATAACAAGCTGGATATCGGAGATATAGTGGTATCGGTCGACGTCGTAGAGCATGATTATGATGTCACTCCGATGGGATACCCTCGGGGAATGCTCTATCTTACGGATTTCATCGGCTTCCCTGCCGATGAGCAGATGAGACAGGAAGCTGTCAATGCAGTCGGAGCCTGTGCCCCGGACATCCATGTATATGAGGGTCGCGTCTGCTCGGGAGATCAGTTCGTATATACCGACGAACAGAAAGAGGACATACTGTCTGAATTCGGCGGTCTGTGCTGCGACATGGAGGGCGGAGCTATAGCGCAGGTATGCTATCAGAATGAAATACCGTACGTGATCATGCGCGCCATATCGGATAAGGCGGATGGTTCTTCAAGTGTGGATTTTGAGGAGTTCACGGAACAGTCCGCAAGGAGATGCGAAGAAAGTGTAAGATATATGGTGACTCATTGATTTGAACTAAGGAAACAAGGGGGAAGACGGATGAATGATTTTAACTGGGAATGCAGGACTAAGGTCAGATTCGGTAAGGGCTGCGTAAAGGAATATCTCTCGGGCCTCGTGAAGGAGTTCGCGGAGCCGGGACGCAATATAATGATCGGATGCGGAGGCGGTTCTGCAAAGAAGAACGGCGCTTATGACGATGTGATAAGCGTGCTCGAATCGATGGGATACAGCAGGGACGGCAATGCCGGCGACGGAAATCTGATCGTCGAATTCACCGGGATCATGTCCAACCCGACGCTGAAGCGCATGCGCGAGGGAGCGGAGCTTGCTTCCATCATGGATGTGGGACTCATCATCGCCATAGGAGGAGGCTCGGTCATGGACTGCTGTAAGGCTATCGCTGTGCAGGCGAGATACGACGGCGATGCATGGGAGGACTTCTGGATGCAGGGAAAACCGATGACGCATGAGATCGTACCTTGCGGAGTGGTGGTCACCATGCCAGCGACAGGCAGCGAGGTGAACGGCTGCGCGGTCCTCACCAATGAGGAGACCAGGATCAAGAGCGACAGAGACTATACCGAGATGAATCCGGTGTTCGCGCTGATGGATCCGGGCTACACTCTGACGATGCCGATGAGACAGCTCAGAGCGGGCACCTTCGACATACTCTCGCATATCATGGAGACCTACTTCAGCTATCCGCTCGAGGACAATCCGGCTGACGATGTGTCCGAGGGCCTCATGAGAGGACTGATCAGGGACTTCAGGGCGGCGGTCGCCGATCCGGACGACTACCTGGCGAGGAGCAATATAATGTGGACTGCGTCGCTGGCCGAGAACCGCATCATCAAGACAGGCAAGACCAAGGACTTCCAGGCCCACAACATGGAGCATCAGCTCTCGGCATACACGGACTGCAACCATGGCGAGGGGCTGGCGGTGCTGCATCCGGCATACTACAGACATATATATAAGGATGGTCTGCCTAAATTCGTCAGATTCGCGGAGAAGGTCTGGGGACTCAGCAGAGAAGACTTCGCTTCTGACGATGAACTGGCGCTCGCCGGGATCAAAGCGCTGGAGGACTTTATCGGGGAGATGGGATTACCGGGGACACTGAGAGACATCGGCTTCAGCAAGGAGGAGCATGAGATACTGCCTGAGATCGCGAAGTCGTGCTTCATCTCCGGCGGAGCATTCAGACCGCTTACACACGAGGAGATCCTGGAAATCTATGAAGAGTGCTGGTAGTAAGGCGCATGCTGTCATCCTGAGAGAAGCGGAGGATCTCATGGATTAAGACTCTGAAAAAATCATATGGGTATTGTTTACTGATCTATGAAAAAAGGAGCTCGGAACGATCAGGAATCTAAGAATCTTGAAAAACGAGGAAAGGAAATGAAATGAATCAGAAATCAAATATTGCAGCAGTGATCGGATATATCACGTGGATAGGCTTCTTCATCGCGTTCGTGATACGAGATAAGAACGACAGATTCACGGCACAGCACCTGAACCAGGCGCTCGTGATCAATATCGCCGAGATCATCGGAGGTGCACTGGCGGTCATACCTGTACTGGGATGGCTGGCGGCCGCGGTCGTGTCGGTCGGGAGTTTCGCCCTGAATATCATGGGCATATACCGTGCGGCGACATGGAACGATGAACCGCTGCCGATCGTGGGAGATATACACATAATAGGCTGATCGGAGGCTCTTATGGCTATACTTGCAGGATTCATGGTGCCGCATCCGCCGATGATCGTACCGGATATCGGCAGGGGAAGCGAAGCACAGATAAAGGAGACCACGGAGGCATATGAGAGGGTGGCGCGCGAGATAGCGGCGCTCTGCCCGGAGACGATAGTGATCACGAGTCCGCACTCGATAATGTATGCGGACTATTTCCACCTGTCTCCGGGTGGCGGAGCCACAGGCAGCTTCGCTGCCTTCAGAGCGCCGGGCGTCAGGTTTTCCGAGACCTACGATGAGGAGCTCGTCAGCGAGATATGCCGTCTTGCCGATGCAGAGGACTTCCCTGCAGGCACGGCGGGCGAGAGGGACAAGTCCCTCGATCACGGCACCATGGTGCCGCTGTGGTTCATAAGAAATGAATACGACGGGGGCAGGATAGTCCGCATCGGGCTCTCCGGGCTTCCTCTTATAGATCACTACAGGCTCGGCCAGCTTATAAAGCAGGCGGCAGACAACACGGGCCGTAGTGTGGTCATCGTTGCGAGCGGCGACCTGTCACACAAACTCCAGGAGTACGGACCGTACGGCTACATCAAGGAGGGCCCGGAGTACGATGAACGCATCATGGATGTGATGGGCAGGGGCGCATTCGGCGAGCTGCTGGATTTCGACGAGAAGTTCTGCGAGAAGGCGGCGGAGTGCGGCCACAGATCGTTCGTGATCATGGCCGGAGCCTTTGACGGACAGAAGGTGCGGGCGGAGAAGCTCGCGCATCAGGACGTCACCGGAGTCGGCTATGGCATATGCACGTTCTACCCTGAGGGCGAGGACATCGGACGGAAATTAATCGATGCGAAGCTGGAGCGGACAGAGCGGGAGATCAGCGAGAGATACGAGAATTCGGATGACTATGTGAAGCTCGCCTTCGCGGCGGTGGAGGCTTATGTCTCGAGAAGAGAGACCATAGCCGTACCGGACGGACTGCCTGAGGAGCTGCTGAACACCCGCGCCGGAGCGTTCGTCTCTATACACGAGCACGGAGCGCTGCGTGGCTGTATCGGTACGATAGGGCCGACCAGGGCATCGGTGGCGGAGGAGATAATCGCCAACGCCATAAGCGCGTCGACGAGGGACCCGAGATTCCCGGCCATCAGCGCGGATGAGCTCCCGTGGCTCGAGATCAATGTGGATGTGCTCGGTGAGCCTGAAGACATAGCATCAAAGGACGAACTCGATGTGAAGAGGTACGGGGTGATAGTCACCTCAGGCAGGAAGAGGGGGCTGCTCCTCCCTGACCTTGACGGAGTCGATACAGTCGATCAGCAGGTGGACATAGCCAGGCAGAAAGCCGGCATCCACAGCTTTGAGAGATACAGCCTGCAGAGATTCGAAGTCATCAGGCATTACTGACACCGGGAGGAGTGCTCATGGCAAGGTGCGGAGTTTGCTTCAGACATTGCGAGATCCCGGAGGGCGGGCTTGGCTTCTGCGGAGCCAGGACCTGCGAAGGCGGGATCGTCAGGGCTGCCAATTACGGCAGGATCACTTCCCTTGCGCTCGATCCGATAGAGAAGAAGCCACTCTCGAGATTCCATCCCGGCTCGATGATAGTCTCAGCCGGCAGCTACGGCTGTAATCTCAGATGCCCGTTCTGCCAGAACTATCAAATCAGCTGGTCGGATGAAGCGTTAGGCTTCGCGGAGCGCTGCGAGTACATTTCACCTGAAGAGCTCGCGGCGATAGCTTCCTCAGCCAAATCAAAAGGCAATATCGGAGTGGCGTTCACGTACAACGAGCCGCTCATCGGCTACGAATATATAAGGGATACAGCGAAGCTGGTCCATGAAGATGGCATGGTGAACGTCATCGTGACCAATGGAACGGCGGAGCTGTCCGTCCTCAGAGAACTCGCGCCGTATATCGACGCGATGAACATAGATCTTAAGGGCTTCAGCGATACGTACTACAGAGATGTGCTCGGAGGAGACCGCAGGATGGTCATGGACTTCATCACAGAAGCGGCGAAGGTCTGCCACGTCGAACTGACTACTCTGATAGTCCCGGGAGAGAACGACTCGGAGGATGAGATGGCAGAGATGACGAAGTGGATAGCGTCGCTCGAGGGCGGCAGAGACATCCCGCTCCACATATCACGCTTCTTCCCGCGCTTCCATATGACAGACAAGAAAGCCACAGACGTCAGACACATATACAGGCTTGCAGATCTGGCTCGCAAAGAACTCAACTATGTATACACCGGCAACTGCTAGGGAATATGGATTGATCGCAGATCATCTCAGGGAGGACGGATAATGATTCTCAGAAAATACAGACGTAGTGATGCGGATATCATTGCGGGATGGGTGACTGACGAGATCGCCATGTACGAGTGGTCTGCGGACCGGATATCAAAATTCCCGTTTAATGGAGAAGATCTGCATGCCCATCACATCCATACGATGCAGACTGAGAGATTCACGCCGTATACTTTTACTGAGGATGACGGCACTGTAGTCGGACACATCGCGATCAGGTATCCTGACGAGACGGATGAGAGCATGGTCAGATTCGGCTTCGTTATCACTGATCCGGCGAGAAGAAGGCGAGGTTATGGAAGAGCCATGCTGGAAGCAGCCAGTGATTATTCCCGCGATGTGCTCAGAGCGCAGCGCGTTACTCTCTCGGTATTCACAAGGAATACCACTGCGATCAGATTCTATGGATCGGTCGGCTTCCGTGCTAGCGGTGAACCGGAGAACTACAGGCTGCCTATAGGAGACTGGGAAGGGGTGATCCTGGAAAAACCCCTGATCTGAAAATATAAGAAAGATAGGATTTGTAAAGGTGACCGTGATAGTCGCCTTTTTGCTTGCCATATTTCGGCTGATATTTTTTTTCGAAAAAGATCAAATACCTGCTTGACAAACAATATTATATGACGTATAGTATCAGACAAGAAATAATATTACACAATAAATCATAAAACTCAAAAACATAAAGCTTATGCAGAATGAAAGGAGGCGCAAATGGGCTTCAAGATAGAATCCAGTCTGCTCGATGCATGCGCCCTGGCGATCCTGCACAGAGGCGATACATACGGGTACGAGATAACTCAGGAGATGAAGAAATCGATAACGGTGTCCGAGTCAACGCTCTACCCGGTCCTGAGGAGGCTACAGTCGGAGGAACTCTGCAGGACCTATGATCAGCCTTATCAGGGCAGGAACAGGAGGTACTACTCGATCACAGAGAAGGGTGAAGAAAAGCTCCGGGATTACCTCACCCAGTGGTATCAGTACAGGAACGCGATACAGACTCTGCTGGAGGGACCTGATAAACAGGAAGAGCCGGAAAACAACACAGAACTAGAAGTTGTCACGGAGGCTAGGACCGCCAAAGAAACAGATGGCACCGGGGAAACCACGGACGATAAAGAAAAGGATGAAAAGATAGTCGGGGACGAAACCGCGGAACTGAGCGATAAAAAGAAACAGAGTGGCAGCAAGACAAAGAGCGTTAAAAAGACACAGAGTGGTAAAAGGACAAAGAGCGGAAACAAGGCACAGAACAAAGACAAGACGGGGAAAGTAAAGAAGGAAAGTAAGGAAAAGAAGGAAGGAGGTGCGGCAGATGAATAGGCAGGAATTCATGCAGGCTCTGCGCAATGAACTCTCGCAGCTGCCGGCTGATGAAATAGATGCTGCTGTGGAGTATTTCGAGGAATGCTTCGATGAGGCGACAGACGGCCTGGATGCAGAGAAAGCGGCGGAAGAGGAGAAGCGACTGACAGAGGAATTCGGAAGTCCGAAGAGGATAGCATCTCAGATCAGAGCTGAGTATGCTGCCAGGCTGCTGGACGGAGACAAGTCGGCCACGGTCCGGGATCAGGGCAAGACCAACAAGCTGTCCGCCGTATGGTGGGTCATTATAGGCATCTGCTCTGCACCGATAGCGGTCCCGATCGCGATATTGATCTTCGCAATGATAGCTGTAGTGGTCGCCTGCCTCATCGCAGGGATCATCGGAGGAGGAGCGGCGATCGTAGCCGGACTCTTCCAGATAGGCAGTATTACCGGGGCAGCGGCGATAATGATTGCAGGCATCGGCATGATGATATTCTCCGTGTCTCTCGCAGCTTCATACGGAGCGATAGTCGGGATCATCGCGCTCGGCAAGACCCTCACGAAGAGGAGCAGACGCAGGAAGGCCGAAGCCGAGAGAAAGGAGGCTGAGACAAATGAAGAAAATGAGTAACGGAGCTAAATTCCTCATCGCATGCGCAGTGGTATTCGTGCTCGGAGCCATCCTGACGATCGTCGGCGCCATGGCCGGCGGGACTGAGTATTTCGACAATGATACGAAGAAAATGCCGGATACAGAGACCTCCTCATATGATTTCAGCTTCAGCTCAATAGAAGCCACCGGCTGCACGGATATCATCCTGGCCGGGACCAGATATTATGATGAGGTGCTGGAGGATCTCGAGATCACTGACATAGAACCCCAGAAAGGCAGGATCATCGTGATCAGGCGGGCTGACCTGGATGTGCCTGAGGTAAAAGCCGACGGAGGTACCCTGAAGATCAACGGCGGGCCAACAGAATTCGCCCTTGGAGATTTTGACCTCTTCGAACCGACAGTGATCGTGT
This sequence comes from Anaerovoracaceae bacterium, assembly GCA_045604305.1. Taxonomy (GTDB): domain Bacteria; phylum Bacillota; class Clostridia; order Peptostreptococcales; family Anaerovoracaceae; genus Crickella. Next base: position 34,330 of record JAZUNV010000058.1, on the reverse strand, counting down.
TCTGCGGTGATGATGAGCTGAAGTCGATCAAAGTCAGCTCAGAAGCGTCAGACATTGAAGCAAAGGGCGTGAAGTTCGCGGCCGCGGACATCGGAGTGAACGCAGGTGATGTGGAATTCAAGGATGTCGTCAGCGGCGGAATCAAAGCTGAAGATAACGCAGGCGATATAACAGTATCGGGCATGCTGAACGGTACTACGGATCTCTATACCGAGGCAGGCGACGTGGAAGTCGACGTGGCTGACGGCATCAGGAGTTACACCATCGATATACGTGCCGATGCAGGCAGCATCGAAGTGGGTGAGCAGGAGATCGATGGCAGCACCTTCACTCAGGAAGGCGGCGACAGAGTCCTGAAGCTCAGCTCGAAAGCCGGTGAGATCGAGCTCGGTCAGGACTGACCGGAAATGATAAACATAAAAGATCGGATGGCACATAAGTTTGTGACATCCGATCTTTTTTCTATTCCGCTAAAAACATACTACACTGTGGTACAATATGTGGGAGCAAATTGTTATTTACAAAAAGCAAAGAGTGTAGTATAAGCAGAAAAAGCGAAAGGATAAAGGATAGAGGATGATCACAGGTAAACAGAGAAGTGAGCTGAAGAAGCTGGCGCAGGAGATAAAGCCGGCGGTCATGATCGGCAAGGGGGAAGTCACGCCGAATGTCATAGCCTCAATCGAAGATTATATCGCGGTGCATGAGCTGGTCAAGGTGCAGCTGCAGGACGGGGCGGTGCTCGATCCGAAGGAGACTGCGAATGAGATCGCAGAGGAGATCGGAGCTGACTTCGTGCAGGCTATAGGCAGGAAGTTCGTGCTGTACAGGCCGGCAGCTGATCCGGACAAGAGAAAGATCATATTGTAAATCAGAAAGGGTGGACAGAGATAATGACAATAATGGAAGCCATAGAAGCAAGGCATTCGGTCAGGGCATACAGGGCTGCGCCTATTGCGCAGGAGATGAGGGACGAACTCGATGCGCTCGCAAGCGAGTGCAACAGGGAGACCGGACTCGATATCACCATAAGGTATGATGATCCGGAGGGTTTCGACTCCAGACTCGCAAGTTACGGGAGCTTCACAGGCGTCAACAACTACATAATATTGAAGGGCAGGAAGATCGCCGATTTTGACTTCCTCTGCGGATACTGCGGGGAGAAGCTGGTGATACGCGCGCAGCAGCTCGGACTCAATACGTGCTGGACGGCGCTTACGTTCAATAAGAAGAGAGTCAGGGAACTGGTCCCGGAGGGCGAGACACTTTGCATGGTGATCGCGCTGGGATACGGAGAGACGCAGGGCAATCCCCACAAGGGCAAGACCATCCATGACGTGGTCGATGTAAAGGGCGGGATGCCTGAGTGGTTCGCGGAGGGAGTGGAGTCCGCTCTCAAGGCACCGACAGCCATCAATCAGCAGAGGTTCTGCTTCTCGCTCAGGGATGAAGAGGAGGCATCGGTCAGAGTCAAGGGCCTCGGCGTACACACCAGGGTGGATCTTGGCATAGTCGCATATCACTTTGATGCCGCCACAGGCAGGACGGTAAGTCACTGAGCAACAATGGTAATTCAGCAGACAACATAGATGACCTAACGACAGGACCGCGGGAAACCGCGGTTTTTGGCTGCGCTTTTTTGTCGCATGCGAGGCGACCATATGACCTCCGGAAAGCGCTATCATGAGCCTGCAAGTAAAGAGTAAGCTCAGTCAGTTAAGCAAAGGAGGAAAGAAATGATCAGGAAGGATGATAAGAGGAACAACAAGAATAGCAGGAATAAAAGGAACGACGGGATCAATAAAGTGGAAGTGGTCTTCATTCTTGACAGAAGCGGTTCGATGGGAGGCCTCGAGGCTGACACCATAGGAGGCTTCAACTCGATGCTCGCAAAGCAGAAGTCGGAAGAAGGCGAAGTGATCTGGTCGACAGTGCTCTTCAATCATATCTCGGAGGTAGTCCACGACAGGCTGCCGATCGAAAGGATCAGCGAGCTCGATGAGGACACCTATTATGTCGGAGGGAGCACCGCCCTGCTCGACGCGGTCGGAGGCGCGATCCACCACATCAGCAATGTACACAAGTACGCCAGAGAAGAGGACAGGCCGGACAAGACACTCATAGTCATCACGACGGACGGAATGGAAAATTCCAGCGTCATCTATGACTACAGGGAGATCAGGAGGATGATCAAAAGACAGGAGGAGCGCTACGGATGGGAATTCATATTCCTCGGAGCCAACATGGACGCCGTCGATGTCGCCGGCAGGATAGGCATCAGGAAGGAGAGGGCAGCGAGGTTCCACAATGACGATGCGGGCATCGGAACGAACTTCGCCGTACTGTCAAAGACGGTATCGTCGATGAGAGCCTGCGGCTGTGTCGCGGAGGATGCGCTTGATGATATAAGAGCAGACTACGAGAGCAGAAAGTAAGGCAGGAAGTAAGCAGTGTCGAAAAGCGGTATCTGAATGTGGTAAAATCTGAGCAATGGCATTACAAATCATACGCAACAACATAATAAACGTGCAGGCGGACGTCATAGTCAACACGGCCAATCCGGCAGTAGCGGTCGGTCCGGGAGTCGATGAGGCCATATATACCGCGGCAGGATGGGACAGGCTGCTCGAAGCGAGAGCGGCCATCGGTCCTATGGAGCCGGGCGAGGTCGCGTATACTCCGGCATTCGATCTGGATGCGAAGTATATCATCCACGCCATCGGTCCCGCATGGAGAGGCGGCGGATACGGCGAGCGGGAGACTGTGGCGGCCTGCTACAGCAAGTCGATGAAGCTGGCGGCGCAGCTCGGATGCGAATCCATAGCATTCCCTCTGATGGCCACAGGTACATACGGATTCCCGAAAGACGAGGCACTCAGGATAGCAGTCAGGGAGATCAGCAGCTTCCTGATCGACAACGAGATGGAAGTCTTCCTGGTGGTATACGACAAGGAGTCGTTCGCCGTATCGGGCAAGCTCTTCTCCGATATAAAGGCCTACATAGGTGATGAGGACACAGCCGGGAGCGCTGAGAGAGCCGGAAGAGCCGTGAGAGCCGTGCGCAGAGCCAGAGGTGTGGGACGCATGCTTCTGAATGAATCGATGCCTCTGCGCGAGGAGAAGCGCGTATATTCTCCACAGCCCGGCAGCGGATACGAGACATCCGAGCCGATAGAAAGCGGGGCATCAGTTCTTGAAGACGCAGCAGGTCCTGAGCTTTACATGGATGCTGCTATGGAGCCTATTGCAGATGCCGACATCTGCGCTGCCAATAAGTCTCTCATCGAAAGGCTCGAGCACATGGACAAGACCTTCCAGGAGTATCTGCTGATGCTGATAGACCGCAAGGAACTGAAGGATCCGGAGGTATACAAGAAGGCCAACATAGACAGAAAGCACTTCTCCAAGATCAGGAGCAACAGGGAGTATTCGCCTTCGAAGAAGACGGCACTCGCGCTGGCGATCGGACTGGAGCTGAGCATAGATGAGACGAGGGATCTGCTCCTCAGGGCGGGTCTCGCCCTGTCGCCCTCAAATACCTTCGACAAGATAGTCGAGTACTGCATAGAAAACGGATACTACGATATCCATTACATAAACACGATACTGTTCGACTACGACCAGCCTACACTGGGGGCGTAGGACAGAGCAACAAACGGGGGAAGAGACTGTGAGACTGATGAAGGGGCGCCTGACATGAAGAGATCACTTCTGGGTGACCTTATGATGCTGGCCGCCACCATGATCTTCGGCGCGATGACTATATTCTCCAAACAGATACTGGCAGAGCTCGAAGTCTTCAACATGGTGGCGCTGAGATTTCTGATCGCGTTCGCGGCGTGTTTTGTTGTGTTCTTCAGGAAGTACCGCAGGGTCGACAGGAGGGTGACCTTCCATGCGTGGGTGCTGGGAACCTTCCTTTTCGTATCGTATCTGTGTATGGTGCTCGGCTGCAAGTACACGACGGCGTCGAATGCCGGCTTCATGATGAGCCTGGTGGCCTTCTTCACACCGCTGATACTCCTTGTCGTTTACCAGGTGATACCGGACAGCAGACACATGCTCAGCGTATTCATAACGCTCATCGGAACGGCGATGATGTGCCTCTCGAAGGATCTGACGCTCAACAAGGGCGACTTCATCTGCATCCTCAGCGCATTCTTCTATTCGTTTCAGATGCTCTTCACGGAGAAGTACGCGCGTGAGCATGACCCGGTACTCATCGGGACTTACCAGCTGCTCTTCGTGTCTATATACGGCTTCATATTCTCCTTCCTGCTCGAGGACAGTTTCCGCCTGCCTGTAAGTCCTGCCGGATGGGGCCAGCTCCTCTATCTGGCTCTCGGCTGCGGGGCACTGGGATTCATACTGCAGACTGCAGCGGAGAAGTACAGCTCTGCCGAGCATACGACGGTCATATACGCGTCTGAGCCGGTGTTCGTTGCGATATTCTCGTTCCTGATGCTGGGAGAGCCGATATCGCTGAGACAGATGATCGGCATAGTCGTGGTATTCATCGGGGTGCTGATCACAGTGGACCTTGGAAGGGGAAGCGGAGCTGATACGGCTTCGCCAGACGATGTGAGAGAATGAGCAGAGAGATCGATGAACTGAGAGAAATAATCAGGCGGTCCGGGCGGATCGTGTTCTTCGGCGGTGCTGGAGTATCGACCGCGAGCGGCATACCGGATTTCCGCTCAGCCGACGGACTGTACTCGCAGGATGCCGGGGGCCTGTCTCCCGAGACCATCCTGAGCGCCTCCTACTTCGCGCTTCACACCGCGGAGTTCTTTGATTTCTACCGCAGATACATGGTGCATCCGGACGCTGAGCCGAATGCGGTCCACAGATATCTGTACGGGCTCGAGAAGGCCGACAAGCTGCGCGGCATAGTCACCCAGAACATCGATGGTCTTCACAAGATGGCCGGCAACAAGAGGGTGTACGAGCTGCACGGAAGCATATATGAGAACTACTGCGTGGACTGCGAGGCGTCATATCCGCTTGAGAAGATAATGGAGAGCGAGGGCGTGCCGAGATGCGAGCACTGCGGCGGGATAATAAAGCCGTGGGTCGTGCTCTACGGTGAGATGCCGGACAAGTACACCGGCATAGGAGCCTGCAGGGAGATCACGGGGGCGGTCACGCTGATAGTCGCGGGGACCTCGCTCATGGTGGAGCCTGCGGCATCGTATCTTGAGTATTTCAGCGGCAGGTATCTGGTGGTGATAAATAAAGAGCCGACTCCTGCGGACGAGAAAGCGGCTCTGGTGATCAGGACTGATGTGGCTGAGGTCTTCGCCGGACTGTGATGAATGCGATGACAGCGACGGCCAGAGAGCAGACCGCGAAGATGCCTGCTATGGCGGCTGCCGTGTCTGCGAACACAGCTTCCTGCATTATGTTCACTAGGTTGTCCCTGCGCGGATCGAGCAGCCACAGATCGTTGTCGAAGAATATGCGGTGGAATACCGTGAATGCAAAGGTGAAATCGATGACCGCTGTCAGCGCCACTATTATCGATGCCGCGATGACTGCGGCGAATGCACGCAGATAGCCACGGGCCAGTATAGCGGGAGTCTTCTCCCGGCCCTCATGGACATATATGTATATGCAAAGCGCTATAAGCAATAGAAGGGCTATGTTTCTGTAACGCAGTCCTCCCTGGAAGAGATTGCGGCAGTCGACCAGGTGGGCCTTCTCGCGGTCAGTAAAGAAAGGCGCGGTCACTCCGTCGATGGTCGCCTCGGTATCATCGAGGGTATCGATCCTGCCTATACAATAATCCAGCATGTCTTCCGTGACATGTACGGCGTCATCAAGCGACATCTCTCCTGTAACGAAGGAAGGGGTGTCGTATTTTGCATATTCATTTCTCCACCAGTCCGGGACCCAGAAGCATACAGCCTGGAATGAGGTGGCCAGGATGATGAAGAGCAGGCACAGTCCGCATAAGAATGCCGCGATTTCATGTGTGATCGTCGATTCGTGTACTTTCCTCATTTTGAAATACCTCTCAATGTTGACAACTGAATGATAGACCTGAAGGGCACTAAAAACAATACAAAAAAATACATAATACTTTCACACACTAAAGTATGAAAGTAGTATACTGTAGACATCATTTGAGACAGGACCCATAAGGAGCAGTCATGATCACAGACAAGGAAAAGCAAAACATGCATCAGTTCTACAAAGCCGTGCTGGCTCTCGAGGATGAGGAGGAGTGCCGCAAGTTCTTTGACGACGTGGCGACGATCAAGGAAATACTCGATCTGTCGGCCAGACTTGAGGTGGCGAGACTGCTGTCGGAGGGAACTGTATTCAGTGAGATATCCAAAGAGACCGGAGCAAGCTCTGCGACCATCAGCCGTGTAAACAAGTGCCTCACCTACGGCGAAGGCGGTTACGAGACCGTACTGGCCCGCCTGCGGGAACAGGAATAGTGTCATTTAACGGCGCCGGAGAAGAACTCCTGCGGGAGACAGGGGACGGTTCTCTGTCTCCCTCGTCATGTCCATATAAAAACGGTTTCCGATCGTGGAAACCGTCTTTTTTTCTATTGGTGCGCAGGAGACAGAGAACCCTCCCCTCTCTCCTCGCCCTGTCTCCTCGAAAACGGTTTCCTGCCGCGGAAACCGTCTTATATTGCTATCGGGGCGCGAATCACTATTCGGCCTTGACCTCGACTCCGTCATATACGAAGCAGTCCATGTATCTCAGTTTGAAGAGGTTCTTCTTATGAAGTGAATCGATGCGTTCCTTGGTGGCCGGGTCGTCGATCTCGCCGGTGCGGATATATCTGTCGAGCACCTCGTAGGTGAAGCCCAGCTTATCCTCGTCGGTCATGCCCGAGAGGCCGTCACTTGGGACCTTTTCGATCAGTACGGAAGGAAGACCGAGCTCCCTGCCCATGGCTCTGATCTCAGCTGTGGTGAATCCCGATATAGGGCTGAAGTCGCCAACGGAATCACCATAACGTGTCGAATAGCCGACCCAGTCCTCTGAGAGGTTGCAGGTGTTGACGACTCTGCCGTTATTGCTCTGCCCTACGGCATAGAGAGTGGACATGCGAAGGCGCGGCGGCAGGTTGATGATGCTGTCCTTCGATACATCGACCCCTGTCCCTTTGAGCTGATCTATGAGTGAATCGAACGCTCCCTTGATATTGACCAGATAGTGCCTGATGCCTAGGTGGTCGATCAGCAGCTTCGCCATGTCTATATCCGGCTGCTCGCCGTTAGGCATCATGACGCCGATGACCCTGTCCCTGCCCAGCGCTTCAACACAGAGAGCGGCAGCGATCGAGCTGTCCTTGCCTCCGCTGATACCGATGATCACATTGCATCCCGGACCGTTTTTGTCGAACCAGTCTCTTATCCATTTTACTGTAGCGTCCTTGGCTTTAACAGCGTCAAATCCCATTTCAGATCCTCCGTAATAATGTCACATCTCCATCACGAATCCTTTACGGCAATGCCGTAAAAATTAACGGAATCATTATATCATATGTCATGCATATGTTATACTGAAATCAAATCAAGACCCAAGGAGACAATGATACATGAAACCATATTACATAAAGGACCTTATCCCGGACGAAAGGAAAGTGATCGAGGACAGATACCTGGTCAAGACCGCGGATATACGCGACGGCAACAACGGCAAGAGGCACCTCTACATGACGCTTGCCGATGCGAGCGGCGACATCCAGTCAGTCAAGTGGAGCCTCACTCCGGATGAGCTGAGAGCGTATTCAAAGATAGAGTCGGGCATGGTCATTTCAGTAGTGGGCAGGTGCCGCGACTACAAGGGACAGAACCAGCTCATACTCGACACCATCAAGGGCCAGGCCAGAGAGGACAGCTACGAAAGAGCCGACCTCTACAAGGCTGCCCCTGAGAAGCCGGAGGACATGTATGACTACATAGTCGGCAGGATCAAAGACTTCGAGGACGAGGACCTGAAGAAGCTCTGCCTCAGCTTCTACGAAAATGAGAAGGAGAGGCTGATGTACTATCCGGCTGCTATGAGCAATCACCATGCGGAATTCGCAGGTCTTCTGTACCACGTGAAGAGGATGATGGAGATGGGCGAACGCGCATGCGAGGTATATACATATCTCAACAAAGATCTCCTGCTGGCGGGAGTCGCTCTTCACGACATAGAGAAGCTGAACGAGCTCGATTCGGACGAGAACGGCGTAGTGCCTGAGTACACTCTCGAAGGCAAGATGCTCGGTCATCTGGTGATGGGCGTCGAAGTGATAGGTGAGCGCTGCAAGGAGCTCGGGATCGATGCCGAGAAGTGCCTGCTGATGCAGCACATGTCTCTGACGCATCATTACGAGCCTGAGTTCGGAAGCCCGAAGAAACCGCTCTTCCCTGAGGCCGAGATGCTCCACTATCTCGACATGACGGACGCCAAGATGTTCGACATGGAGGACGCGCTCAGAAGCGTCAAGCCGGGCGGCTTCAGCGAGAGAGTGTACACGCTCGACAACAGGAAGCTGTACAAGAGGACATTCTGATATCTGATATATGCAGCAGGAAGGCAAACTCAGCAGATTAATATACCATAACGAAGACAACGGCTATACCGTAGCGGTACTGACTACATCGGATGGTTCCGTGCGTATAGCCGGTTCTTTTGCCGAGCCGAGACTGGGCGGGAGTTACAGGATCGAGGGCCGCTTCACCATACATCCGAAGTACGGCGAGCAGTTCAGCTTCAGCTCCTATGAGGAGATACTACCGGAAGGAGCGGACGCCATACTCGATTTCCTCTCCGCCGGCAATATACGCGGGATAGGACCTGCCACGGCCAGGACCCTGGTCGATACCTTCGGCGAGGAGACTCTCAGGGTGATCGAGGAGACGCCTGAGAAGCTGCTGAGCATCAGCGGCATAGGTCCGAAGACTCTCGGCAGGATCAGCGAGTCATACCGTGAGTCGAGGGAGGTCGCCGATACGGCGATAGGGCTTCGCGAGCTCGGGATCGAGATGAGCGAGGCTGTCAGGGTATACAAGATATACGGCAAGGATTCGATAGACGTAGTGAAGGAGAACCCTTACGTCCTGGCCGAGGACATACGCGGCATCAACTTCAACAAGGCGGACGCCATCGCCGCGAAGATAGGCTTCGAGCCTGACAGCAGCCTCCGCATAGAGAGCGGTATCAGACATATGATGAAGACCTGGGCGGCGTCGGGCAGCACGCTTATGCCCGAGAGGCTGCTGATCGAGAGGACGGCAGAGCTGCTCGATGTGATGATGGACAAGGTCACTGACTCGGTCAAGGATATGGTCTTCTCGGGCGAGCTTGAGGAGGACAGGCTGGACGATATCACTGTCATCTACCTGTACGGATATTTTCACGCAGAGCAGAGAGTGGCGCATGCGCTCATGACCATACGCGATGCCGAGCCTAAGCCGATACCGATGCAGACAGACAACGCACTCCACTCAGGAGAGGGGATAGAGCTTTCCGAGGAGCAGGAGCACGCGGTCGAGGCCTGCCTCAGGAACAACATAACGATAATCACGGGCGGTCCGGGTACGGGCAAGACTACGATCATCAATACGCTGGTGAGGATATTCGACTTCGCCGGGATGTCGGTCGCGCTCGCGGCCCCGACGGGCAGAGCGGCCAAGCGCATGGAGGAGGCGACAGGAAGGCCTGCGATGACCATACACAGGCTGCTCGAGTTCGTGTGGTCAGCGGAGGAGGATGTCCTGATATTCGGGCGCGATGAGGAGAACCCTCTGCTTCAGGATGTGATAATAGTCGATGAGGCCTCGATGATAGACCTGATGCTGATGGACGGACTGATGAAGGCCGTCAGCGAAGGAACGAGGCTCATTTTCACGGGCGATGCTGATCAGCTGCCATCGGTAGGAGCGGGAAATGTGCTGCGCGACATGATAGCGAGCGAATGCATCCCGACGATAAGGCTGAGGGAGATATTCCGTCAGGCGTCTGACAGCGGCATCGTTACGAACTCGCACAGGATAAACAGCGGCGAGTATCCTGAGCAGCAGGGAGGCAACGATTTTTATATCATCAGGAGACTGAACGAGATATCCATAACGGATACGATCAAGGAGCTCGTGGGCGGACGCATAGCCGACAGCTTCGATTTCGTAGGCTCGCCTGACGACATACAGGTGCTGACTCCGACCAAGCGCGGCATGCTCGGGGCGCCGAGCCTCAACAACGTGCTTCAGGAGGTCATAAATCCAGCGGCGGAAGACAAGGCGGAGATCAAGGTGGGACCGGTCACCTTCCGCGAGGGCGACAAGGTGATGCAGCTTCGCAACAACTACTCCGCGGAGTGGAGGACGGACTACTTTACGACAGAGGGCGAGGGCATATTCAACGGCGACATGGGCACCATCGAATCCATAGATACCGCCGGCAGGACCATGACGGTCAGGCTCGACGACAAGCTCGTTGACTACGCAGGGGAGATGCTCGAGGAGATAGACCTCGCGTACGCGGTAACGGTCCACAAGAGCCAGGGCTCTGAATTCCCTGTGGTGATCATCCCGGCCTGGAGGTTCCCTCCGATGCTCATGACGAGGAACCTCCTGTATACAGCGGTCACGAGGGGCAAAAAGCTTGTGCTTATAATAGGCGACCCGGCGAGGGTGCGCATGATGATAGACAACAACAGGGCGGACGAGAGATATACGGGACTGAGGGAGAGACTGATAATGTTCGACGCAGATCCATTCGGGAGATGAGAAAAGTGAGGAGACCATGAAAGGGAAGAGCACAGGAATAGTAGTGATCGGCGCTGCCTTTGTGGATATCAAGGGGTATCCGTATTCGCAGTACATACCTACCGGACGTAATTCCGGTTTTGTGATCGAGGTCCACGGCGGAGTCGGGCGCAACATTGCCGAAGACATAGCGAATGTCGAGCTGAGACCGACATTCGTGACAGTGCTGGATAATCGTACGATCAGCACGGAGGTGTCGGACAAGCTCGCCAAGCACCGCTGCAATACGGACTACATCGTAAGGACCGATGACGGACTCGGCACATGGCTGGCGGTATTCGACAACAGCGGGGATGTGGTGGCTTCGATCTCCAAGAGGCCGGACCTCATGCCGATGCTTGATCTGCTCGATGAAAAGGGCGATGAGATCTTCAAAGCCGCCGACAGCATTGCGGTCGAATTCGACATCGAGGTGCCTATACTCAAGAAGATAATCGAACTCGCACGTAAGCATGACAAAAAAATATACGCTCCGGTTTCCAATATGTCTATAGCGATCGAAAGAAGAGATCTGCTTCAGCACATAGGCTGTCTGGTCTGCAACCTCCAGGAAGCGGAGCTGCTCTTTACAGATGACTTCGAAGAGATCCCTCCGGAGGAAATGGGCGGCGTGCTTCTGGAAAAGGTGCGTGCTGCAAGGATGCCGGCAATAGTAGTCACGATGGGAGAGCTTGGAGCTGCATATGCTTCGATGGACGGAGAGTGCGGCCACTGCCCTGCGCCAAAGGTGGATGTCAAGGATACGACAGGAGCGGGCGATGCGTTCTTCTCGGGCGTTGCTATCGGACTTACATACGGCAAGAGCCTCGATGAGGCGTGCGGGATAGGAGCGAGACTGGCTGCTTCGGTGATAATCACTGATGAGAATGTATGCCCGAGGTTCCTGCCGGCCGAATTCGGTCTGGATGTGGACAAGGACTGACAGATGAGAGAAGGGTCATGGGTCAGAAAAACGGGGAATAAGCTGCTCGATCTGGTGTATCCGCCGAGTCTCTACTGTATAAGCTGCGGCAAGATCATCGATGAGACTCGGACGTACAGGCTGTGCAACGAGTGCATGGCGGCTTCGAACTGGATCACTGAGAGACACTGCGCGAACTGCGGCAAGCCTCTGGCGGATGCCGATCCCGGAGACGTATGCTTTTCGTGTGCGGAGAGGCGGGCTTCGGGAGCTTTCCATGCCTTCGATAAGGGTCATGCATGCGCGGGCTATGGTGCCTGCGAGCAGTCTCTCATATTCGCCTTCAAGTACGGCTCGAGAAGCGACATAGGGGATACTCTCGGAGAGATAATGTACGACAGGATGGCATCGGAATACGGCGGGGACGAGCTTGCTGCCATGTATGATCTGGTGATCCCGGTGCCGATCTATAAGGATAAGATAAAGAAGCGCGGATTCAACCATGCTGATCTGATGGCGAAGGGCTTCGCGGAGAGGGCCGGTCTCAGGTGCAGGCCGGATGTGGTTATAAGGACGAGGGCCACCGCTCCGATGAAAGGCCTCGGCCCGGAGGAGAGACGTGCCAATATCCGTGGCGCATTCAGGATCAGAGATAGGCTGCTGCCGGAGATATGCGGCGCGCGAATACTGCTGATCGATGATATCTATACAACAGGCGCGACCATAGACGAGATCGCAGGTCTTCTGAAGGAAGCGGGAGCATCCCGCGTTGACTTCCTGGCCTACGCCGGCGGCAGGGATATGATAAGCGCTTAATGATCCGTTCAGATTCACAGCCTGCGGCGGAGAACGCATCACGCCGGCGGTCATGAGCGGTTACTACAAAGATGAAGAGGCTGCGAATGCTTTCTTCTTTACGGATGAGGATGGCAATGTGTGGGGGCGCACAGGCGATGCCGGACATGTGGATGAGGACGGCTTTGTATATGTACATGGGCGCATAGACAGCGTGTTTTACCCGGACGGAGTCCATGCGGTGTATCCTTCAGAGATAGAGAATGTCCTGGCAGAGGATACGCGCGTGCTGTGCTGCTCTGTGGTACTGGCTGAAGATGATGGCGCGATAACGGCTCATATATTTGCGTCTTTGCAGGATGAGGCGGAGCAGGATAAGATAGAAGCTTCTCTAAGGGATCTTGCGGAGAGAGGACTGTCTGAAGGGAAGAGACCTGTTCGCTACGTCTTCTGGCCTAAAGGACTTCCGATAAACGAGTGCGGCAAGACAGACCGCAAAAAGCTTGAAAGCAGCCGCTGAGATAAGGTGATACTGTGATACAATGGTGGCATAGAAAGGCGGTCATATGCATCCGATCAAACACTACAGGACAATAACGCAGCACAGGAAGCTCGTGCGCTCATACTGTATGAGGCTGGGACTCGTGTGGCAGGGACTCACTCACGACCTGAGCAAGTACTCTCCGGTCGAATTCTGGCGCGGAGCGAAGTACTACGTCGGCTACAGGAGCCCCAACGACATGGAGCGCAGGGACACCGGGGTGTCGAAGGCCTGGCTCCACCACAAGGGTAAGAACAAGCACCACTTCGAGTACTGGATCGATTATATAATCAACGAGGACGGCTCGGTGGGCTTTGGCGGCAACCGCATGCCTAAGAAGTACGTTGCGGAGATGTTCTGCGACAGGGTGGCAGCCTGCAGGATATACCTGGGAGATAAGTACACCGACGCTTCCCCGTATGACTATTTTATGAAAGCCAGGAAGTGGACGCTGATGCATCCGGAGACGAGCGCAGAGCTTGAGAAGATGCTCGAACTGCTCAAGGACGAGGGTGAGGATGCGGCCATAGAATATATCCGCAAATGGCTTAAGGAGAAGGACTGATAAGCCCATCCCTCCCATCCGGATAAAAAGTACATGACAATACAAAGAAGAGAGGGCTTTTTGCTTGCGTCAAAACGTTGACAATGGTAGAATTCCATCATCAGGAAACGGAAACATACCTAAAAGTTTCCGTTTCCTTAGAGGGAGAGAAAGACAGATATGAGATCCGCCGCTAATGACGAGCTCAGAGTTCGCATTCTTGACGAGGCTGCCAAGCTGTTCAACAGGAAGGGCATCAAGTTCACCATGGACGATCTTGCCCGTTCTTTAGGCATGAGCAAAAAGACCATCTATACTGTCTTTGAAGACAAGCGTTCGATCATGACCGAAACGATCGACCGCTTTTTTGATGATGCTCTGATCGTCGAAGAGAGCATTCTCAATGACACGAGTCTTTCGATCCCGGAACAGCTCAGAGCGATAATCGGCAGCGTGCCTGAACGTTACACACAAAACGATCTCACGCAGCTGTACGTGCTCAAGGAAAAGTACCCGTCGGTATACAGACACTGGCAGCGCTGCCGTGAGAACTACTGGCAGGGCGTAGCCATACTGCTCGACAGAGGCATAGAACAGGGTGAAATCAAAGACATATCTCTCCCGATATTAAAGACCATGTTCCAGTCGACCATAGAGCAGTTCTTCCAGGATGACGTCCTCGTCAAGAACAACATCCCTTACAGGGAGGCGCTCTCGCAGGTCGCGGGCATCCTGATCGACGGTATCAGAGCTGACAGGTCCGCAGAATAGCTGTATCAATGTTAACAACCCTTTAGCGGGGATTAATATAGTGTACAAAAGCACACATACACAAAGAGGAAAGAGAGGAAAAAGTATGGCTAGAAAAGCTAAGGTACTGACTCACGACGAGAAGATCTTCAAGCTGATCAAGATCATTACTGACCGTAAAGAGATCCTCCTCGGACTCGAGAAGCCTTCAAAGGATTCTCCTGAGTACTGGGGAATGGACTCAGGCTATCAGTATGTCGTCAGAAGGTACGGCAAGGATGTCGCAGAGGACGCTCTTGATGCGGCACTCGTAATGGGCAAGCGTAAGCCTAAGACATTCGCACAGATGAGAGAACTCACAGGTTTTGATGATGCTCACCTCAAGACATGTCTCGAGGCTCTCGGACAGTTCGGTCTTGTTGAATGGAACAACGAGAACGAAGACGGCAAGAACCCTCAGCACGAGAGACGTTATGTACTCGACATGTACGTACCGGGCGCTGCTGAGATCATGGTCATGAGAGATCAGATAATGCCTCACAATCCTGAGGTAGCTGACTTCTTCGAGAGAATGACTTATCTGCCGCTCGCAGGTATCACACAAATGGTCGGCAAGGGAGGCTGCGGCATCGGAATGCACGTCATCCCTGTTGAGAAGGCTATCCCTGCTGAGTGTGAGTCGCTCGACGTAGAGCATATCTCGTACTGGCTCAAGAAGTACGAAGGTCAGATCGGCCTCGGCATCTGCTCCTGCCGTAAGCAGCAGACAGAGAGAGGCGAGGGTTCCGGAGACATCATGCAGTACTGGTGCATGGGCCTCGGCGACTTCGCTGATTACTGCAAAGAGACCGGCATGGGCTACGACATCACTTATGAAGAAGCTCTCGAGGTACTCGAGAAGGCTGAAGAGAAGGGCTATGTACATCAGGTCACAAACATCGACGGCGAGAACAAGATCTTCGCTATCTGCAACTGCGCTGTCGGTATCTGCAACGCTCTGAGAACATCCCAGCTCTTCAATACACCTAACATGTCCGCTTCCGCATATGCATCCGAGGTAGACGCTGAGAAGTGCGTTGCCTGCGGCAAGTGCGTAGAGGTCTGCCCTGCAGGCGCTGTCAGACTCGGACAGAAGCTCTGCACAAAGCACGGCGAGATCGAATATCCGAAGCAGGAGCTGCCTGACAGCAACTTCTGGCCAGAAGAGAAGTGGAACTGGAACTACAAGAACGAGAATGGTGTCATCCAGACATGGCCTACAGGTACTGCACCATGCAAGTCTGCATGCCCGCTCCACATCGCTATCCAGGGTTACATCGACATGGCTTCGAGAGGCGAGTATCAGGAAGCCCTCAGGCTCATCAAGAGAGATAACCCGTTCCCTGCAGTATGCGGCGCTATCTGCCACAAGTACTGCGAGCTCGAGTGCACAAGAGGCACAGTAGACGAAGCTCTGGCTATCGACGACATCAAGGCATTCATCGCTGCCAAGGATCTCGAGGATGAGCACAAGTACATCCCGCCAATGGTATCCTGCACGAGAGAGCCTTTCGATCAGAAGATCGCGATCATCGGATCCGGTCCTGCGGGACTGTCCTGCGCTTACTTCCTCGCTATCGAGGGCTATAAGCCTGTAGTATTCGAGAAGCAGGAGAAGCCGGGCGGAATGATGGTACTCGGTATCCCTAACTTCAGACTTGAGAAGGACGTTGTAAATGCTGAGATCGACATCCTCAAGGAGATGGGCGTTGAGATCAGATGCGGCGTTGAAGTCGGTAAGGACGTAACTATACAGCAGCTCAGAGAAGAAGGCTTCAAGGGCTTCTTCGTAGGCACAGGCCTCCAGAGCTGCGGCAAGCTCGGTATCCCTGGCGATGACGCTCAGGGCGTTATCGGCGGCGTAGATTATGTAAAGGATGTTACACTCGGCAAGGCCAAGAAGCTCAGCGGTGACGTAGTAGTCATCGGCGGCGGTAACATCGGAGCTGACGTTGCAAGAACAGCTATCCGTCAGGGCGCAAAGAGCGTACACCTGTACTGCCTCGAGTCCTATGACGAGATGCCAATGGGCGAAGAGGATCAGGAATTCCTCAAGGCTGAAGGCATCGTTATCCACGACGGCTGGGGCCAGACAGAGGTCGTTACAAAGGACGGCAAGGTCGCAGGCATCAAGTTCAGAAAGTGCGTCAGCGTCAAGAACGCAGAGGGCAGATTCGACCCTAAGTTCGATGACAACGAGACTACAGAGCAGAAGTGCAGCACTATCCTATTCAGCATCGGCCAGAAGCCTGATTACGGCAAGCTGTTCGAAGGCACAAAGGTAGAGCTCTCGCCTCGCGGCATGATCATCGCAGATCCTGTCACACTGCAGACTGCAGAACCTGACATCTTCGCAGGCGGCGACTCCGTAAGCGGACAGAAGTTCGTAGTAGACGCTCTGGCAATGGGACGTGAAGGCGCTGTATCGCTCCACAGATTCGTCAACGAGGGACAGCACCTGACTATCCACAGGAACACACGTCAGTTCGAGATGCTCAACAAGGATGAGATCGTACTGCCGGCTTCCGACTACAGAAAGCCTCCTCGCCAGGTCAGAGAGATCGACGAGTCCAAGAAGCTCACCATGAGCTATGAGATCAAGCAGTTCACAGAAGAGCAGATCAAGAAGGAAGCTGAGAGATGCCTCAAGTGCGGACGCAGCGTAGTCGATCAGAACAAGTGCATCGGCTGCGGAATGTGCACCGTACAGTGCAAGTTCGATGCTATCCACCTGATCAGACGTCCGGACGGAGACCTCTACTCCAGGATGATCCCTGCAGAGCAGAAGTTCCTCGGAATCGGCAAGAACATGCCTGGTCGTGTTGTACGCATCATCAAGAACAAGGTTGCGGGCAGATAATCTTAGAAACGGATAATAAGCTATTATGCATGAATTAGGCTTAGT
The DNA here is from genome assembly GCA_045604305.1 of Anaerovoracaceae bacterium. Lineage (GTDB taxonomy): Bacteria > Bacillota > Clostridia > Peptostreptococcales > Anaerovoracaceae > Crickella. The sequence goes on along the minus strand of JAZUNV010000058.1, from coordinate 17,071 downwards.
AAATTACGCAGTTAAAGAAGTTGATAAGTTCGCTAAGGAAAGAGGAGTCACCAACATCAAGACGGTGACCCTGGAGTTCGGCGAGGTCTCGGGCATCGTTCCGGCATATCTCTATGATTACTGGGACTGGTATACCAAGAAGTACCATCTCCTGGAGGGGACGAAGCTCAAGTGCGATGAGATTCCGGCTGTGACCTGGTGCGACGACTGTAAGATCACTTACAGCACCATCACATACGGCAAGACCTGTCCTCACTGCGGCAGCGGCAATACATGGCTGCTGCGCGGCAACGAGATGAGGATCAAGTCGATAGAGGTCGAGGAGCCGGATTCGGCTGAAGAAGACGGATCGAAGACCCTCGAGGCCGAAGGCGAATACAGACCTTAACAGCTTACAACGAATCAAGGAGGTTACAATGACCAATCAGGAAATGCGCGATGTCGTAAACAGACTCAACGTGCCACTGTTCAAGATGAACTACAAGGCCGGCGTCCGCCTGCCTAACCTTGAGGCCTTCCTTGCCGGTGATGACAATGCTCTTGCATATGATCCGAAGGCAAAGGACAGACTCAGCAAGATGCTTGAATCAGAGGTAAAGAAGAGCAGATAGTGATCGCTCTTGTCTTAAGTGAATAGACCGCGGCCATGTTCGTGGTTGAAAGTCCATGCCAGATACGGGCGAAGGGACCCACGTAAGCAGCGTGCAGGAAGCAGCTGTGATCATGGCGTATCTTAGATGTAAGTCCTCCGCAAAGCGGGTAAAGGCGAGTGTGGGGTCAAAGACCAGGTCGAGTGGCCGCGGTGCTAATCAAAAGACAGTAAGTGCCAAGGAGGAAAAGTAATGAGAGATTTTTCAATGAACTTAACGCAGGAAGAACTGGACGTCCTTATCAGTGGCGTGTCGGCAGACGGCAAGGCTACGAAGGAAGCGGAGAAGGTAATCCTCGACCGCATCAAAGAAGGTAAGGAAAAGGACTTCCCTAGGCTGGAGGTAAAGAGACAGCTCAGATGCAAGCTCACAGGTGAGGAAGGCAGAAGAGTAGCTATCGTCTTTGACAGACTCTGGTAATCAAGTTAAAAATTTTTTCAGAATGTGTGCATCTTCACGGAAGGTGCACACATTTTTTGCGCGAGATATGTTATTATTAAGTTGCGAAATTATGATATTAGGAGGTACTTAAAATGAAGGTACAGATTTCATCAAAGAATTATCCGATGAGCGATAAGCTCAGTGATTACATCGAAAAGAAGCTGAGCAAGCTCGACAAGTATTTCAACGAGGACGTAACGGCCAACGTGGTAGTTTCCAAGCTCAGGGAGACTCCGAAATTCGAGGCCACCATCAACGCAAAACAGGCTGTATTCAGAGCTGAGATGGCTAACGACAGCATCTACGACGCAGTGGATATGGCTACAGATAAACTCGCAAATCAGATGAGCAAGCTCAAGGGCAAGCTCGAGGCAAGGTACAAGGAGAACAAGGCTCTCAAGCTCGAATTCGTACCTGAACCGGATGAGGAAGACTTCGAAGAGGAAATGGCTATCGTCAGAAGGAAGCAGGTAGAGCTGACTCCTATGGTAGCCGAGGAAGCAGTACTCCAGATGGAGATGCTCGGACATGACTTCTTCGTGTTCCTCGACATGGATACGAACGATGTCAGCGTAGTTTACAAGCGCAAGGGCAATGCCTACGGCTTGATCGAGACTAAGAGATAGGAAATATAAAGCATGGCAGACAAGGACTGGAACCCCGATGATCTTCTGGATTTCCACTATGATCACGAGGTTCCCGGACATTCAGAAGATAACGAATTCGCAGTATTTGACGAGCTGGCAGGCAGCAGCGAGCCCGCACCGCACAAGGGGCTCGACATCTCCCACGACTCGCATGATGAAGTAAGGCGCTATGAGTCACTGAGACATCAGGATGACCCGGGCGCGGGGAGTTTTGGTGCGCAGGATCCGGCGTTCACATTCAGATTCGACGATCAGCATACGGACAGGTCCGGGATACACGAGTATGACGGATACGATTATTCCAAAAGGGATGAGAGCATCTTCGAGGAGTACGACAGGACCCATGCTGACCGTGACCGCGGACTTGTGGAGGTGGCTCCGGAGGGGGATCCTTACGGGGTCAACGTCAAGGAGATCGCTGCTCTCAAGCAGGCTTCGCAGGATGCCTATGACAGGTACAAGAGCAATTACCGGAAGAACGCAAAGAAGCGTTCCGGCAAGCCTGTCAGAGTGAGCAGGTTCCATAAATGGCTGACTGCCATATATGCTGTGGCGATGGGCTCCTTCCTGGTTTCAATGACCGTGATGGATGTGCTGCCTTTCGGACTGCTGATAGCCCTCTACATCGTAGTAGGGCTGCTGAGTGCAGTGATACTGGTGCAGACGCGCAAGAGCAGCATCAAGAAGTGGGGCAAACGGGTGGCCACGGCTCTTGCGATAATTTTGATTTTCTTTTACGGCATGGGCACCGCCTACGCCATGGGAACGCTTTCCTTCCTCAGCACCACATCCGTGGACAATGAGAAGAGCGTTGGCAATATCACCAAGGATCCTTTCAATGTCGTTATCACAGGACTTGACGTGAGCGGCACCATAGATGAGCAGGGCAGATCCGATGTGAACATGATACTGACGATCAATCCTTCGACCGCCCAGATGCTGATGACCTCCATACCGAGGGATTACGAGATCAGGATGCCTGACAAGGATAATGCGATCGACAAACTGACACATACCGGATTCTACGGCGTGCCGACGACCATACTCGCGGAGGAGGATCTGCTCGGGCTGACGGCGAACTACTACGTCAAGGTCAACTTCACGACCGTGGAGAAATTCATCGACGCCATCGGAGGCATAGATGTGTACTCCGAGTATGAGTTCACCCCAGTCAAGATGAAGGACTGGACCGTTCAGGAGGGATGGAACCACATGAACGGCAAGCAGGCCCTCGCGTTCGCAAGGGAGCGCAAGGCCTTCCCTACGGGCGACAACCAGAGGATCAAGAACCAGCAAGCCGTGTTCGAGGCCATGTTCAAGAAGGCGACGAGCAGCCGCACGATGCTGCTCAGCTACAACAAGATACTGACCAACCTCAAGGATTACTTTGAGATGAACTTCAGCTCCAGGGAGATCAGAGCCCTCGTCAAGAAGCAGATCGCAAAGAATCCTGACTGGCAGATATACAAGAATACTCTGGTTGGCGGAGACGATACGCTGGATACTTATTCCGCAGGTTATGCCTACGTGATGACCAGGGACGAAGACAGCATCAATAACGCCAAAACACTGATAAACGCGGTACTTAACGGTCAGCCGCTCGAAAAGGACGAAGACGGCAATGTGTACGCCGTTGAGACCGAGACCGATACGGAGACAGAGACAGAATGAGTCAGATGGCAGATAATCTAATGGGGGTGCTGATGAGCATCAAGGTGACCGATGTCCTCGACATCGCCATCGTTGCTTTCCTCCTGTACAAGCTGCTCGAGTTCATCAAGGAGACGAGAGCCCAGCAGCTGTTCAGGGGCATCCTTTTGATTATCGGCATTTTCATCGTGTCTGAGATACTGGATCTCAGTCTGCTGAACTGGCTGCTCACCAGGCTGATCACCGTCGGACTGATCGCTATCGTAATACTCTTCCAGCCGGAGATACGAAGGGCTCTGGAGCAGATAGGCCGGAGAGGCATATTCCGGGACACATTCAGGGACGTCGGCAAGGATGAGCTGTATGCGACGGTCCACAAGCTGGTCGACGCTGTCGATGACTTTTCATCCGACAGGACGGGCGCGCTGATAGCTATCGAGCGCGAGACCATGCTCAACGACATCATAGAATCGGGCGTCATAGTGGACGCGGAGATATCGGTACGCCTGCTCGGCAACCTCTTCTACGAGGGTTCGCCGCTGCACGACGGCGCTGTGATCATCAGAGGCATCAGGGTGTGCGCAGCGAGCTGCGTGCTTCCGCTCACGAGCCGCGCCAGCATAGGCAAGAACCTCGGTACGCGCCACAGAGCGGGCGTGGGACTCAGCGAGGTCTCGGATGCCTTCATTATAATTGTATCAGAGGAGACGGGTGCCATATCCGTCGCGCAGAACGGCACTCTCAGGCGGTTCCTCGATCTGAAGACCCTTGAGAAGATGCTGCTCGACATATACATTCCGGAGGCTGAGGAAGCGCCTCTGTTCTCGAGACTCTTCAGAAAGAAAGGAGGCAGCGGCAGTGACGGACAGCAGTCGTAAAAGTATCAATATAGTACTGGCGATACTGGTGTCCATAGCAGCCTGGATCTTCGTCGTATACAATTACGAGCCTATGACGGAGGTCAGGTACACTGACGTGCCGGTAAGCTTTACGGGAGGGCGCGAGCTTGCAGAGAGGGGGCTTGCTGTTGAGGAGGACAGCGCTGAAGGAGTTGTCGTCACTCTGAGTCAGAGAAGGGCGGACACAGCCAGGATAAGCGCAGATGATATCAAGATCACCGCGGATGTAAGCGGCTGCGTTGCAGGCTCCAACAGCATCGAGCTCAGTATCTCGGGCCCTGCCGATACTACAGTGGTCAATTCGGATACCCATCTGGTCAGCGTCACTGTGGACAGGAGCAAGAGTGCCGAGATGGATATAGACGTGCTCTATACGGGCGAAGGCATTCCGGAAAATGCCGAGCCGATCGCCACGGACATGAGCCGGATGACTGCGGAGGTGGAATGCACCGCAAACCGACTCAAAGAGATAGACAAGGTGGCGGCCCTGCTCGATTACAGCCAGGTCACAGACAAGACCAAGAGCTTTACCGTGGATCTTGCGGCGGTCGACAAGGAGGGCAATGTGATCCCTCACGTGGTGATATATCCTGAGGAGATATCGCTCGACGTCTCTGCCGGATTCACCAAGGAGGTCAGCCTCTCGGTACTTGTCAAGGTCAAATCTGACGACAATTACGAGAGGAAATACGTGACGCCTGATACGGTAGTGCTCAAGGGACCGGAGGGATCCCTGGACAATATAGGTACGATCAGGGCATATGATGTGGATATCAGCGGTGAGTACGAAAACGGCGAGATGCCGATAGAATACAACCTGCCTGAAGGAGTATACGTTGCGAACGAATCGCTCGGACAGGTAGTCAGGTATACTGTAATAGAAAAAGAGCCGGAAGAGGACGAAGAAAACTAGTCCCCTCTGCAGCGCTGCTCGAGCAGCATGGACGCTTCGCAATTGAGCGCAGCCGAAAGGGAGGCGATATATTCAAAGCGCGCTTTGTTGATGTCTTTCTGACGCTGCTCATACTGCTGGATGGTACGAACGGGAATACCGGAGGCCTTGGCCAGTTCACTCTGGCTGAGGCCGTTTTTGATGCGCATCTGTTTGAGACGGGAAGGAGGCTGCGCAGCTGAGGAAGCGGCTGCGGTTTCGGAGGCGGAGGCATCGCAGCCGGCGGCCTGCGATGCGAAATTCGCCGCAGCATCCCGGGCGAATTTCCGGCCGAAAGCCCGCAGGGCTTCGGCCCGCTCCGCCTCGCTTATATCCAGAGGCAGCTCTTCCAGACAGGCCATCCTGCCCTTGACGTATTCGGCTGTGAATCCGCGCTCGTCAAGGCTCCTGCATATCTCATAGAAGCTGATACCGCTCTGCCACTGTATGAGAGCGCAGGTATGTCCCATCCAGTACTCCGGGCTCAGTGCGATGCCGTGCCGGGGACTGACCCTCTCATACGTGAGCCCGCTTCTGTCCAGCACCTCGTATGCCAGCTCAATGCCTGACATCCCCGCTGTCATTCGTATCTCGCCGCAGCCGAAGAGGTCTGCGATGCCTGTCGCAGTGAACAGCTCCATCATGGCACGCGCATCCATACGCAGGCTGTGGACCGAAAAGTCCAGCATCCTTCCGAGCGTATTGCATGCACTCGGCAACAGTACTTCATCGTAGGCGCGGGTCATAAGTCGTGACCTCCTCTCTCACCATCTGATCGACATAGAGCTCCCTGTCGTTCTTTTCCTTTATATGTTTACCAATGGTCTTAAGAGCCCTGATCTCGCGCGAAACGCAGGCGGGATAGTGATCAGCTGCCATCGCTGCCTCGTAGCCTGTGAAGCTGATGCGGTCAAAGGCGCGGTTGCTCTTGAGGACGAATTGTCTGTTGGTCTCACTTCCCTTAAGGAAGCGATCCAGGCTCTGATAGGACAGCTCGCCCAGGAGGAAGCCCCTCGCGAAGGCGAAGCAGGCATCATCCGCCCGGTATCCGATGATGCAGTCCGAGCCCTGATAGTCAACAGGAAAGTTCTTATTGATATACTCGATCGCTCTGTGCGCTGATACTGATGGAGTGTCGAATTCACGAAAGCTGAGCAGGAGGCTCAGCCAGTGGAGCGGTGTGAACTGAGAGCTGCACAGATTGATGATGCGCAGTCCGTCCATCCTGATGGAGTAAGCGGAGACGAAGCCGCTGCGGCTCCTGCCGACCGCCCATTCCGATGCGCAGCGCGGGTATTCAGTGCAGTAAAAACCCAGCCCGAAGTCGTTGTAGGCGTTGCCCGCTCCGAACCTCGGTGCCCTAAGTATCCTGCCCGATCCGTGGTATATCTTCCTGTCCATGAAGTGCCTTTCTTTGATCTGATCAAACCATACTCCCACAGGAGTATAAAATCAAGGAAAATGAGCTTATCGTATTTACAGGTTTGAAAAACGCATGCTATAATCCCCCGGGATTAAAAAGAAACCAAGTGATCGGTATCCCGTAAAGGCTGCTGATCAATATCTATGAATCAATAAAAAGGAGATCATCAATGAGAGTAGTAATTCAGGACGACTATGATAAGATGTGCAAGTGGGCTGCCAACTATATAGCGGGCAGGATCAATGCTCACAAGGAAGACAGACCTTTCGTGCTCGGACTTCCGACCGGCTCCTCGCCTATCGGCGTTTACAAGGAGCTGATCGCAAAGAACAAGGCCGGTGAGGTCTCTTTCAAGAATGTAGTGACATTCAACATGGACGAGTATCTCGGACTTCCTCACGAGCATGACCAGAGCTACTGGTATTTCATGCACGACAATTTCTTCGATCACCTCGTCGACATGAAGCCTGAGAACATCAATATCCTCAACGGCATGACTGACGATCCTGAGGGTGAGTGCGCAAGATATGAAGAGAAGATCGCTTCCTATGGCGGCATCGACCTCTTCATGGGCGGCATCGGAGTAGACGGTCACCTCGCATTCAACGAGCCGTTCACTTCGCTCAGCTCCCGCACAGGCCTCAGGGATCTTACTACTGATACGAGGATCGTGAACTCGAGATTCTTCGGAGGCGATCCTGAGAAGGTGCCTGCACAGGCTCTGTCCGTTGGCATCGGCACTGTAACTGATTCAAAGGAAGTGCTCGTGCTGATCAGCGGACACAACAAGGCAAGAGCCATGGCTGCCGTTGTAGAGGGCGGAGTGAGCCAGAAGTGGACATGCTCTGCGCTCCAGATGCACAACGCTGCCATCATCGCATGCGATGAGGAAGCCTGCGGCGAGCTGACAGTTGACACTTACAAATACTTCCTCGACATCGAGAGCAAGGAGAGACTGTAATGGGTAAATATTTCGGAACTGACGGCTTCCGCGGCGAAGCCAACAAGACACTGACATTTGATCACGCCATCAAGATCGGCCGCTACCTCGGCTGGTATTACGGCAAGAGACTCGACCGCAAGGCCAGAGTCGTCATCGGTAAAGACACGAGAAGGTCGAGCTATATGTTCGAGTATGCGCTCTGCACGGGCCTCATGGCATCCGGCGCTGACGCATATATCATGCACGTTACGACCACACCGTCCGTATCGTATATCACCCGTGTTGATGATTTCGACTGCGGCATCATGATCTCGGCTTCCCACAATCCGTACTATGACAACGGCATCAAGATCGTCAACAGCAACGGCGAGAAGATGGATGAGGAGACCCTGCTCAAGATCGAGGATTACATCGACGGCGAGATGGACATCCCTCTGGCTGAGAGAGAGGAGATCGGACGCACAGTGGACTACGTCTCCGGACGCAACCGCTACATCGGATATCTGATCTCTATGTCCAAGTTCAGCTTCAAGGACGTAAAGGTAGGACTGGATGTGGCCAACGGAGCTGCATGGCAGATCGCCAAGGGCGTATACGAGGCCCTCGGAGCAAAGCTCTACGTTATGAACGATGAGCCGGACGGCTATAACATCAACACCAACTGCGGATCGACCCACATCGAGCATCTCCAGAAGTTCGTTGTGGACAACGGCCTCGACGTAGGCTTCGCTTATGACGGTGATGCGGACAGATGTCTCTGCGTGGACGAGAAGGGCAATGTAGTCACAGGCGACCACATCCTCTACATCTACGGACTCTACATGAAGGAGAGAGGCAAACTGCTGAACAACAAGGTCGTGACTACAGTTATGTCCAACTTCGGCCTCTACAAGGCCCTGGACGAAGCCGGCATCGAATACGAGCAGACGAAGGTCGGCGACAAGTACGTATATGAGAACATGGTCAGGAACGGCCACCGCATCGGCGGCGAGCAGAGCGGCCATATCATCTTCACAAAGTACGCGACAACAGGCGACGGCATCCTCACATCCCTCAAGCTGATGGAGGCCATGCTGGCGAGGAAGAAGCCTATGAGCGAGCTCGCTGCTCCTGTAGTCTTCTATCCGCAGGTGCTCAAGAACGTAAGAGTCAAGAGCAAAGAAGAGTGCATGAACGATCCTGACGTGCTTGCAGCTGACGAGGCAGCCAAGAAGGCACTCGGAGACAAGGGCCGTACTCTCCTGCGCGAATCCGGCACAGAGCCTGTAGTAAGAGTAATGGCCGAGGCTCCTTCAGAAGAGGAATGCGAGAAGTACGTCGATCAGATAATCGATGTCATCCGCAAGAAGGGACATCTGGTAGATTAGTATCTGATGCGATGAGCAGTACTGACTAAGCCCGTCGAAACGAGGCAGACTGTTCAGCGCATATTTGTAGAAAAGGAAACACGATATGTATACGATCAAAGATTTATATGACCTTGACCATACACTGGCCAAGGAATACCTCGAGCAGTTCACGTATCCGTGGGAAGCTCTGAAGGGCATCAAGGAATTCATCCTCGAGCTCGGACCGACGCTCGATCCTATGGAGTACGGCGAGGTAAGCGAGAACGTATGGGTACACAAGACAGCCAAGGTATTTCCGAGCGCATACCTCGGAGCACCTTGCATCATCGGACCTGAGACGGAAGTCAGACACGGAGCCTTCATCAGAGGATCCGCTCTTGTCGGAGCAAACTGCGTTGTAGGTAATTCCGTAGAACTCAAGAACGTGATCCTCTTCGATCACGTCCAGACACCGCACTATAATTACGTAGGCGATTCCATACTCGGTCACTACAGCCACATGGGCGCAGGCTCCATTACTTCCAACGTAAAGGCTGACAAGCAGCTCGTAGTTGTCAAGAACGGTACCGAGAGGATCGAGACCGGGATCAAGAAGTTCGGGGCCATGCTCGGCGATCATGTCGAGGTAGGCTGCAATGCGGTTCTCAACCCGGGTACTGTAATCGGACGCAACTCGAACATATATCCGACTTCATGCGTCAGGGGAGTTGTACCTGAGAACAGCATCTGGAAAAACAGCGGAGACGTTGTAGAAAAACAATGATAGTGGTAAAATAGTTCCGTTCTTTTTGCGGCTCAGTCCGCGGGAACGGGACTATTGGTTTTAGCAGTAAGCAGAATTGGAGAGTTTAAAATGAGCGAGAGAAGAGTAGGTACAGTATCACGCGGCATCAGATGCCCGATCTTCCGTGAAGGAGATGACCTTGCGGCCATGGTAGTCGACAGCGTACTCGGAGCAGCAGCTTCCGATGACGGTTTCGGCTTTGAGGTAAGAGACAGGGACATCGTATGCATCACCGAGTCGGTAGTCGCAAGATGCCAGGGCAATTACGCAACTGTGGACGACATTGCGGATGATGTAAGATCCAAGTTCGGCGGCGAGACCATCGGCATCGTATGGCCTATCCTGTCGAGGAACAGATTCTCGATCCTCCTGAGAGGATTCGCTAAGGCCTCGAAGAAGGTCGTGGTGATGCTCAGCTATCCTTCCGACGAAGTGGGCAATGCTCTGGTAAGCCCGGAGGAATTCTATGAATCCGGCGTCGATCCTTATGCGAAAGTTCTCGATGAGAAGAGATACAGAGAGATCTTCGGCGAGACAAAGCATCAGTTCACAGGCGTTGACTACGTGGACTTTTACCGCGAACTCATCGAGGGCGCAGGAGCAGAGGCGGAGATCATTTTCGCCAACAGACCTGAGGCGATACTCGATTATACAAAGAACGTCATCAACTGCGATATCCATACAAGATTCATCACCAGAGACAGACTCAGGAAGCTCGGCGCCAACGTATATGGCATGGATGAGATCCTGACCGAATCTGTCAACGGCAGCGGTTTCAACGAGAAGTACGGACTGCTCGGCACCAACAAGGCTACCGAGGATACAGTCAAGCTCTTCCCGAGAGATGCACAGGCGCTCGTCGAGGACATCCAGAAGAGGATGCTCGATAAGACAGGGAAGCACGTCGAGGTAATGGTATACGGAGACGGCGCTTTCAAGGATCCTGTAGGCAAGATCTGGGAGCTCGCAGACCCTGTAGTCTCGCCTGCATACACTAAGGGACTCGAAGGCACTCCTAATGAGCTCAAGCTCAAGTACCTTGCTGACAACGACTTCGCACAGCTGTCCGGCAAGGATCTGACGGACGCCATCTCGAAGGCTATCGCTGACAAGCCTCAGGAGAGCCTCGTAGGCAACATGGTCTCCGAGGGAACTACCCCGAGACAGCTCACTGACCTGATCGGATCGCTCTGCGACCTCACGTCGGGCTCCGGCGACAAGGGTACTCCTGTCGTATACATCCAGGGCTACTTCGACAACTACACATCAGGCAGATAAAAACCAGTGAATGAGGGCCGGGGTCGTTCCCGGCTCTTTCATATGGCGCATTTATCTGATAAAATACTAATGTTGCGATAATTTACGAAAACAAAGGAAATATATATGGATCACAGAGAATTAAGCGAACTTATATACCCGTCACTTCCGCATACTCCTGAGGAGTACGAAGCGATGTACCCTGAGAGAGATCTGCCGGAAGGCGCCAAGGTCACAAGGCTCGGACCGAGCCCGACCGGATTCATCCACCTCGGAAATCTCTACGGAGCCTTCGTGGACGAGAGGCTGGCTCATCAGAGCGGCGGAGTATTCTATCTCAGGATAGAGGACACGGACGACAAGCGCTATGTGGAGAACGCGGTCGAGACCATCATCACTTCTCTCGAGTTCTTCGACATCAGGTTTGACGAGGGCGCGACCCTTACAGGCGATATCGGAGGCTACGGTGACTATACCCAGAGCCACAGAGGAGAGATCTACAGGACCTTCGCAAAGAAGCTCCTCGCAGAGGGCCTCGCATATCCCTGCTTCCTGAGCGAAGAGGAGATAAGCGTTATCAGGGAGGAGCAGGAAGCTCAGAAGCTCTCGCCTGGCATCTACGCAGGCTGGTCGAAGTACAGGGACTGGGACAAGGATCCTGAGATCGCATCCGAAGTCGAGACGCGCATCAGGGCGGGAGAGCCGTTCGTCATCAGGCTCAGGTCCAAGGGTACTCCTAACGCGAGCGCTGAGGAGACGAAGAGACATACGGTAGCAGATGCCATCAGGGGCGAGCTGTCGGTTCCTGACAACTTCCTCGATGTCGTGATCATCAAGCAGACGGGCATACCGACATATCACTTCGCGCATGTTGTGGACGATCATCTGATGAGGACCACCCACGTTATCAGAGGCGAGGAATGGCTGCCTTCGCTGCCTATACACGTAGAGCTCTTCGAGGATCTCGGATGGGAGCTGCCGCTTTACTGCCACACTGCCCAGCTGATGAAGATAGGTGAGGACGGCAATAAGAGGAAACTCTCCAAGAGAAAGGACCCTGAGCTCTCGCTCGACTTCTACAGGAGCGAGGGATATCATCCTAAGGCGGTCAGAGAGTACCTCCTGACCATACTGAACTCCAACTACGAGGAGTGGAGGATGGAGAACCCTGATGCCGATGCTGATGAGTTCGAATTCACGACAGAGAAGATGTCAAGCAGCGGAGCCCTCTTCGATCTCGACAAGCTCAACGATGTCAGCAAGAACACACTGCTTCACATCGATGCACGCGAGCTCGCTGAGTGGCTGAAGGGCTGGTCGGAGGAATTCGCACCGGAGTACGCATACGTATTCAAAGACATGGATCACCTTGCTGAGATACTCGACCTCGGAAGGCACGACACCCGCCCGAGAGCCGACCTCGTATACGCGAGACAGATAATGGACTTCATCGGATACTTCTTCGATGAGGCGTTCAAGGCAGAGGATGAGTACCCGGCAGAAGCGGCAGCTGATGCAGAGACTATACTCAGAGCATATCTCGATTCTTACGATCACTCAGACGACAACGAGCAGTGGTTCGGCAAGATCAGACAGATCGCGACGGAGCTCGGATATGCGGCAAAGCCGAAGGATTATAAAAAGAACCCTGATGATTATAAAGGGCATGTGGGACACGTAAGCACTGTCATAAGGATAGCGCTGATGGGACGCGCGCAGTCGCCTGATGTATGGGCAATACAGCAGATCATGGGCGAAGAAATGGTGCGCGCCCGTCTCATGGAAGCGATTTAAGGAGGAATTATGGAACCTATTTTAGTAATCATGGCAGCCGGCATGGGCAGCAGATACGGCGGCAACAAACAGCTCGACCAGATCACAGAGCAGGGCGATATCATCATGGACTTCAGCCTCTTTGATGCATACGAAGCAGGCTTCAGGAGGGTGTGCTTCATCATCAAGCACGACTTCGAGGACGTCTTCAAGGCTCACATCGAGAAGGGTGCCGGCAGGAAGTACGAGGTCCACTATGCATTTCAGGAGCTGAACGACCTGCCTGAGGGATACAGCCTTCCGGAAGGCCGCACCAAGCCTTGGGGCACAGGGCAGGCCGTGCTCGCCGCAAGAGATATCATCGATGCGCCGTTCGCAGTCATCAACGCTGACGACTACTACGGCAAGGAAGGCTTCGTCAAGATCTACAGGTATCTGACAGAGGAAGCTGACGCATCGCACAACTGCATGGTAGGCTTCGAGGTCGAGAAGACTCTCTCCGAGAACGGCACCGTATCGAGAGGCATCTGTCAGGCGAAGGACGGCAAGCTCACCAACATCGTAGAGCACCTCAAGATCGGTAAGGAAGCTGACGGCACCATCACAGATACCATGGATGACGGCAGCAAGGAGATCATCCCGAGCGACGCTCCTGTATCGATGAACCTCTGGGGATTCGGAAGAGAGTACATGGACGTTCTCAAGGCCGGCTTCATCAAGGCTCTCGACAGGATCATGGTCGAGAATCCTATGAAGGGAGAGTATTACATCCAGACTCCGATCAACGATCAGATCGAAGACGGATCGGCGAGCTACGAGGTGCTGACATCCGCAGACAAGTGGTTCGGAGTCACATATAAAGAGGATAAGCCGGAAGTCGTAGCCAAATTCAAGGCGCTGAAAGAAGACGGAACTTATCCAATGGACTTGTGGAAATAAAAAAATAGGTGTATACTCGGAGAGATTTTTGAAAATAGAGAATACACTTAAGACAAGGGGAACAACCAAATGAAAGGTAATATCATCATCGGACAGTCGGGCGGACCGACTGCTGTAATCAACTCAAGCCTTGCGGGAGCCATCAAGGCATCCTGGAAGGAAGGCATCAGAAGGATCTATGGCATGCACTACGGGATCGAGGGACTGCTGCAGGGGGATATAGTCGACCTCGAAGATTACATCACCAGCTCTCAGGATCTGTCCCTGCTCAAGAGGACTCCGTCCTCCTTCCTCGGTACATGCAGATATAAGCTGCCTCCTATCGAGGGCAATGAGAAGACCTACGAGAAGATCTTCGACATACTCGACACGAAGAACATCGAGTTCTTCCTCTACAACGGCGGCAACGACTCGATGGACACCATCAAGCAGCTCTCGGATTACGCTCTTGCTCACAACAAGAAGCAGAAGTTCATGGGCATCCCTAAGACCATCGACAACGACCTGCCTGTGACAGACCACTGCCCGGGCTACGGTTCATCGGCCAAGTTCATCGCTACTTCGATGAAGGAGATCATCAGGGACAACGAGAGCTACGGAGTATCCAAGCCGACTATCTGCATAGTCGAGATCATGGGACGCCACGCAGGCTGGCTTACGGCTGCCGCTGCGCTCTCAAGGGACATCGACTGCAATGGTCCGGATCTGATCTATCTGCCTGAGGTGCCTTTCGACATCAAGGACTTCATCAAGAGGGTCAAGACTCTTGCCAAGAACAAGAAGTCCATCGTCATCGCAGTATCCGAGGGTCTGCAGGACAAGGACGGCAAGTTCATCTGCGAGCAGGGCTCAACTCCGGAGCACATCGATGCCTTCGGCCACAAGCAGCTCGCCGGTACAGCCGTATATCTTGCCAATGTCGTGACCAGGGAGACCGGTCTCAAGTCGCGTTACATCGAGTTCTCATCCCTTCAGAGATGCGCAGCTCACCTCGCTTCGCGTTCAGATGCTGACGAGGCTTACAATGTCGGATTCCTGGCGGCCAAGGCTGCTTTCGAAGGTCATACTGGCAAGATGGTCACCATACAGGTAGACAGCAGGGAGCCGTATGTAGAGACATATGACATGTTCGACATCCATGAGGTGGCGAATGTAGAGAAGAAGGTGCCGCTGAACTGGATCACCAATGACGGCACATACGTCAGCGACGAATACCTGAAGTATGCGAGACCATTCATCATCGGACGTGTTCCGCCTTATACTGCGGGAGGACTTCCGGTACACCTCACTATGAACAAGAAGAAGAGCAATCATTCGATGGTACTCGATGACTAAGATCTGTGTTTTTTCGGATTCCCACGGACACGTGGGCAATATGATAGCTGCGACAGGGCTCGAGCAGCCCGATGCAGTCTTCTTCCTCGGAGACGGGGAGAGGGACGTGGAGGAGCTGGCAGAAAGCTATCCTGATCTGCCGATCCACGCAGTAAGAGGCAACTGCGATCTCTTTTCGAATGAGAAAAGTTCGCTTTGCTGCAGGATCGAGGGCGTGACGATATATGCGACACACGGACACCTGTCCCGCGTCAAGTATGAGCATGATCTCGAGATGCTGACGTCCCAGGCTGTCGAAGCCGGGGCGGACATCGCGCTCTTCGGTCATACGCACTCCCAGCAGATCGCTCATAATCGCGGAGTGACATTGGTCAATCCGGGTCAGGCCGGAAGGGGTTACTATCCCTGCTATGCGGTGCTGACGATAGACGGCAGGAGCTTCGACGTCGATCTAAGGTCGATGGACGTCGAGCCGTAGATGCACATCGTGGCTACAATGTAAAGCTGTTCATGGCGGCGTATACGCCGCCTTTTTTGATGAGTTCGTCATGGCTGCCCTGCTCGACGATGCCTTCCTCGGTCAGTACGATGATGCGGTCTGCATTCCTGACGGTCGACAGACGGTGAGCGATCGTGATGGTCGTCCTGCCCTTGGCAAGCTCCGCGAGGGATTCCTGTACGTAGTGCTCGCTCTCATTGTCGAGGGCCGAAGTCGCCTCAACGAGTATGAGTATAGGCGGGTTCTTGAGGAAGACTCTGGCGATACTGATGCGCTGCTTCTGGCCGCCTGAAAGCCGGGCTCCGCGCTCACCCACATAGGTGTCGTAGCCGTCAGGGAGCTCCCTGATGAAAGCATCTGCTCCGGCGAGCTTTGCGGCCTCGATGATCTCCTCTCTCGATGCGCCCGGCCTGCCGTAGCCGATATTGCCTGCGACCGTATCCGAGAAGAGGTAGACCTCCTGCTGCATCATGCCGATCTTAGTGCGAAGCGAGCGCACCTTGTAGTCCCGGATATCGCGCCCGTCTATCCTGATGCATCCGTCGGTCACATCGTAGAAACGCGGGATGAGATTGCAGAACGTTGTCTTGCCTGCGCCGCTCGGCCCGACAAGGGCGATGTTCTCACCGCTCTTTATATCGAGGTCTATGTGGCTAAGTACGCAGCTCGTGCCCCTCTCGCTGTGTCCTTCCTCTTTGTTCTGCTCCGTATACGCGAACGATACATCGCAGAATCCGATCTCACCCCTGACATCGTCCGGCATGTCGACCGCGCCGGGCAGGTCGTCGACTTCGACATGGGCGTCCATGACTTCGATGAAACGCTCGATGCCTGTGATGCCCTTCTGGAACTGCTCGGTGAACTCGACTATGCGGCGTATCGACTCGAGCAGCACGCTCGTGTACATGAGATACGCGACGAAATCACCTGCTGTGATCTTGTGATATATGAGAGCGATCGATCCGAAGAAAACAACGGAGATGTACATCAGCCCGTCAAAGAACTTTGTTACGCTCCTGAAGCCCGCCAGAGTCTTATATCCGACTTTCTTGGTCGTGAGAAAGCGCTCATTGCCTTCGGCGAAGCGCTCTTCTTCAACATCCTCGTTTGCGAAGGACTTCGATACCCTGATGCCCAGCAGGCTGTCCTCGACGTGTGAATTGATCTCGCCCAGCTCGCTCCTCTGCCATTTGAAGGCATTGCGCATCCTGACCCTGTAGCGCAGGGCGAAGAAGAGCATCAGCGGGATGAGCGCGAAGAGCAGTATCGTCAGCGGCACGTTGACCCTGATCAGGATGGCGAATGCCACGACTATCTTGACCGCTGCGATGAAGTACTCCTCAGGGCAGTGGTGCGCGAATTCGGCTATGTCGAATAGGTCGGTCGTGATACGTGAGATCAGCTGACCTGTCTTATTGTTGCTGTAGTAACCGTACGAGAGCTCCTGGAACTTCTCGAAGAGGTCCGTACGCATATCCTTTTCGATGCGGGCTCCCATGATGTGGCCGTTGTTTTGCATATAGTAGTTGCCCGCCACATCGACTACCCTCA
>JAZUNV010000057.1:0-23922 GCA_045604305.1 Anaerovoracaceae bacterium | reverse complement strand
CATCGTGTACTCGATCTCGTCGTTCTCCTCCTTCGTCAGGAGGTCGACCTTGGCAGCCGTGGTGAGTATGCCCGTGCCGATCTTCTTGGTGATGACCAGCAGATTGCCCGCATTCGCGCTGTTGCTGAGTATGTCGTCAGGATGCGCGAAGCCCGTTACGGAAAGCCCGTACTTCGGCTCCTTGTCGTCTATGCTGTGACCGCCGACTATAGTAGCACCGCATTCGGTGACCTTGTCGTTGCCTCCCTCGAGTATGCCCTTCACAGCATCCAGAGGAAGCTTGCCGTTAGGGAATGTGAGGAGGTTCATCGCGAGCTTTGGTTCTCCCCCCATGGCGTAGACATCGCTGAGAGCGTTGGCCGCCGCGATCTGGCCGAACATGTACGGATCATCCACTATAGGCGGGAAGAAGTCCACGGTGTTGATGATCGCGATATCGTCAGTCAGCTTGTATACGCAGGCGTCATCGCTGCTCTCGAAACCGACCAGTATGCGCGGATCGCTGATCTTAGGCAGACCCGATAGAATGTTTGATAGGACTCCCGGCCCTATTTTGGCGCCTCAACCACCTGCACTCGTCATCTGTGTCAGCAGGACCTTACCGTTTGCGTCGATGAAGTCCGTCTGAGCTCCGCCCGATGCGGAATTCGAAGCATCCGAAGGAGCACTCCCCTTCTCTGCATCTGCCATTGCCGTCAGCCACGGACTGTCGGGCGCATCATCATGATGTCCCGGCGGCAGAATATGGCACGCGAGCTTCTCCTTCGCCTCGGCTAATTTCTTTTCATCGATCGTGTTGTTATCCATACTGGTATTATACATTATCCATTCATATTAATGTTACAGTTTCTGTTATGAACTGCGGCCGCAAGTCCGGCGGCGAGAGTCCTCGCTATCGGAGGAGCGAAGCCGACGGAGATCAATGCCTTCCTACATTACGGCAACGCCGTATGTTCGTAGGAAGCATTTAAGCTCGAAGCACAAGCCGTGCCGCCGTCTCTCCATGGGACTCCGGGAATTCCGCTCCCTCGGCAGGCTTCGGGGGCTCCAGTTCCCGGAGCTCCTTCTGTTGTCGTTCCGCCGCCGCGGTGTGCTTCTGACCTTTCTGCGGGAGTTCTCGCCGCCGGACTTGTGGCCACAGCACGATACAGTACGATTCCGATATCAATGCCGCCTCACATGCTCCCTCGCTGTATATCGCTGATAGGCATTCGCGACGATCGTCCAGGCTTCAGGGCAGATACTGTGTAATCGTTCGTAAGGTTTCGGCAGAGATCTGCACCGCTCAATCGCTCACGACATGTTCGCCGGCATTATATTCCGGTTCGCTTACGGCGTTCGGTCTTACTATGAGCGGCGCGCCCTCACGAACTTCTGCATCTTCCTCAGAAACAGGCCCAGCAGCCATGTGGCCAGCATCATGACTACGAACACCAGTATTCCTATCCCCCAGCCCCACGCGAGGAAGCTGTACCAGTCGTTGGTGTCAGGCCACTCTCCTATCCCGTTGACCCGGTTGTTGCCGAGATAGAATATCCCGTACAGTACCATCGGTATCACGGCGATGAGGTTGTCCTTTGGGGTGAAGTCGGTGTCCGTCATGAATATCACCTCGAGTATGCACATCACCGGCACCACGAGGTGGAAGAACAGATTGGCGCCGACGAACATCATCGGATAACCGTACAGAGGTCCGAGGAATACCATGACGGTCATGAAGGTCAGGAAGACCGCGGTCGCGGCCACATACTTGAAGATCTCCGCGCCCCTGCTGATCGTCCCCTTCCTGTTTTGCAGTATCCATACGATGGCAGCCGCTCCGGCAAGGAGGTTGGACTGCACGGTGAAGTACTTCAGGCTCCTGAGTCCTCTCGCCGCGAGATCATCGCCTCCGAAGAAGAACATCATGAGCCAGGCGACCGCCACCAGAACGACGATGGCGACATTAACCAGCGCTCTTTTCCTGTTGTTTGTTTGTTTCATCTCTGTTATCCCTTCCCAGTTCGCTCACTGCAGTCGCGCCGAGTATCAGCACGGCTCCTGCGATCGTAGATATCGTGACCGGTTCGCGCAGGAAGAATGCCGAAAGCAGCACGGCCTCGACAGGATCGATGTAGCTCAGTATCCCGACCGTCTGCGTCGACAGCTTGTTGACCGCATCGAAGTATATGACATATGCGATGCCGGTATGCAGCGCTCCGAGCACCAGCAGGCACGCCAGTCCGGTCGCGGTGACACTCGTCTCAGCGAAAGCTCCCGTGAGCCAGGAGTACGGCAGCATTATCACAGACACGAGTCCGAGCTGCACTATCGTCGTATTTACAGGCGAGATGTCCTTTATGTACTTGTTGATCAGGACCACCATGGCGTAGAAGAATCCGCCGGTGACACCGAAGAGCGCACCCTTCAGTTCCGACAGATGGAATCCGGTCTGCAGCACTCCCGATACGAGTATCATGCCGCAGAAAGCGACAGCCACGCAGGCCAGCTTCCTGGCGGAGAGCCGCTCCTTGAGGACCACGGAGCCGATGAGTATGTAGAATATCGGCTGAGTGTAGTAGCACAGAGTGCTCGTCGCGATGGTCGTATGCTTATAGGCCTCGAACTGGCACACCCAGTTGGCGCACATGAATACGGAACTCAAAAGCAGCCACGGTAGGTTTCTCCTGATGGCCTCGTAGTCCGGCTTCATCTTCCTTATCGTCAGTATGATGACGATGGTCACGAAGCCGAGAAAAGCCCTGCCGAGACATATGACGCTGGATGGCATATCAATGAACCTCGACAGAGTCCCTATCGTACCGAAAAGCAGCATCGTGAATATCAGCTGCAGCCTCGCTTTTCCTGTGTTATTGATCCCGTTTTCCATTTCCCCTATATAGTGCTTACCTATTATCGTTTTTATTTTTAGTACAAGATATTGTGGTCATTTCTATTGTTATGGATTATCCCCATCTGTATAATACATGCGGTAAATATTTCCGCGTTGCCGTAATTATAGCGGCTGATATCAAACAATGAAAGAGAATTTTTATGGCTAAGCAGAGACAAATCATCAAGATCGATGAGAGAGTCCCTCTCGCTAAAGGGATACCACTCTCCATCCAGCACACGTTCGCAATGTTCAGTGCATCAGTATTAGTACCTTACATCCTCGGGATAAGTCCTTCCATCGCTCTACTCATGAACGGCATCGGAACACTTATCTTCATTTTTTGTACGCAGGGTAAGGCTCCTGCATACCTCGGTTCGTCATTCGCATTCATCTCGCCGGCGCTTCTGGTCATCGGCACCGAAGGCCTCGGCTACAGATATGCTCTCGGCGGATTCGTTGTGACGGGCATACTGATGTGTCTGATCGCCGTGCTCATCAAGTTCGTCGGAACCAGGTGGATAGATGCTATCCTTCCTCCTGCCGCCATGGGGCCTGTAGTAGCCCTGATCGGTCTTGAGCTTGCAGGCAGTGCCGCTCAGACAGCAGGCCTCCTGGACGAGAACGGCGTCATGGTCGAGAAGCTCGACCCGAGAGTCGTCTGTGTATTCCTCGTGACACTGCTCCTCGCAGTATTCGGCGGAGTACTCTACAGAGGATTCGCAAGTGCGATCGCCATCCTCATCTCTATCATCGTCGGCTATGTGCTCGCCCTGGTACTCGGGCTTGTGGACTTCTCATCGGTAGGATCGGCAAGCGTATTCGCGCTTCCTGCATTCCAGACTCCTAAGTTCAGCATGCAGGCCATACTCATCATAATCCCGGCGACTCTGGTAGTAGTATCCGAGCACATCGGACACCAGGTAGTCACCTCCGAGGTCGTAGGCAAGGACCTCATCAAGGATCCGGGACTCCACAGATCCATGTTCGCTGACGGATTCTCGACAGCCCTGTCCGGCTTCTGCGGATCCTGCCCTACCACCACTTACGGTGAGAACATCGGCGTCATGGCCATCACCAAGGTATACAGCGTATGGGTCATCGGAGGAGCTGCCGTATTCTCGATCTGTCTCTCCTTCATAGGCAAGGCATCGGCACTGATCCAGACCATCCCCGGCCCTGTAATGGGAGGCGTGAGCTTCCTGCTCTACGGCATGATCGGAGCATCCGGCATCCGCCTGATGGTTGACTCCGCGATCGACTACTCCAAGGCGCGCAACCTCGCTCTTACATCAGTGGTATTCGTAGTAGGCCTCTCCGGTATCGCCATAAATATCGGTCAGGTCCAGCTCAAGGGAATGAGCCTTGCCGCAGTCGTCGGCATGGTTCTCGGTCTCATCATGTACCTGCTCGACAAGTACAGGCTCACCAACGAATATGAGGATCCGGATATGAATGACGAGGTGCTCAAGAGCTTCTCATCCGAAAGATGATAACGCAACGCAATATGATACACAGGTGTGCTTCACATCAGGCACACCTTTTTTGTTTCTGATTTGGTATAATCTTATGTTAGTAAGACATTTAAATGATAAGCAGGAGGAATTATGGGAACAGAAAGAATCCTGGACATGAACCTCGGATCTACTTCAAGCAAGATCGCGGTCTATGACGACGACAAAGAAGTATTCAATGATACCATCCGCCACACAACGGAGGAGCTCGCTCCTTTCGGTGACGTGGTAGAGCAGTTTGATTTCAGGAGAGAAAAGATATTTGAATCGCTCGAAAAGAACGGCGTAGCGGTCGACTCTCTGACAGCGGCCGTCTCCAGAGGCGGCAATATCATCGCCTGCCCTCACGGAGCCATCGGCATCGATCAGGCCATGATCGATTACCTGACAAGGCCTGAGGACCTCGCAAAGCACCCTTCGCTGATCGGCAGCATGATCGCCTTCGAGCTTCACAAAGACAAGGGCATCCCTGTATGCATCTACGATGCTATCGGCACTGATGAGAAGATCCCTCTCTGCAGGGTCAGCGGCGTGCCTGAGCTTCCTCACTTCACCGTAGGCCACACGCTCAACACAAGAGCCATGGCCATCAAATGCGCCGAGGAGAAGCTTGGGAAGAAGTTCGATGAGTGCACCTTCATAGTGGCCCACCTCGGAGGCGGCAGCTCGATACGTCTGTATAAGGACGGTGTCAATATAGACAGCGTCAACGACGATGAGGGCAACTTTACACCTGAGAGAGGCGGCGGAGTCAGCAGCAAGGGACTCGTGGACCTCTGCTTCAGCGGCAAGTACTCTCACAAGGAAGCCATGAAGCTCTTCCACGGCAAGGGCGGACTCATCGCCCATCTCGGCACTGCTGATGCGCGCGAAGTCGAGCAGATGGTCGAGGACGGCGACGGCTACGCAAAGATCGTATACGAGGCCATGTGCCTTAATGTAGCGAAGGATATCGCAAAGCTCGCTGCTACCGTATGCGGCAAGGTAGACCGCATCATCCTGACCGGCGGCATAGCTTATTCGGATTTCGTATCGAATTACGTCAAAGATCACGTCGAATTCATCTGCCCTGTAGAAGTCATGGCAGGCGAATACGAGATGGAAGCTCTCGCTGCAGGCTGCCTCAGAGTCCTCAGAGGCGAAGAGGAGCTGCAGGACTTCGGCGAGATCGCAGCTACAGCCAAGGACCGCATCCGCATATATCCGGGAGTGGAGCCTTACACAGCACCTGAACGTTAAGCAGGTCAAGGCGACAGCGGGCAGAAAAAGCACCAAAAAAATCGCGCCGGCGAGGCGCGATTTTTGGTGCTTTGCTTTGTCTTAGCCGAAGTATTTCTTGCCGAGTCTGTTGAACGCTTCCTCGGATCTCATTATCATCTTGTGCGATCCGCAGAACGATGCTCTTACCCAGCCAGGAGCCGCGAAGGATCTGCCAGGTACGATGAGGATGCCCTCTTCCTTGGCTGCCTCTACGAATTCCATCTCGTCCTCTACAGGTGACTTGAACCAGAGGTAGAATGCGCCCTGAGGGACTATGGCAGTGAAGCCTGACTCAGTAACGATCCTGTACAGGTCTCTGGCGTTCCTGTAATAGAAGCTGAGGTCTATGGTGGAGTGCAGCGATCTCTCAACTATGAGCTCTGCGATAGTCGAAGCGTTGTTGGCTCCGAGTACTCTCTGTGCGATAACGAGAGCCTGGGCGAGTTCCTCTGCGCCGTCCGCAGTCTTAGGAACAGCCGCATATCCGATACGCACGCCCGGCATCGACAGAGATTTTGACCACGAATAAGCGATGATAGTATCACCGTAGATCTCAGGCATGAATTCTACCTTCTTGTCCACATATACGAGTTCTCTGTACGGTTCGTCGGAAATGATATAGATCGGATGTCCGAATTCTTTCTCGGCTTCCCTGAGGACTTCTGCTACTGCCTCGAGGGATGCTCTTGAATAGATCGCTCCTGTCGGATTGTTAGGATTGTTGATGATGACCGCTTTGACCTTCGGGTCAAGGGCTTCCTTGAGCTTCTTTGCATCAGGCTCAAAGTTATTATCATAGTTAGGCGGGATAACTACTGTATCTGCAAAGAAGTTCTGTGCCCAGTTAGCATACTCCACGAAGTATGGAGCAAATGCTACGACCTTGTCTCCCGGATCGAGGATGCACTTCATGATGATATTGATGGCATATCCGGCTCCTGCCGTCATGATGATGCTGTTCATATCGAAGTAGTCACCGAATCTCTCATTGAGATTATCCGCTACTGCCTGACGTGTGGTTTCATAGCCGGCATTTGACGGATACGAGTATACAAGGTGTGGATCCATCTTGCTGTTGATATAGTCCAGAGCCTTATAAACCTCTACAGGCGGATGAGGTGACGGGTTACCGACGCTGTAGTCGTATACGTTCTCAGCTCCGCGTTCCTTGGCCATTCTCTTACCTTCCTCAAACATAGCTCTTATAGCCGAGCTGCCTGCAAGGAAAGGCTCCATGCTTTTAGATAACATAGCTTTACCTCCTGAAGTAAAACAAAAGTGTAAATAATTATAGATAACTGTGGTTATACATAACGGGGTATGAATGCCCCTATTGACATAATTGTATCACATTCAGCCTTGCATTATACCTTTTTTTATTCGATAATTAGACAGAAGTTCGAACCGCTTTGCGGTGCGGGCAGATCAGATAATCTGACACTATTTTTAATCACAATAATCTAACCGGAGGAAAGAAAATGGCAACTTATGATTGGGAAAAATTCGGACTTCACATTCCGGAGATCATGCTTCCTAAGGAAGGAACTGACTACTACAAATGGGCGGTAGTAGCATGCGATCAGTACACTTCGGAGCCTGAGTACTGGGAGGAGGTCGAGGAGATCGTTGGCGATTCCCCGTCAACTCTCAGACTGATGCTTCCTGAGCTCTACCTGGACAAGCCGGGCGAAGCCGAGAGGATCAAGGACGTTCGTGCCACGATGGACAAGTACCTCGCTGACGGGACTCTCCGCAAGATGGAGCCGGGCTGCATGCTCATCAAGAGGACTGCAGAGGGCCGCACACGTCTCGGACTCGTTATCGCAACGGACCTCGAGGCCTATGACTTCAACAAGGGATCCACTTCGCTCACTAGAGCTACTGAGGGTACAGTAGTAGAGCGCATCCCGCCTCGCCTGAGGATCAGAGGAGACGCTCCTATCGAGATGCCTCACATCCTCATCCTGATCGATGACCCTGACAAGACAGTCATCGAACCTCTCGCCAATAAGCCAAGCGAGGTCGTATACGACACAGATCTCATGATGAACGGCGGCCATATCACCGGTTGCTTCATCAAGGAGAAGGATCTCGACGATGCCAAGGCAGCGCTCTCCGCTCTCTATGACAAGGCTGAGAAGAAGTACGGCGCAGGCAACATCATCTTCCAGGCCATGGGCGACGGCAACCACTCGCTGGCTACGGCCAAGACCGCATGGGAGAACATCAAGAAGACTCTCTCTCCTGAGGAGATCGAGGGACATCCTGCAAGATACGCACTCTGCGAGATCGAAAACATCCATGACGAAGGCATCGTATTCGAGCCTATCCACAGAGTCATCTTTGCAAGCAAAGGCCAATCGGGCATGGAGCTCGTAGACAAGCTGGTAGGCCTCCTGGACAAGGCCAACGGCAAGGCTTACAAGGCTGATGCTGATGCGGCAGTACCTGAGGGAGCATTCGCGATCCCTTACATCACTGGTGCAGGCTGCGGCAATATTATTATCGAAGGACCTGAGAACAAGCTCGAGGTCGGATGCCTCCAGCAGGCTCTCGACATCATGGTCAAGGAAGACAAGGACTGCGATATCGACTACATCCACGGCAAGGACGTAGTTGAGAGACTTGCATCCAAGGACGGCAATGCAGGATTCCTGCTGCCGGCAATGGACAAGTTCATGCTCTTCCCTGCAGTAGCAGCCGACGGCGCACTCCCTCGCAAGACTTTCTCGATGGGAGAAGCCAACGAGAAGAGGTACTACATCGAGAGCAGATACATCGCGAAGTAATCCCTTCGAAGCGGTACTGCGATCACGTAATCTCAGAACAATCAAAAACTCCGGCGACCGTTTCGCCGAAGTTTTTAATTTGTTACTAATCAGGCCTGGCTCGAATCGCTGTTAGAGTTCGAGTTCGAAGGCTTATCCCCCGATGGCTTCTCAGGCGGCTCTCCCGACGGTTTCTCTCCGCTCGGAGGATTTCCTCCCGGTCCGCCCTGTCCTCCGTCCGGAGGTGCCTGGCCGTCGCCCGGTTTTCCGTCCGGTGCCCCACTGTTGCCGGAGCTCTCCGTCTTTATCTCAAAGGCCGTTCCCTTCGATGCGGAGCCTGCCTCATACTCCTTGCCGTCGACATAGAGCTTGTGTCCGTTCAGATCGATCGCCGAGCCTTTGCTGACAGTCAGTCCTGACACATATGAGTCAGCTGTCAATGTCCAGGTGCTTCCGTCCTCGATCTCCACATATACATCGCCCTTCTGCCCATCGGTATTGATCGCGCCCTTGAATGATGAGCTGTCCTTCAGGTACAGGTTGAGCGCCGATACATCGTCTACCACGATGTCACCGTCTATGGTCTGCTTTGACGCTGTCAGCTCTACCTTGCCTCCGTTGGAGCCCTCATTGCCCCAGCCTGCGGCTTCCGCTCTAAGGAAGACCCCATCCGCATCCTCGTTAGTGATAGTCGTATCCGTCAGAGCGATCTTCGTGGCGGTGTTGTTGACGAAGAACACATCGCCGTTTTTGTTCGTTATGGTGCTGCCGCTGGCTGTGAATGAGGATGTCCCCTCCGCTGCGTCACCCGACATCGACTGGTAGATCATTACTGCCTGATAGTGATCTGACTTATCGCTGTTCTTGGTGTTGTTGTCTGCTACCAGTGTATCATTATTGAGCGTCACGCTGTTCTTGCCCTCGACTACGACTCCCTGCGAAGCTGTGGATTCCATATAAGCATCACTCACCGTTATGTCGGCTGTCGAGTAGATGACCGGGGATCCCGTGCCTGTCGTCTTGTAGTAACCCTTTGTCACGTTCACCGTGCCGCCTCCTCTGTCCGATCTGATGGCTGCGGAGGAATTGCCCGATGTATTGATCGTCAGATTATCGGCATTCATGGTGCCTCCGCCCGTAGTCATCAGTCCTCCGGAGCAGTTGCCCTGAGTCTCGATCACTGAATCCGAGATATTTACCGTAGTCCCCTCTCCGTACGAGAATACCGCATTGGCATGAGTGCCGTTGGTCTCGATCAGAGAGTCCTTTATCGTCAGAGTTCCCTTCTCCGTCGTGAATACCGCCGAGTTGTCGCCGTAGAAGTCGGCCTCGTCGTTCTGCTCCGAGTCGCCCGTCTTGGTGACTCCCACGTTGGAGTATTCCTTCTCCTCACCGCTGACCTCGATCGCGTGCTCGCCGTTCTGTTCGTTCGTTATCTCCTCGTTGACGGTGATATCCTCCTTCGTCAGGTATTCCGCAGCCGTCTCTGCGGCCTTCTCCCCGCTGCATGCGCACATCAGCAATGTCAATATCAGTATGACAGCCGATGCCGTTACCCTTCCGATCACTGATTTGTTTCTCATACCAGCCTCCTTTTGCTCGTTTTGTCGTTTTCGTCTTTATCTTACAACGGCATTATAGAGTTCGAACTATAAATCAAACTTAAAGGATCCGAAAAATCATTTACAGCCTTAGCTTCCGCTGTTATAAAATGGTTCAGAAATCAGTAAAAAAGTTGTATAATGATTGTGTATGCAGGCTAAATCAACGGAGACAAGCATCTGATGAGTGATCAGTCAAACACAAATACTGAATTCCAGATTTCCGGCGATACGCTCAGGAAGTATACCGGACAGAGCAGGCATCTTGTGATATCCGAAGACATCAAGGGGATCGCAAGTGCTGCTTTTCTTGACGTTAACGTGCTTGAATCTGTCACCATTCCGGATGGGGTAGAATTCCTCGACAGGAGATGCTTTGAAAACTGCATACATCTGAAGACGATCTCCATACCGGACAGTGTCACCAGGATAGGCGAATATGCCTTCTCGGGCTGCAGGGATCTGGATTACGTCAAACTGCCGGCCGGGCTCAACAGGATCGAATCTTATACATTCAGAAACTGCGCCTCGCTGACCGCTGTCATAATCCCTCCGGGAGTCACAGAGATCGCAGTGGATGCCTTCATCGGCTGCAGCAGCCTCGAGAGCGTCCACATCCATGAGGGAGTGACATCCTTCCCGACCGCATTCAATCATCACCCGTTCACGGGATGTGACAAGATCAAGATATATACCCCTTCGGGCTCGGCCGCGGAGAGATTTGCCATTGAGAACGGCATTCCTTATGTCATCAAGACAACGGATTCACCGAATCAGGCCACTGACACTGTCAAGTCTGAGGATTCGAAGCCAAAGGTGACCCGTCAGACCATCGCCTCGACTAAAGGCATATTCTCATTCTCAGATATAGAGGAGTACCTGCCGGAGGATCTGACGGAGAAGCTGTTGAAGCAAGCCGAGGAAGCGGAGGCCGCGAAGAAGGCAAGGATCGCGGCTGCGCTGGACCCTGCATACGATGCTGAGGCTGAGGAAGCTGAATCCGGATACGATCAGGATGAAGCATATGCGCCTGAGAAAGTCATGCCTGAAGCTGATCAGGCCACGGCTGCGTCCGCTGCGGCTGTAGCGACAGAGCCTGCAGAAAGGCCTGTCGAGGAACCGAAAGCGGAACCGGTGGCCGTGCCGCAGCCTGCTGAAACACCGAAAGCAGTTCCGGCGGTCGAACCGCTGCCTGCAGAGAAGAAGCCTGCAGAACCTGTATCAGTTCCAAAGACTGTTGGGTCGGCGGTGCCAGTTCCAAAGCCTGCCGGGCCGGTGGAGATCCCGAGATCCGTCCAGACTACGGCATCCGCTCCGAAGCCTGCAGAACCGGCAGCAGTTCCAAAGCCTGCCGGGCCGGTGGAGATCCCGAGATCCGTCCAGACTACGGCATCCGCTCCGAAGCCTGCAGAACCCGTTACAGTGCCAAGGCCCGTCCAAGTGGCGACACAAAGGCCGGATCCTGTAACTCCTACTCCGGTATCGGTCAGAGAAGCCGAAGCGGTCAATGCAGCGGAGCCTGCAAAGGAGAAGAAGGCTCCGAAGGAAAAGCCTGTAAAAGAAAAGCAGCCTCCTAAGGAAAAGCCTGTAAAGGAAAAACCGGTAAAGGAGAAAATAGAGAAGAAACCTAAAGCTCCTAAACCAAAGGCTTCCAAAGGCAGGACTGCAAGGATCATTGCCCTGCTGGTCATAGCTGCAGTCGCGGTCGCCGTGATCGTCATAGCTGTGATGAACATGAACAACACCAAGCCTCAGACGAGCGACGAACCGACAGCCAGGACCGAAGAGATCCAGAAGGACGATTACGTGCTCACTCTCGAGGACTTCGTCAACTCGAGCGATACGGCCAGGAGCCAGATCGATCAGTCCATAGGCGGGACCGATGTCAAGGTGACAGTATCCGGCAACAAGCTGATCTACACCTACGACCTGAGCAACACCGAGGGCCTGTCGGAGGACGATGCGGGCAGCGATGAGATCAGAACGGCGCTCGAGGGCACTCTTGATGCCAGCAACGACAGATTCGTGGAGCTGTGCAGAAGTCTTGAGAAGGATACCGGCATAAGCGGCATATCCGTGGAAGTCATCTACTCATACGGCGACAAGATACTCCTGACCAGGGAGTACACCGCTAACGGACAGAAGCAATAGCAGACATATTGCAGCATACAAGATAAACAGACAGATACAAAAAACCTCCGTATCAGTCCGGTCATATACCGTGAACTGTTACGGAGGTATTTATCTGTCCTGATATGATCGCCGCTTACTCTTCGACTTTGATAGGAGCGGTCTTGAAGATTATCTTCGTCTCGCCCTTTGTCTCGGAGAGCTTGCCGCCGTAGAAGGTGTCCACCTTGTCCGCAGCGCAGAGCATTTCGAGTCTCGATGCGAGGCCTGCGATGCCGCTTTCGCCGAGAGCGGCTATGAATTTGTGTATGCCCTCCTTGTCGAAAAGGTTCATGCCGTTCGCGAGCTGATAAGCGCCGTCCTCTGCAGCAACTGCGCCCTTCGCCAGCTGACTTACTCCTGAAATAAGCTCAGTCGTACTGCTGCTGAGCGTAAGCGCTCCGGATGCCAGCTGCCCCGCTCCATCCTCGAGCTGGGCTGCGCCTTCATCAAGCTTTACCGAGCCCTCGGCCAGCTGCGAAGTGCCGGCCTTGAGCTGTCCTGCTCCGTCGGCAAGCTGACCTGCACCATTGTCTACAGTCAGTATTCCCTCTGTGAGCTCCTTTCCTCCCTCGTCGAGTTGCTGAGCACCTGACATAAGCTGTTCAGCGCCCTCATCGAGCTGAGCGGCTCCGTCGTCTAGCTGAGTGACACCCTTATCTATGCTGTTGGCCAGTACGGCCATGAGTCCGGTGGATACGAGCATCGCAGATGCGGTCACATTGACTGCCGCGGCTTCCCTCTTTACCTTGCCTGCGGTATCGTTTGCAGTGTCGGCCTTGTTTGCAAGTTCCCTGAGCGAGCTCTTGTCCGAGCCTGCGGACTTATCAAGTCCGTCCACCTTGCCCTGTATATTGCCGACCTTATCGCTGACTTCATCGGCGCTCGACGCTGCGCTGTCCACGCTGTCTACGTATGACTCAACGCTGCTGAGGTATGAATCCAGATAGTCGAGCTCCTTGAGAGCGCTGTCTATCATTGCTTTCTTGCTGCCGTCCTTCACGAGCCCCTTGGCCGTATTGAGCTGACCGCGGAATGAAGAGATGCTGCCCTTGAGATCCGCCGCCTCGCTTCTGACATCAGCGCCCTCGGATGAGAGTCCGCTGAGCTGATCGCTCATCTCCTTTGCGGCGCTTTCCGCTGAGTCTGCGCTCGATCCCACGGATCCGATCTTCGATTTTACTTTCTGGTCTCCTGCCAGATCGTGTATGCCGTCCGCTACGTCCTGAGTCTGATCCTCGAGATCTCCGGTATCTTTCTTGAGTATCATCGTCTGGGCCTTCATCACTGCGGATTCCGCAAAGACGGCATCCGACGCAGCAGAGAGCAACACTGTGGAATCCTTTAGCTGACCGGTGCCGGCCTTGAGCTGCTGTGTACCGTCCTTTAATTCTTCGGTACCATCAGCAAGCTCAGAGAGATACTTGCTGAACTCTCTCGCATTCTCACCGAGGAAGGTCGTACCCGCCTTGAGCTCCTCTGTTCCCTTTGCGAGATCGCCTGCGCCCGAATCGAGCGTTTCGGCGCCTGTCCTGAGTTCGCTCGTACCTTTGTGGAGTTCGTCGCTGCCCTTATACACCTCGCCTGCTCCGTCTGAGAGCATCTTGATCGCTTTGGTCAGGATCCCGGATCCCTTGTAGAGCTCCTGCGTGCCGTCAGACAGCTGTGATATTCCCTTGGCCAGCTGGCTGCTGCCGCTGACAAGCTGATCAGCAGCGCTCGAGAGCTGTGAGAGTCCGGATTCGAGTTCGTCCACCTTGTCCGTAGCCTGGCTCAGGGCATCGTCTACGCCTGCCTCCGACAGGAGGCCCGTGCCTGCGATCGTGTAAGTGCCGCTGATCGCAAACTTGTCGGTCCTGGCCTTGATAACCACGCTCTCCGGTATATCGATAGCGGCGCCATCGATATTGAGATTGTCCTTCATACCCGGAAGAGCGAAGCCCATGCATATGCTGCTGTCGCCGTTGTTGACGACCTTGCCGTAATTTACGCTTATATCGCTGAAATGCTCATTGTTCAGCGAGAGACCGCTTACCATCACGTAAGGATGCGTCATGACGCCGTCGCCTACACTGACAGTACTGGAGATATCATAATCGAAGTGTATCTCCACATCCCCCGACTTGCCGGCGATCTTACCCGCGTCTACCTGCTTACCGTTCAGATAGTATGTGACATTGAGCTTGACAGGCAGTCCGCGTTTGGATCTGCCCTGATATCTTATATCCTTGCCTTCAGCCTTCCATGTCAGAGAGGTGCCATCCCTCTTGAACGTCTCCGAACCGGAAACATTCTCGATATTGCTGAGGTATGACAGATCCTCCACCTTGCCGGTCTGATCACCAACGTGAATTAGCTCATCCGCAAGTATCTCTGTGATCTCACTGTCGGCCGTCATCATGGCGTATACGGTCTCATCCTTGGACGGGACCGAATCGGCATAAGCCGTAACACCAAAAGACATACCTGCCGCACCGGATACTATCGCAGCAGCAGATATGAGTGCTATTATTCTGTTTCTTAATCCTGATCTAAAAATCCACATTTTAATGATTTATTTTATCATATCACACTATAAAAGGTATAGTGTTTTAAGTAATCTTTTCCCTGCGATGTATGGCTTCTTTTATGTGCACAGGCTCAAAAGACCTCATTACGAACTTATCAAAGGTCGCGAGCAGTCCCGGCAGCACGAAGAGCACCGCAAAGAGTGAGCACAGAGTTCCCCTTCCGAGCAGGAGTCCCACCTGAGCGATCATGCCCTGAGATGAGAATATGCTCAGCAGGAAGCCCATGACGGATACCGCAGTCGCCGATACGAGTATGGATACTGTCGTATCCGATATCGTGGCCACTATACAGTCCTTAGGTGCCAGTCCGAGCGTGATCCGGTTCTCCCTGTAACGCTGTGTATACAGTATCGCATAGTCCACCGTGGCTCCAAGCTGTATCGAGCTTATGATGAGGTATGCCAGGTAGAAGAGTGTTGAACCCGTTACATATGTGATCGACATATTGACCCATATCGCAGTCTCGATGGTCAGCACCAGTATGAGTGGCAGCACCAGATTCTTCATCGTCAGTACCAGCACGAGGAATACCGCCAGCACTGCGATCAGGTTGACCTTGACCATGTCGCTCGTGACTACCTTCTTGAGGTCGTAATTGCTGACTCCGGTACCGGCCAGATAGTATTCGTCCGGATAGTACTTGTCGCCCAGCTTATATATCTCGTCTATGAGGGCGAAGGTCTCCTCGCTCTCGGCCGGTACCGCTACCGAGATCGCGAGTCTGTCATACTTCTCGGACCTCAGCTGGCTGATCACCGAATCAGGAAGCATCTCCGAAGGCAGTGCCGAACCTATAACGGATACAGGTGAGAGAACCGTCCTTACATCCTCGAGATCCTCCAGATCCCTGATCAGTGCATACTCCGCTTCATTGTCTCCGCGAGGCACCATCATTACGAAGGTATCGTTGTTTCCGAATACTTCCTCTATCTTTTCGCCGTCGGATCCCACCTTGGTGTTAGGACCGTAAATATGGGAACCGCCATACCAGTAGTTATTGTGTGTGCTGCAATAGAATGCCGGTATGCTGAGCAGCATGAAAACTATCATCAGAGGTACTGTCACTTTGCGCACGAAGCCGCCGAACTTCACGAAAGAAGGCATGAACTTGCGGTGCCTGGTCCTCTCCATCAGCTTGTATGTCAGGAGTATGACTCCCGGCATGAATATCAGCGAAGTGATCAGGCTGATCGCAACTCCCTTGGACAGCGCCAGACCGAGGTCGGCACCGATCAGGAACCTCATGGTGGCAAGCGCCACGAATCCGATCACAGTAGTAAGTCCGCTCGACAGTATCGACGAGGATGAGAGCGTCAGCGCTTCAGTCATCGCCTCCTCAGGTTCCGCATGTACCCTGCATTCGTCGAAACGGTGTATCAGGAATACCGAATAATCTATCGACAGCGCCATCTGGAGTATCATTCCGGCCGAATTCGTTACGAAGGATATCGTGCCGAATATGATGTTGGTTCCCATGTTGATGACTACCGCTATGCCCAGACCAAACAATACCACGAAAGGTTCGACCCATGACTCGGTGGTCATCATCAGTACGAACAGCAGAAAGAGTATAGAAATGATCGTAATGACGATTATTTCCTTTACAGTGTTGATCGTCGCCACCACTGTAATAACTGCCGTTCCGGTCATCGGGTTGTCTTCACCTATCAGATCATACAGCGCCGGTATCGTATCCAGTTTCTTTTCCTCGTCCACCGTAACTATGAACAGAGCATTGCCGTCCTTGTAATACGTGTCCTTGAGCGATTCCGGGAACATCTCCGGCGGCATATTCAAAGGAACCATGCTGTCGAGCCAGTTGACGGATATGACGCCGTCCGTGGCCTCGATCTTTTCCTTCATCCTCAGCGCTTCGCTGCGGTCGACATTGCGTATCATTATCTGGGTGTTCGGTATATTGCTGCCAAACTCCTCCTTCATGACCTCAAGTGACTTGGTTGAAGGCGAATCAGTCGGCAGATAATCGAGTATGTCGTAGTCAACAAAGACCTTCCTCTGCAGTATGGCACACACAACAGCGATCACCATAAAAGCGATCATTATTGTCTTCCTGTATTTGACTACTCCTGCGTAAAAATTTCTCACTTTATCTGACCTTTACTCTCCTGCTCTTCGTCCAGCCCGAAACGTATTTCTTGCCGTTCTTATATCTTACATCGCGGGCTCTTACATAATATACGCTGCCCTTCTTGAGTTTTTTGACTTTATAGCCTTTCTTTGTTTTCTTAAGTGTCTTCGTTACGGTGGTCTCACCGCTGAAGTCCTTATTGCTGCTGTACTGCAGCTCTATTTTGCTGAACTTCTTTCTCTTCTTCGATGACAGTTTGGTCCACGATGCCTTGAATGAATGCGAGCCCGCACTTACCTTGAATTTCTTCACCTTTGGTATTGCCGAGCTGTAGATTTCCGTGGAAACAGGCTCATCTGCAGGCGCAGAAGGCACGATCTGCGGCAGCTCTGACACATACTCAGCTTCCGACGGAAGGATGAATCCTGACTCAGTCCTTTCGATCTTAGGCAGGGTGAACTCCGCGGATTCTCCCTTTTTGAAAGCAATGGCGTTCCAGTCGCGGCTGCTTTCGTCGCCGATGGATCTTACCACTCTGCCTTCTCTGATAGAATATTCTGAAACATTCAATCCGATAGTCGCAGCTTCTTCCGCAACGATGCTGACATGGTATTCATTGTCGATAGGCAGCCTGAGCCAGTATCCGATGTCAGAGGCAGTGATACCTATCCAGATATTCGTTCTTGACAGAAGCTTCCCGTCTTTGAACTCAGCGACAGTATTTCCTTCAGCATCAGTCACTTTGCCTGATACGCTTACACCCTCAGGCTGTTTTATCTCTACGCGCCTGTATCCGGTACGCGCCGCCGTACCGGCCCGGATATTATCCTCTCTTGTCCTGAGGCCCCATGACATCATCGAATAGAAATGAGGCATTATAAGTGCGTTGTAATTTGAGTACAGAGTCGCAAACTGCTTGAACTGCTGGTTGTCGAGACTGAAGAAATCATTTTCATCATCCTGTGCCGAATTTCCAAGAAGGAGATTAGTCATAAGCCATGACATCGCATAGGAATCTTCTTTGCTTGTCAGCAGCGCTATGGTTTCAGGATCTGTTCCGTCTTTTTCCATGGCTTCTCTGAGCACATCCGCATAAAGCGTGGCTGTGACACCCCTCATGAATGAGAGCAGCTCTTTCTTTAACTTCACGCTGAGGCTCTTAAAAGGATTGTTGGAAGATCTGTTTCCTTTGCCCTTCATATTAGAATATAGCTGAGTCACTATATCGTTATACTCATTGAGTACTTCACCATACTCGCCGGTCACCTCCCCGTTCTCATCCTCAAGCATGCTCCAAAGCATTTTGTATGCGCTCATAAGGAGATCACCGAGATCTGAACCGTCTCTGATGCTCTTATCGATCATGAAAGTGATGTACATGGACAGCATCATCGGGACTGTGTACTGTGATTCTGTCAGGAATGTCAGGTCTGACATATCTGACATACCCGCGACCGAACCCAGTCCGTTCTCCATCGACCACTCCATAAAGTGCAGGATCGGCTCCTGGTAGATGTCACAGTACGCCTCCGCACCGTTGCCGGACTTGGATTCCCTTACCATAAATTCTGCAATGCCGTCAGTAAGCGCCTGCACGTAATCGCTCTGCTTCTCCGGCAGATATGAAGCATCATCATCTATGACCTTGACTTCACCGTTCTTCAGGGCCTCAGTATCTAATTTCTTAGGCTGATATCCGTATCCATAAGGATAGTACGGGACATACTGAGTACCGTAACGCGCGAAACCGGCGCTCGGTGGAAGCGATGCCGAGATATCCCCGCTGTCAAACACATTATGTATACGGTCATACTTGCTGTCCTTATAATCGCCGCTGATCGACGCAACGTTAGGAGTTCCGAAGGTATAGCAGAAGACATCGCGCGGCTGAAGCTTTACTGAATTACCCAGGGCTTTGCGCGGATTTCTGATAATATCGGCACCCAGCAGATCGATAATGCCGGCGCCGCGGCTGTAGCCCGTCGTCCACACCTTGATATCTCCGCTTATTTCGTGATCACTTATATAGTCTTTTGTAAAATCGAGGATCTTATCCTTGCACTTGCTGTAGCCGGCATTGTCTCCTTTGTAATCAGGAGTCGGATAAGAGAACATATTGCTCTGCCACTCATTGTCATACGTGGCGCCTCTTGTCAGTATCACAAGAAGAGTATACGGCTTGCCGTCCTGGATAATAGTCTTGTGCGCGCACGCTGCACATACGGTGTCACCTGACGTTATGCCTGAAGTAAAGTCCTCGTTCAGCTCTACATCCGAATAGCCGAGATCTTCAAGAAGCCGTCCGATATATATCGCCTGATTTTCCGGCTCAGCGTAATCTATTCTGAAGGTCGTCTGATTCAGCTTCAGCGACATCAAAGCCAGCTGATTGCTGAATTCAAGGGAATCCTTTCTGAAAAGATCCTCATTATACCTCAGCGCTTCAGTCGATGTTCTGACATAAAGGAAATCATAAAAACTGTATGCCATTGTCACGGTATCCAGATCGACCTCATCATCGGCCCATGCAACATCGGGCAGTGCTGTGACCGGTGTCAGCAGCATGACTGCACATAATAATACTGATATGATCCGCTTCATCGTTCTCTCCTCTTCTTTTTTTATAGATATTTCCTAAACAGTCCTGACCCTTTCCAGGAAAAACTCCTCTTTTTCAGGAGTGTCAAGTATCCTGACCGGTTTTACCGTTGAGACCGGCATGCCGTTTTTGACCTTCATGTCTGCCCAGGCTTCCTGACTGCCGTGCTGCAGATTTTCTATTGCGATATTGCCGAGACCCTTAATAGCAGTGAAGTATGCATATCTCGGATTGACAGAAGCCAGAATGTCGTGTGCCAGATCCGC
Source organism: Anaerovoracaceae bacterium (assembly GCA_045604305.1). Lineage (GTDB taxonomy): Bacteria > Bacillota > Clostridia > Peptostreptococcales > Anaerovoracaceae > Crickella. The sequence goes on along the minus strand of JAZUNV010000057.1, from coordinate 4,214 downwards.
GTACCCGCTGAGATCTTTCCCTTCTATGTTCTCAAGCATCAGTACATAGTAATACGGATGTTCATCCAGCTTGCTGTAAACGGTCCAGTCATTGATGGTGCAGCCGCTGGCCTTCTCAAGAGCCTTGACCACAGCCGCCATGTGTTCTTCCGTCGTTTTCTCTCCAGTTATGTTGAGCAGCTGCCCTTTCCTGTACGAGAACTGTACATACGGGCATTCGTTCAGATATCCCGTGACCTTTATGACATCCCCGCATTTATAGCGGTAAAGTCCAGACTGATTTGTTATCACGATCTCATATTCCCTGCCGATTTCGAGTTCTTCGATCCCAAGAATATCATCTTCGTCTTCGCCCTCATCATTCTGAGGTATGAACTCATAATAGCAGCTGTCGACCAGCAGCAGCTGATCCGGTGAATCAAGATCGTCTACAGCCGCGAACAGACCTTCGCTGGCGCCGTAGATAGAATAATCGAAAGGAATTCCCTGCGCCAGTCTGCGTACCCTCTTTGCGAACGGGGTGAAAGAGGATGTTCCTATGCCGCATATCACAGACATATTCGGCCATAGACGTCTGACAAGAGTCTCGTCAAAGCCTTTCTCGAACTCAGCTCTGAGCTCAGCCGCCCTCTCCGGATTCGGCTTGAGCACAGTATTCAGCTTTTCTATGGCTTCCGGAGTCGCCATGGCAAGCTCGCTTACAGTGCCCTTTTCTATATCATCGACTATGGTTCGCCAGTTCCTGCGGAGAAAGTCAAAGTCACTGGATAACTCTCTGAAGAACACGCTGAACATGTACAGAGTGTTTTTGTCTTCCAGAGCGAATCTGCAGTTGACGTATTTTGACTCAGCCTCCTGTTCGTTGAACATTTTCTTAAAAGGAATGTTCAGAATGTACGGATAAATGAATCCGAGCTGTTTTGCAGCCACATCGGCAATATTGCTGCAGATCATTCCGTTAGGAAGGACATCGTCGAAAGCCGGGCTTGTGAACATGCCCCTGGCGGGTCTCAGTCCACTGCCGGTTTTTTTCTTGCTGTATCTGTCCGCAAGTGCAAGCATCCTGGTGACCGTATACCTTGTATATACATTCACCTCAGGCTGTGTCAGAGGCACGAATTTCCTCTTGCCGACACTGCCCGAGCTCTGCGCATATCCGACCAGAGGGAGCGAAGTGATGAGGTTCTCTTCGTCTCCGTCTATCATCCGGATGATGTAGTCTTCATAGTCCTCAAATGTCGATATCGGGACCATGCGCCTGTAATCTTCAATTGTCTTTATCTCATCGAAACCGTATCTGCGTCCGTATTCGCTGGTCTTATTTAAATCAAGTATCTTAAAGAGAAGCTTCCTGTTTTTGTCGCCGGCACGGACCGTATTCTTATGCATCGTCTTCAGGTCCATGTACCCCTTCTTTATCATTGCCCTGATGACGATCTTTGTCAGTATATCTCTTTTGTTCATCACGTTTTAATACCCAATGAGACCTGATCCGGCCTTCATATAACTCCCCCTCTGAAAAACACAAACATATGAAATTATTATACCATTCAATCCTTCCGAAAGCATTATAAAAAAGCAATGTTTCCATATTGTCAAATAAAATACACAAAATACGGGCGCAAAAAACGGGGCGCGGCCCGCGTGCCCCGATGCATTTGAGCTCTTATAACGGCTGCCTATTTCTTTTTGAACTTTTTGCTCACCAGTGTCTTGGATTTGAGGGTATCGGTCCCCGTCACCACATAGAAGTAAGTGCCCTTTTTCAGCTTCTTGAATTTGAGCTTCTTGCCGAGCTTCTTGATGCTGTACTTCTTCTTGTTAGGAGCAGCGCTCGCCGAGTATATCACATTGCCGTTTACATCCGTTATCTGCAGGGTCACGTCAGTTATCGGCTGGTTGGATTTGACGGTCCCCTTTACAGTATAGCCCTTGCCCTTCTTGATCTTCTTAGGGACATTATAGGACTTTATCCTCAGCTTGCTCTTCTGCGTGCCGTTGATGGATCCGTTGACAGACTCTCCCGGGCCCGCCGACTCTATATACCAGTATGCGGTCACGCTGCCGAGATCTTCCTTCATCGTGGTGTCCTGCCACCTCTGTATGCCGCAGCTCTTCGAGCCCAGATTGTTGGTCGAATCGGCCGCATACAGCACTCCGTCCTGATATCTGACCACCAGCACTCCATGCGCTCCTCCCTTTTTGGCCGCTTTCGTTCCGTGTACGACGATGCCTTCCGGGTGCTGCGCCAGGAGGGCCGCGATCTCGCCCAGCTTCTTAGTCTTATCGGAGCTGAAGCTGCCGTGGCTAACCTTGTATTTGACGCTGTTAACATCTACATTGAACGACCACAGCAGCAATCCGCTGATGGTCGCGAGTCCGCGCAGAGACTCGTTGGTGATATTGCTCCACTCCTTTCCTCTCTGTATGCAGGCACGCCTAAGCATCACCTTTGTGGCTGTAAGTATGCAGTCTCCGCTCTTATAGTCGCTTGACGGAGTGTAATACACAGCCGGAGCCTCTATATTCGTCGCCGCAGCAAAAATCTGCGCAGGCACGAGTGTAAGGACCATCGCCAGAGCGATCGTCACTGCTGCTAATCTTTTCTTCATGTGGGATAACCTCGTATTTCTCCTGATTCTGACTGCGGCGCATCTCTCTTGTGCGGAGTCCGCCGCAGAATAAGACTACTCTCCTCCCACTTCGACGTAAACGAATCTAAACACTTATAAAGCCCAATCTATACATATATATAGAAAATGGAGATCCTCGAACACGCTCGCTTCGCATTGTGATCTCCTATACGAAAAAACCGGGCAGAGGGTCTTCCCCTCCGCCCGGTTGATCATTACCGTTAATGCTGATACGTCATTTACTCAGCTCGTGCATCGCGCTCTCTTGCCTTGTCGAATACTGCTCTCTCCTTGTCGAGAGTCGGTGTAACCTTGGCAACAACGAATGCAACGATCATGCCGCAGATGAATCCAGGCAGCAGCTCGTATACGCCTGTCGAAGCGGAGAGTCCGCCGAAGAGCCAGCCGAGGTCAACAACAAAGCCTGCGATGATACCCGCGATAGCTCCCTTGTAGTTGAACTCTCTCCAGAAGAGGGACAGGATGATGACCGGTCCGAACGAAGCACCGAATGCGCCCCATGCGTTCTCTACCAGGTTCATGATAGCCTGTGCGCCCGCTCCCTTGCTGGATGCGATCAGGTAAGCGATAACAGCGATCACTACTACGACGATACGTCCTACCATAACGGCTTCCTTCTCTGTAACGTCCTTCTTGAACTGTGCATACAGGTCAGATGTGAAGGAGCTGGAAGCTACGAGCAGCTGAGAGTCTGCAGTCGATACCGATGCAGCGATGATAGCCGCGAGCAGCAGTCCGGAGAGTGCCGGCGGGAAGAACTTCCTGGCCATTGTGATGAATACGAGCTTCTGCAGTCCCTGTGGGAGCAGCTCATCAGCAACGAGCATACGGCCCATGTAAGCGATGAGGCAAGCGCATCCGAGGGAGATCAGAACCCATACGATAGCGATCGTCGAAGCCTTCTTGATCTCGGACGGCTTGTCGATCGACATGAATCTTACGATGATGTGAGGCATACCGAAGTATCCGAGGCCCCATGCCATTCCTGTGGCGATATCCTGCCAGCTTGCGCTCCAGAGTCCTGCACCGAAGTCGCATACAACTGTAGCTCCGTTGGCATCTGTGTACTCATATACCTGGCTCAGCAGCGAAGTGTCGAGCTGAGTATGAGTAAGCCATACTGTGATAGGAACTGCCATAAGTGCGATCATCATCAGCATGCCCTGGAAGAAGTCTGTCCAACATACGGCAGTGAATCCGCCGAAGATAGTGTAGAATACGATCAGCAGTGCGAAGATGACCATTGCGAGTGTAGTCGAGATACCCGGGAACAGTGTGCCGAATACCGTAGTGCCTGCTACGAAAGCGGATGCTACGTAGATGGTGTAGGCAAACAGGAAGATGCAGGCGCAGATGGTCTGCAGAGTCTTGCTGTCGGCATCGAATCTGTTAGCGAGGAACTGCGGGATAGTGATCGAGTCATTAGCCTCTTCCGAGAATACTCTCAGTCTCCTCGCACAGAGGATCCAGTTGAGAGCTGTACCGAGAGCAAGTCCGATACCGATCCACATCTGTCCGAATCCGAATGCGAGTATGGATCCCGGAAGTCCCATCAGCAGC
>JAZUNV010000056.1:0-2551 GCA_045604305.1 Anaerovoracaceae bacterium | reverse complement strand
AACCCATACCAGCCTCATTGGAGTAGAGACCTCTCTTGAGTCCCCACATGATTACGGATCCGGTGAATCCTCCGAAGATTGCCTGGAAGTCGAATGCTGTGCTGAAGATCAGTCCGAACATTGCTCCGAAGTTCCTTGCGTTGAGTACGAGAACCACGAGGGAGATACCTACGTAAATAACTCCCATTACAGGAACGAGGAAGCCTGTTACGTCTGTCAGTTTCTTTGCTCCTCCGAGGATCGTAGCTGCAAAGAATACTGCGAGGATGACACCGATAACCATCGGAGTCGACTTCTCGTTATAGAAGTTGAATGTTGCGAATGTCGACTGCAGGTTGAATGCAGCGAGCATGTTATATCCTACAGCATATGTGAAGATGATCAGCACCGAAAAGATGATACCGAGCCATCTCTGCCCGAGGGCATTCTGCATATAGTACGAAGGTCCGCCGTAGTATGTGCCGTCGTCTGCTTTCTTCTTATAGATCTGAGCGAGCGTCGACTCGATGAAGGCGTTGGCGCCGCCGAAGATGGCAGTGATCCACATCCAGAAGATAGCTCCCGGACCTCCGAGTACGATAGCAGTACATACACCGATGATGTTTCCTGTACCTACACGGGATGCAGTCGATACCATCAGAGCTCCGAATGACGAGATACCCTTCTCATCAGCAGGCTTCTCGGATACGACCTTGAACATTTCCTTGAACATACGGATCTGTACGCCCTTGGTTCTGATCGTGAAGTAGATGCCTACCGCGATCAGGAACAGAGGAACAATGTATGGCTTATAAAGCCAGTTGTTCATAAATCCTACAAAATTAGCCATGTTGTTCTCCTTTTCAATAAACCTTTTTAACCTTTGACAATATGCAAAAGAGCCGTCCGCAGATAAAACGGTCCGCTCTTCATTGACACGGGTATTTTATCAGATACTTTCGGCTCTTGTCTATATTTCGCTTGAATTTTGTATAATTGTATACAATCTGTTCCGGAATGCTTTAGAACGGATCGCTCACCATTACTTTGCCGCCTTCCTGAATGATGATGTTCATGCCGTCCTTGACGTAATCGAGGAATTCATCACCCAGTGAATCGATAACAGGCATCTTTGCCTTAGGATCATCCAGCCATACATCGGCGAGCACAGCACCGGCCGCAGCCAGCGAATCTATTGGATTCGAGAAGAGCATCGCCGCAGGCTGCCTGCCCATCGAGCATGCGCAGTACAGCACCAGTCCGCCCGTTGTGGAGCCTATTGTCTGAGGCAGGCAAAGCGCCTTGCCGGCCATCTGCTTGCCGTAGAGATCCGGATTGTTCTGATCGCCGCATGTCGCATTCTTGTCACCGAACTGCAGGGCCTTCTGGAAAGAGGCCAGTGTGTTGAGTCCGCCGTGGCTCACCAGCGCTTCAGCCGATACTCTGCCCGGCGCGACTACGCGTCCCTGAAATGTCTTCATTACTGTCTCCCTCCTTTCCTGTTCCTCGTTATCTGCTCGAGTATCTCATCGTCAGTGTAGTAGCGCGCTGTCGTATAAGTCCTGAGCTTGTTGCTCGAAGTGATGACAGGCATCTTCTCGCTGAGAGGATTGTTCATGTACATCAGCGGGCAGATATACGACGTTATGACGCCCGTCGCTTTGAGTCTCTCCGCGTAAGGAGTCTTGTCGAAGGCTTCAAGCACGTCAGGCGCAGCGGTGAATACGGTAGGCACCGAGACCTTGCCGGCTCCGCTCTTAGCCAGGCCTTCCTCCACCTTGTCGGTCCAGTCCTTGAGCTGCTGGAGGCTCATGTGAGGACAGCCCATGAAGCAGAGCTTCGGAGACGCATCGGCGTTCTTCCAGATCACCGGGTACTCCCTGTAAACTCTCTCGAGCTCCGCATCGTCTATGACGTAGGTCTTCGCGACCTTCTTTATAAGCTTCTTTCCATCTTTGACGGCCTCAGGAGTGAGTCCGTCGATGTGGTAAAGCCCGACTGCTCCGTTGGACGCGGTGGCTGCGCCGAAGTCCTTGAGATAGGTGCAGGCCTCATCGTCGAGTTCATTCCCGAGCCACTTGTCGAGGCCGATGACATAAGGAACATCCTCCATGACCTTCATGCCGATGGCCGATCCGAGGAGCTGGGCCTCAGGCTTCTTCGTTGTCTTTATCTCTACTATCCAGTCCGCCTTTCGTCCCTCATCAGTGAGGAGCCCGAACTTAGGCACGCATCCGATCACCGAGCCCATCAGGTCGATGATGCCGGAGTTGCGGTTGCATCTCGCGCCGAGCACCGAATTGGCATACACGACAGCCGAGGACTCGGACCAGCTGAGGACCTCGCCGAAGCCCGGCTTGTTGCCTACTTCATCCATGTAGCAGGTGCATGTGAAAGCATTGTTCGAGAGCAAACCGAGGTCAGCCAGCTGTTTCTCGTAATCCTTCTGCCTGCTGTACATGAACATTTTGAATACCACATCCTGCGCGATGTTGCTCGGAACGTTCTTATCGAGCGGTTTAGGGTCGACCGTGAACTTCTGTCCCGACTGGGCTCCTGCTTCAAGAAGCTT
>JAZUNV010000055.1:0-30077 GCA_045604305.1 Anaerovoracaceae bacterium | reverse complement strand
AGTAGGTATCGACCCTAAAAAGACACACATACTGATCCAGTCGGAGGTGCCTCAGCTCCACGAGCTGACTGTTTATTACATGAACCTCGTTACAGTATCGAGAGTACAGAGGAACCCGACCGTCAAGGCCGAGCTCAAGATGAGAGGCTTTGAGGGTGAGAGCGTGCCTGTAGGATTCTTTACTTATCCGATAAGCCAGGCCAGCGATATCACTGCATTCAAGGCTACGATCGTTCCTGTAGGCGAGGACCAGGAGCCTATGCTCGAGCAGTGCAGGGAGATCGTAAGGAGCTTCAACAGGCTGTACAACTGCGACGTGCTCGTGGAGCCTGGGATCTATCTGCCTCCGAACGAGGCCTGCCTCAGACTTCCGGGAACGGACGGACAGGCCAAGATGAGCAAGTCTCTCGGCAATACGATATACCTCTCGGACGACGAGGAGACCCTGCGCAAGAAGGTCATGTCGATGTACACAGATCCGGGACATCTCAGAGTAGAGGATCCGGGCAAGGTCGAAGGCAATACGGTATTTACCTACCTCGATGCTTTCGTGCAGCCTGACTCCTTCGAGAAGTTCCTGCCTGAGTACAAGGATCTCGACGAGCTGAAGGATCACTACAGGAGAGGCGGTCTCGGAGACGTCAAAGTCAAGAAGTTCCTCTTTGCAGTGCTCAACGAGTTCCTGAGTCCGATCAGGGAGAGGAGAGCTTACTTCGAGGCACATCCTGAGGAAGTCATTGCGGCTCTCAGAGATGGTACCGAGGAGGCGAGACGCACTGCAGCGCAGACTCTGGCTGACGTCAAGCACGCTATGAAGATCGATTACTTCGAGAGTTGGGCTGAGGAATACGGAATTGAATAACATAAGCGATTCGGCGGTTGAAAATATCCGCCGGAAAAAGAAATTCAAATACACTCTTATAATCGAGGGCGTCGTGATAGGACTGATCACCGGCGCCCTGATTTCGCTGTTCAGACTCATGCTGACATTTGCAGACCGCCTGAGAGACGTGATGGTGGGATATGCTCATGGAGGAGCGGGACATGCTGTCATCGCGGCTATCATACTGACAGTGATTGCGGCTCTCGTTACGGTGCTGCTTGTAGTCGAGCCGGATATAGCGGGATCGGGCATCCCGCAGGTGGAGGCTGAGCTGAGGGGCAGGAAGGACATGAACTGGCTCAGGGTCATAATCGGGAAGCTGGCAGGCTGCGCCCTCGCCATAGGCGGAGGGCTCGCGCTGGGGCGCGAGGGGCCGAGCATACAGATCGGAGCCATGGTGGGCAAGGGCTTTGCGAAGGCCCGCCGCAGCCTGCTTACGGAGGAGCGCTTGCTGCTCACCTGCGGTGCAGGCGCGGGGCTCTCCGCAGCCTTCGGAGCCCCGCTGGCCGGCGCCATCTTCAGCCTCGAGGAGCTGCACCGCAACTTCTCGGCAGAGGTCCTGCTCACAACGATGGCGGCGGCCGCAGCAAGCGATTTCGTCGCTGCCAACATCCTCGGACTCGATCCGGTATTCAGCCTGGCAGTCGACAGCGGGCTCCCGCTCCGGTACTACTGGGCGGTAATAATACTGGCTATCCTGCTCGGAGCCTTCGGCGCGTTCTACAACAGAACCATAGCCTTCATGCAGGACCTGTCCGAACGGATCGGAAAGTGGTTCGCAGAGCTTGTATGCAGGCTCACAGGTAAGAATACGGCTGTTATAAGAGACGGCCTGCATCCTACCGTATTCGCGTCCAGGGCAGCTGTGTTCGGAAGGCTCCTCGCCGCATTCGCCCTGGCTTACGCCCTGATCTTCATCTGCCCGGATGTCCTCGGAAGCGGCAGCGGACTTGTCGGCAGGATAAGCAGCGGGGAGTTTGCGATAGGCACGCTCGCCCTTCTGCTCATAATCAAGTTCGCATTCTCGACGGCCAGCTTCGGGTCGGGCTCGCCGGGAGGTATATTTCTCCCGCTCCTGGTGCTGGGAGCGATGGGCGGAGGTCTCTACGCAGAGATCCTCGGCCGCCTGGGCGCTGACCGCAGCTACATCACCGCCTTCGTGGTGATAGGTATGGCGGCCTACTTCGCGGCTATAGTCCGCGCCCCGGTCACGGGCGTCGTCCTCATTACAGAGATGACAGGCGACTTCACGACCCTGCTTCCTCTCGTGCTGGCATCGCTTGTCGCTTACCTGACAGCGGAAGTCCTCGGAGCCAGACCTATATACACCCAGCTTCTTGAGCGCAGTCTCGGCAGGGGCGCGGGTTCCATGGGCCGCGGGGGCAGAAGGCCTACGCTTCGGGCGCGCAAGACGGTCATCGATGCCGAGGTCCACGTGGGATCGCGCATGGACGGGACCCATGTGGCGGACTTCGGACTTCCGCTAGGCACGCTTATCATATCGGTGGTCCGCGAGGGCATCGAGATAATCCCTGATGGCAATACCATACTGAGGGCCGGTGATGAGCTGGAGATACTGACCAGGGAGACGGATGTCGCTGACGTCGAGGACATAGTGGAGGAAGCCTGTCACGAAGTAGTGAAATAGGCGTATTAGTTAGGCTCATCACGGATTTCTGTGGGATACCGTGGGGGCGAGTATCATCTCAGGAGTGGGATGCAGGCGGTTGGACCTTGGATTTAGGACTATCGAGACTCTTTCCGCCCAATAGTCCTAGATTCGTAAAGCTCAAATGACGAAATGTAGGACTGAAGCGGCATTTAATGCTCAGCAGTCCTATATTCTCCATTCTTGAAAGAGCAAAAATAGGACTGATGATGCCTTCAGTGCTCAGTAGTCTTAGATTTGTTGTTCCTGAGAGAGAAAAAATAGGACTATCTGAGGGAATTCTCCATGATAGTCCTACATCACTTAACGATATGGTTTTTATTCTTTACTACTATCTGACCTGATAGCTTTTACCCGCTATACCACAAGAATTCATGAAGATCTTTTTTATCGCCCGCAAGCTGGCACATATAATGCAAAGAGAGCGCTCGCAAACAACTGAGGATGCAATGGCAGACCGGAGAACCGGCGAGCCGGAGCATTAAGAGCGCCGCCTTGTGATCAACTGCGAATAGTGGTAAAGATTGCATAATCTTCACAATACTGTCGAAATACGATGCTACAATTCTTTTGTATCATTTCTGAACGGAAGCACGATTCTCAATTTATGATCAAAAAAGTTGTAGGAATATACTACAGTCCCATCGGCGGGACTGCCATAATGACGGAGCGGCTCGTGACGCAGATCGCATCCTTGATAGATGAGTGCAGTACTGAGGAGGTTACCACGGAGTACTGCGACCTGTACCGCATGGAGAAGGCCGGGGATACGTCCGGCTGCAGTTTTGACGAGGATACCGTTGCCGTAATTGCCATGCCGTGTTATATAGGCAAGATCCCTATGCCGGGAGTAAAGCTGTTGCAGCAATTCGCAGGCAGCAAGGCGATGACAGTGACCGCTGTGTCGTATGGAGGCAGGTCGTACGGAAATTCTCTGTACGAGCTCAGAGAGCTGGCAGAGAAATGCGGCTTCACGGTAGTGGGAGCCGGAGCATTCGGGATCAGCTACAGGGCGGCAAGAGGCAGCTCGAGGAGCAGCGCTCCGATGATGGATACCGGCGAACTCTCGAAATTCGGCAAGGCGGCCGCCGCCAAGATCAGCAGGCTGGGAGGCTGCGAGGTCGAAGGCCTCCGGATCAAGCCGGCCCCGCTCGAGGTAAGCGGCAGGATGCCCGTCCACAAGATCAGCAGGCTGTCACCGAGGGCGGCCGCGATCGCAGAGGGAGTGCTTGCGAGGATCAGCCTGATGAGGCGGAATTCGGAGTGGTTCCTCTAAAACAGAGGCAGATTGTATACAATCTGGGCGATTTTCTGAGACGTTTACCCCGAAAACAACAAAACCACTAAAACGCATATGACAGACGCTTTCACGATGAAGGCGCCTTTTTTATTATAACAATCGCCGGGTTTTTCCAGAAAATTCAAGTGATACAGCGCACAATGAGATTGACTTCACCGTGCTGCGAGGACTAAAATACATGTATACATTTTGACGCATGAAACGGCATCGGAGGGACTTAAAGATGTCAAACCACAGGAATAAAGACGATTTCAACAAGAGGCGCACCAGACTGAACGAGAGGACCAACCTCCTGGAGATGGAGAACTACCATTACGAGGTCCAGGAGATCCCTGATCCCAACCTGCTGCGCGAATTTTTTGAATACACGGAGATACCGAAGGTAGGATTCAACTTCAGGACGAGCCCTTACGGCATGCCTGATGAGATAGTCATCACCGATTCCACATTCCGCGACGGCCAGCAGTCGAGAGAGCCGTACACCACGAAGCAGATAGTGGATATCTTCAAGATGATGTCAAAGCTGTCAGGGCCTAAGGGCATCATCCGCCAGACCGAGTTCTTTACCTACTCGGACAGGGACAAGGAAGCGATCAGAGCCTGCCAGGATCTGGGACTCGAGTTCCCGCAGATCACGACCTGGATCAGGGCCAAGAAGGAAGACTTTAAGATCGTAAAGGAGATGGGGGTGAAGGAGACCGGCATACTCACTAGCTGCTCCGACTACCACATCTTCTACAAACTCGGAATGACGAGGAAGCAGGCGATGGAGCATTACCTCTCGGTCGTGCATGACGCGTTCGAAGCGGGCATCACGCCGCGCTGCCACCTCGAGGACATAACGCGGGCGGACTTCTACGGATTCGTGGTCCCATTCGTGAGCGCCATCCAGGACATGGCTGCCGAAGCCGGCATGCCTGCCAAGATAAGGGTGTGCGATACGATGGGATACGGAGTGCCGTACTCCGGAGTCGCTCTGCCGAGGTCGGTCGCGGGCATCATCTACGGTCTGCACCAGTACGCGGGAGTTCCGAGCGAGTGCCTGGAGTGGCACGGCCACAACGACTTCTACAAGGCGGTCGCCAATGCGGCCACGGCCTGGCTGTACGGCTGCGGCGCGGTCAACACGACCCTCTTCGGCATAGGCGAGAGGACGGGCAACATCCCTCTCGAGGCGATGGTCTTCGAGTACGCCCAGCTCAAGGGCACGCTCGACGGCATGGACACGACGGTCATTACGGACCTCGCCAGGTACTATGAGAGCAAGGTCGGCTACACACTGCCGGCTCAGACGCCTTTCGCGGGCGCCAACTTCAATGTCACGAGGGCGGGCATACACGCGGACGGGCTTCTCAAGAACGAAGAGATCTACAATATCTTCGACACCGAGAAATTCCTCAAACGTCCGCCACTGGTCAATATCAGCCAGAGCTCGGGCGCGGCAGGCATCGCGCACTGGCTCAACGCGAGCTACGGGCTCACCGGTGACAAGATGGTCGACAAGCACAGCGCCGTCGTCATTTACATCAAGAACTGGGTGGATTCGGAATACGAATCCGGACGTGTGGCTGAGATCGGCTCGGACGAGATACACAACAAGGTCAACGAATTCATGACAGAGCAGCAGTAGGATACAGGTGGTATTATGGGAAAGACGATTGCACAGAAGATAATAGAAGCTCATCTCCTGAGCGGGGAGATGGTGAAGGGAAGCGAGATCGGTCTGCGCATAGACCAGACGCTTACGCAGGACGCGACGGGAACCATGGCCTACCTCGAATTCGAGTCCATGGGCATACCGAGGGTCAGGACGGAGCGTTCGGTGGCGTACATCGACCACAACACCCTGCAGTCCGGCTTCATGAACGCGGATGATCACAGATTCATACAGACGGTGGCAGCGAAGCACGGCATCTGGTATTCGAAGCCGGGCAACGGCATCTGCCACCAGGTGCATTACGAGAGGTTCGGGATCCCGGGCAAGACCCTGATCGGATCTGATTCACACACGCCGACAGGCGGAGGGCTCGGCATGCTCGCGATGGGTGCGGGCGGCATGGACGTCGCGGTCGCGATGGGCGGCGGCGCTTATTACATACCGATGCCGGGCATGATAAAAGTGGAGCTCAGCGGAAGGCTCGGCGGCGGCGCGAGCGCCAAGGATGTCATACTCGAGGTGCTGAGGCAGCTGTCCGTCAAGGGCGGCGTCGGCTACGTTGTCGAGTACGCAGGCGAGGGTGTGAAGACTCTCTCGGTGCCTGAGCGCTGCACGATCACCAACATGGGAGCCGAGCTCGGAGCTACCACTTCGATATTCCCTAGCGACGATACGACGAGGGCCTTTCTCAGGGCACAGGGCAGGGAAGCGGACTGGACGGAACTTTCGAGCGATCCGGACGCGGAGTACGACAAGGTGATAAGCGTCGATCTGTCGGCGCTGAAGCCACTGGCTGCGTGTCCTCACAGCCCTGACAACGTGAAGCCTGTATCAGAGCTTGCAGGCATCAGGGTGGATCAGGTCTGCATAGGCTCGTGCACCAACTCCTCTCTCACGGACATGCTCAAGGCTGCCTCGATGCTGAGAGGAAGGAAGATCGCTGACAATGTGAGCCTTTCGATATCTCCGGGCTCGAGACAGGTGTTCTCGATGCTGGCGGAGTGCGGGGCGCTGACTGATCTGATCGATGCGGGCGCGAGGATACTCGAGTGCGCGTGCGGGCCTTGCATAGGCATGGGCTTCAGCCCGAATTCGGCGGGAGTGTCGCTGAGGACCTTCAACAGGAACTTCCTCGGACGCTCGGGGACGAAGGACGGACAGGTCTATCTCGTATCACCTGAGACAGCCGCAGCTTCGGCACTGACAGGTTACTTCACGGATCCATCGGACCCTGCATGTGTGAAGGCCGACATATCCGTATACGATGTACCGGATGAGTTCAGAATAAATGACAGCGGCATCATCGCTCCTCTCGATGAAGAGACGGCGAAGGATGCGGAGGTCATCAAGGGACCTAATATCAAGCCGTTCCCGGAGACAGAGCCTCTGGCCGACAGGCTGGATGCCGAGGTCATTCTTAAGACAGGCGACAATATAACGACAGACCACATAATGCCGGCGGGATCGAAGATACTGCCTTACAGGTCGAACATACCTCATCTCGCACAGTACTGCTTCGAGGTGGTAGATCCTGAGTTCCCGGAGAGGGCGAAGGCAGCCGGACGCGGCATCATAGTCGGCGGCTCCAACTACGGACAGGGCAGCTCGAGAGAGCATGCGGCGCTGGTCCCGCTTCACCTCGGGATCAGGGCGGTCATCGCCAAGTCATTCGCACGCATACACGCGGCCAATCTGGTCAATGCGGGAATACTGCCTCTCGTCTTTGAAAACGAGGCGGATTACGATAGAATAGAGCAGGGAGACAAGCTTGTCATTGAGGGCATACACGAAGGCCTCAAAGAAGACAGGCTGACGCTGACCGTCATGAGAGACGGCAGGGAAGAGGCTAGAGTGCCGCTTCGCATGGAGCTCGCCGAGCGCCAGAAGGAGATGCTGCTCGCCGGCGGCCTGCTGAAGTATACGGCAAAAAGCAACTGATCGAATGTCATCCTGAGATTCTTCGTCGCTACGCTCCTCAGAATGACATCGGTACGTCATCCTGAGCGAAGCGTGGGATCTCACCGGATAAGAACCGAATGTCATCCTGAGCGAAGCATGGGATCTCATAGTACAATGAGCGCGAGCGAGTCCGGGCGGGATAGTCGCGCGCGGCCGCTCTTCGGGTTCTGTCCTCATGTCAAAATCCAACTGTGTCTGTCAAAGGAGGGGTATAGATGGCTGTTAAGGAGTACGCAAAGAAATTCATAGACAGAGGCGGAGTCTTCAAGGACATTGCCGATCAGAAGGAGACGCTCTGGGTCAACGACAAGTATCTGCCGTTCGAGATGGTGGATGCGGTCACCGAGCTCGTGGTCTCCGAGGAGGATATCGCCGATGCAGCGAGGAGGCTCGACAAGTTCGCGCCTTACATCAGGAAGTGCTTCCCTGAGACGGAGGACGACAAGGGCCTCATAGAATCGCCGCTCGCCGAGATCGGCAGCATGCAGAAGGCGATAGAGAAGGAGTACGGCGCGGAGATACCGGGCAGGCTCTTCCTCAAGATGGACAGCCACCTCCCGATCGCCGGATCAGTCAAAGCCAGAGGAGGCATATACGAAGTGCTCAAGCACGCCGAGGACCTCGCGCTCGCGGCGGGCAAGATCACGGAGGACGACAATTACGAGAGGTTCGCGGACGATGACATGAAGGAATTCTTCGGTCAGTACACCGTGCAGGTAGGTTCTACCGGCAATCTCGGGCTCTCGATAGGCATCATGAGCGCCTTCCTCGGATTCAAGGTCAAGGTCCACATGTCGGCTGATGCACGCCAGTGGAAGAAGGACCTCCTACGCAGCAAGGGCGTGGAGGTCATAGAGTACGAGGATGACTACTCGAAGGCCGTACAGGAGGGCCGCCGCGATTCGGACATGGATCCGACGAGCTACTTCGTGGATGACGAGTACTCAGTGCCGCTCTTCCTCGGTTATGCGGTGGCGGCTGGCAGGATGAAGGCCCAGCTCGAGGAGAAGGGCATCACGGTCGACGCAGACCATCCTATGATAGTCTACATACCATGTGGTGTCGGCGGGGCGCCGGGCGGAGTCTGCTACGGACTCAAGAGGCTCTTCAGGGACGACGTGCACGTCTTCTTCTGCGAGCCGACGCTCTTCCCGTCAGTGCTGCTAGGCATGGCGACTGACATGCACAATGCGGTCAACGTCAACGACTTCGGTCTCTGCGAGATGTCGGAGGCTGACGGACTTGCCTGCGCGAGCCCGTCCGGATTCGTGACCAGGATAGACAGGAACCTCCTGTCCGGAGATTTCACCATAGTGGACGGCAGGCTCTACGACTTCATGAGGACCCTCAAGGAGACTGAGGACATCCTGATCGAGCCGTCGAGCTGCGCGGCATTCATAGGACCTGTATCACTTCTTAAGAACGGGGCCGGCAAGGCTTATTTAGAGGCGCAGGGCCTCACTGAGGAGAAGCTCAGGAATTCAACACAGGTATGCTGGGCTACCGGCGGCAGACTGGTTCCGCCGGAGATTTGGGACAAATACATGAATACGCACATAGATTATTGATGAGCAGGAGAGGAAATTAGTATGAAAGAGTACAAGTACACACATCCGGATTTCACAGAGAAGAAGTTCAAGAACGCGCCTGAGGCAAAGTTTGAAAAGGCACCGGCCGACGGCGTTGCGCCGCAGGATTTCCACGCGATGAGCATCTTCCCTGAGTACTTCAAGGTGGGCGGCGAGTGGCTGCTTGCTGAGGAGAGCAGGATGGACTGCGTTCCTGTGCTGAGGGACGGCAGGATCGAGGTGGTGGAATTCCGCAACCTCAACAGGAACGATCTGGTCGCGGTCGGCAGGACTGAGGACTGCGAGGACGGCATCTATGTCCATCCGCACGGATTCACCGGCGGCGAAGCTGAGGCAAAGGACACCTTCGCGTTCAGGACTTCGAGGACGAGAGAAACAGCCTTCTCCGTGGACTACGATGAACTCTACGAGATACTCAAGCATGACAGGGATCACGGCAAGATCGTATGGGTCATGGGACCTGCGTTCTCCTTCGACCACGATGCGCGCAAGGCATTCGCGGGCATCATCAACAAGGGCTACGTGCACGCGCTGCTGGCCGGCAACGCGCTTGCTACGCACGACCTCGAGGGTGCTTATCTCCACACTGCCCTGGGCCAGAACATCTATACTCAGGAGAGCGTCCACAACGGACACTACAACCACCTCGAGACGATCAACCGCGTCAGATACCATGGCAGCATCCGTGAATTCCTCAAGAAGGAAGATCTCAGGGACGGCATCATGTACTCCTGTGAGAAGAACGATGTGCCGTACGTGCTCGGCGGATCCATCCGCGACGACGGTCCGCTCCCGGAGGTATGCGGGGACGTCTACCAGGCGCAGGACAGGATGAGAGCTGAGATCAGGGGAGCCACTACCGTCATCTGCATGGCTACGATGCTCCACTCGATCGCTGTAGGCAATATGACACCTTCGTACCGCGTGATGAAGGACGGCACGATCAGACCTGTGTTCTTCTACTGCATCGACATCTCCGAGTTCACGATCAACAAGCTGGCCGACAGAGGAAGCCTGAGCGCAAAGGGCATAGTCACCAACGTACAGGACTTCATCGTGAACCTGAGCAAGGCGCTCGATGCATGGGATGCAGGCGAGCCGGACGACACTCAGAAGCTGAGATAGGGGGCCGGATCCGAAAAGGGTAACCGGAACGGAAGGGCCGCCGGACTGAACCGGGTATGGATAAGCGGAACGGACAAGTCCTGGATTGATCCGGTAACGGATAACCGGGGAAAAAAGATACGAAAAGCTGGAAGGCGAAATAGATAATGGATAAGGATATTGAAAGGCAAATAGAGGAAGCGGCGGAGCAGTTCCGCGGGATGCTCGTTGAGCAGTATGAGCGAAACGAGCGGATCGCGGCCGCGCGGGGCGCGGGCGCCGGAGGCGCAGACTGCGGAGCCGCGGATAAGAGGACAGTGATAGGGCTTGCGCCGGGAGACGGCATAGGCCCTGTCATCATGAAGGAGACCAGGGAAGTGCTCGTGGCTCTGCTCTCGGATGAGCTGGCATCGGGCAGGGTGGAGCTGCGTGACATCACGGGCTTCACTCTGGAGGAGAGGCTTTCAAAAGGCGAGACCGTGCCTGCGGAAGTGCTCTCTCAGATGGAGGGCTGCGATGTCATCCTCAAGGGACCGACCACCACGCCGAACGCGGCTATGGGCGGCAGGAACCTCGAGAGCGCCAATGTGTTCCTGCGCAGGTACTTCGACCTATTCGCCAATGTGAGGCCGGTGAAGCTGCCTGAGGAGGGCATAGACTGGACCTTCTACCGCGAGAATACCGAGGGCGAGTACGCTCTGGGAAGCCGCGGCGTTAGGCTGGGATCCGGAGCGGGCGAAGGCCTCGCGGTCGACTTCAAGGTCACGACCGCGGAGGGGAGCCGCAGGATCGCGAAGGCCGCCTTCGACTTCGCCCGCAGCAACGGTAAGAAGCGCGTATCCATAGTCACCAAGGCTAATATAATGAAGAAGACTGACGGCGACTTCCAGAGCATAGCTCTCGAGGTAGCCAAAGATTATCCGGAGATCGAGACGGACTGCTGGTTCGTGGACATAATGGCAGCCAACCTGATCAATAAGGATATACGCAGCAGTTTCGAGGTCTTCGTGCTGCCTAACCTCTACGGAGACATCATCACCGATGAGGCTGCCCAGATACAGGGCGGCGTCGGTACTGCCGGCTCGGCCAACATAGGTACTGAGATGGCGATGTTCGAGGCCATACACGGAAGCGCTCCGAGGATGGTCGAGGAGGGCATAGCCCATCTGGCAAACCCGGCGAGTCTGATGACTGCAGCGGTCATGATGCTGCGTCACATCGGCCTCGCGGACAAGGCTGCGAAGTTCGAAGCGGCTGTCACATACGCGGACGATAAGATCGGCTCCGAGATGACTGGACTCCCGGGCGGCAGGAGCTGTAAGGAGTTCGCCTCACTTGTAAAGGAAAAGCTGTAGACCGGAAAAAATACGGGTCTAAAAAGCAGCAAAACGGAAAGCAGTATCAAATGAACACTCAGAGGATCAAGGTGCTCCTGGCTGCGATCGACAACGGGAGCCTTACAAAAGCAGGACAGATATACGGATACACTCAGTCGGCCGTGACTCAGATGATGCACGCGATGGAGGAGGATACCGGCTTCCCGCTTCTCATAAAGAATAACAAGGGCGTCGAGCCGACACAGGAGGCGAAGATGCTGCTGCCGACCATGAGGAAGCTTCTCAACATAGAGGAGAAGCTGGAGCAGGAGAAGGCTGAGATACTCGGCATCCACAAGGGCACCATCAGGGTCGGCTCTTTCGTGAGCACGTCGATCAACTGGGTGCCGCAGGTGCTGGAGTTCTTCAGCGAGAACCATCCGGATGTCGAGTTCATGATCGAGGAATGCGGCCACGAGGAGATGATACAGGGGATCAACGACGGGACCCTGGACATCGGACTGATGAGTGAGCCGTCGAATTCTTCGATAGAATTCATCCCTATACTTGAGGATCCGCTGATGGTGGTCTTCACAGAGAAGTATGACCTGAGCAGCTACGACTACGTACCGGTAGACGTGCTCAGAGACTATCCTTTCATCATGACCTACAGGACCTATGACCTGGATCCGCATCTGGTCTTTGAGAAGGCAGGTTTCATGCCGGAGGTGAGGTATTTCTCCCGGGATGATACGGCTGTGCTCTCGATGGTAAAGAAAGGGCTCGGCCTGGCGATACTTCCGGAACTCACGCTCGAGGAATTCCCGGGCAATTACGAGTCGAGGATGCTCGATCCGGAGGCCTACAGGATGCTCGGAATCGGCATCAAATCGGTGAAGGAAGCCGGTCCGCTGACCCGCGCAGTCATCAAATACATCAAAGAGAATATCAAGTAAAAGAAGATGAAATGAAAAGAAGGACCCGGCCGGGTCCACAGAACATTGACAAGGTCTCGATCATAATGAATGATCGGGGCTCTTTTGATTGTTTCTCAAAAATACAATTTCAAAACTTTCATGAAATCCGACATTAAATGACCTGAATCCGACATTCAATTCCCTCTTTCTGAATTTGGAATCATCACTCGTATTTGGGCGGGTTGACTCGTTGATTTCTTTGGATAGAATGGGATCAGTCAGGAGAGCAGTGACTCGCGGCTGGCTCGACCGGAAAATAGTAGTTACATCTCTTTCTCGTCTAAGGAGGTGGGGCCAATGACTACTCTATTTGAAGGGAGGGACCGGAGATGGTCAGAGTTACCATAACGTTCGATCGGCGGATCGTTCGGGTAACAATAACTATCAAAAAGGCCGCCAGTTCACGTAACTAAGCGGCTACCAAAACACTTTGGTAGAGGTAGTCGTTGACGAACGACACTCTTCCTGAGCCAATTATATGTGACCCCCGGATTGGGTGCAAGCCTGATCTTGAGGGGAACGGTTTTGAAAGTATTGCCCGTGCGGGTACCTGTGTCCGGGCTGGCGTTATTCGCAAGTAAATGACATGGCTGTATTGAGTGTTGAGGGGAAATCCTGAGCCTGGAGCATGCTTCGATAGTGTGACATCGTAATCTTGGTCTGTTTTGTACTCCCGTCCTCGCATGGCGAACCAGACTGAAAGGGGACTTTTTTAGCTTCATATACATTTTTAGATAAATATCATCAAAATATGTATATAAGCTATCATAGCAGACAGACTGAAGGACTCTTATGTGGACAATATTGACCTCATTCAGAGTGTTCAGATTATAAATAGGGAACATAATTCATTAAAACTATGTGAAAGCATCAAACACACTGTATTCCAGAAAAAGACATATACATTTTTGACTAAAAACTATCTAAATATGTATATGGATTCAAAAAACTCCTTTCCACAGATCATATAAACATGGTTGTTCAGAGATGCTGTTCGGAATATCAGACGACGCTCGCTCCTGATTGAACGATTTGAAATTAAACAGGATATGAAAACAAGAAATATCAGCTAGAAATAATGATTATAAAATGGCGATTTAGGAATATTGTCCGGAAATAAATTGAGAGGTATTTAATGGTTTATAGAGACATGTTAGAAAGTATTCATGATGAATTAGTATTGCGGAAACAGGATCTGGAAAAAGAATCTGCCCTTCTGCCGGACGGGTCATTATATACCTTCGACTATAATGGAAAGCGCGAGTACTTCCAGCGCCTGCCTAAGAAGGGTAACAGGAAGAAGGAAAGGCGTATCGGAATCAAGAACAGTCCGGAAATACTGAGCTCCCTGGTCAGGAAGAAATATGTGACTGAGGCGCTCAAAGCTGTAGATGCGGACATCGCTTTGCTGGCAAAAACGACTAAAAATTATAAACCTCTTGATGAGAACAGCGTTATGAAACCTTTCATCGACAGGTATCCAGAGCTTACAGAGTGCATATATTATGGTGCTGAAGATCTGGATGAATGGGCGAGCTCTTATACACCACAAAATGATTTCTATACAGAAGGCCTGACATCAACTGCTTCGGATGGGACATCGAGGAGATCTATGGGCGAGATCCTTATAGGCGCCAAGCTAAGGCAATATAATATTCCATACAGGTATGAGGCGCCGGCTCACCCTGATCTCAGATGGGTACCGGATTTTACTATCAGGAGGCCAAGAGATGGGAAATACTTCTATTGGGAACACTTTGGCAAGGTGAGTGACCGTGAATACATGCAACACAATCTTACAAAGCTTGAGGACTATGCGGATGTGGGCATCGTGCCCTGGGATAATCTGATCATCACATACAGCCGCGAAGACGGAGGCATAAACGAGAAACTGATAGACGCGATGATCCATGCGTGGCTGCTATAGCTGGATGCTTGATGAACGCTTGTTGTACGCGTTGCATCGGCATCAAATCGGTGAAGGAAGCCGGCCCGCTGACCCGCGCAGTCATTAAATACATCAAAAGAATATTAAGTAAAAAAGGAAGAATAAAAGAAAAGAGATGGCGTATGTAAAGCCATCTTTTGTCTTTATAGTCCCGTATCGGTTTTGCCGTGTTGACTATTATACGGATGGAAGTCTCTTCTCGATCTCGTAAGAAATGATTGCAGATACTGCTACTACTCCGATTCCAAATGCCATAGTGTTGCCTCCTTATTATATCTTGATTATTGGAATTTGTATTATTTGATCTGCAGCCTTCAGTGCTGCATTTCTCTTTGCAGTGTTAATATAGTCCCGGACCGCGATTAAGTAAAATGGATGTTTCTAATGTCTGTCATTAAATTAACTAATACCGACATTTTTTTAACAATACTCAAGGGACTCTGTCTGTACAATACTCATGAGACTCTGTCTGTGATACAATAACCGCATGCTTCAGAACTTCATGATCTGTGTAAATGCCGTAGTACCATCGGCCATATATCTCATCATCGGGATCATCCTCAAGGTGACGGGAGCGGTGAAGGATGAGGAGGTGCGCAGGTTCACTCACATAGTGTTCATTACGCTCTATCCTTTTATTATGTTCGATAATCTCTACGGCAAGAACATCGCAGACAACATGGACATGAAGCTGGGCCTGTACGCGACGGGCTTTACCCTCCTGCAGTTCATCCTTTCGTGGATCTTCGTGGTTCGGATCGAAAAGGACAACTACCAAAGAGGTGCCATGATACAGGCCATGTACAGGAGCAATTATGTGCTCATGGGATTCCCCATCGCGGTGAATCTCTTCGGCAAGGGCAATATAACTGCGGTCGCCATCATCATGATGCTGGTGGTGCCGTTCTATAACGCTTCTGCCGTGGTGCTCTTCGAGTACTTCAGAGGCGGCAGTGTCAATATAAAGAGCATGCTGAAGCGGATCATGACCAACCCTATTATCGATGGCGGCATCGCGGCCTTTATAGTTATGGGGCTGGGGATAAAGCTTCCGCCGGCAGTGGAAATGACGATAGGGACGCTCTCCGATGCGACCTCGCCGATAGCGATGATACTTCTCGGTGCGGCGCTCAGCCTCAACGGCTTCAGCAGCGACAGATGGCGCATAGTCATATGCACTCTGGGCAAGCTGGTGGTATTCCCGGCGGTCGGCATAGCAGGCGCGGTGCTTCTAGGCATACGCGACGTCCAGCTCATCGCGGTCACCCTGATGGTGGCTGCTCCGGTAGCGCTCGCTTCATATGCGATGGCAAGCTCCATGGGTGGCAACGGCAAGCTGGCGGGAGAACTCGTGGTCATAACTACGATCACATCGTGCTTCACCATCCCGGTCTTTCTCTTCATACTCAAGACGGCCGGAATGTTCTGATTCACACCCAGGACGACCGGATGACCGCCATGTCATTCTGACGAGCGAAGCGAGGAAGAATCTCAACCAGGAAACAAATGATAATAATCAAAAGGAAGGAAATTTGACAACTGAGCTGACTATTACCGCAGCCCTGCTCGGGGTCGGGCTCGCGATGGATGCATTTTCAGTATCCCTTGCGAACGGGCTTGAGGATCAGGATATGAATAAGGGCAGGATGACTGTGATCGCCGGGACCTTTGCGGGCTTTCAGTTTGCGATGCCGCTGATCGGCTGGTTCTTTGTCCATACCGCAGAGAGCAAGCTTGAGTGGTTCAGTATGTTTGTGCCATGGATAGCGCTCCTGCTTCTCCTCTACATCGGGGGCAAGATGCTCAAAGAGGGGATAGAGGACAACCGTGCCGCGGAGGATGCGGGGCCTGTGGAGGCACTCAAATCTAAGGCCGGACAGGACACGACCATCGCAGCGTCTGAACCGGGGTCTTCCTCCCGGAATAATGAGCCGGACACTGCCGATGGCGAGAAGCTGAAGACATCCGACCTGATCATGCAGGGCATCGCGACTTCCATAGATGCGCTGTCAGTGGGCTTCACCATAGCGGCCTATGAGCTGTTCGAGGCCGTCGCATCTTCACTGATCATCGGAGTTGAGACATTCGTGATCTGCATGGCCGGGCTGGCTATAGGAAAGAAGATGGGAACCGTGCTTGCGGGCAAGGCGTCGATACTCGGGGGTCTGATCCTGATCGGCATAGGCTTGGAGATATGGATCAAAGGCGTCATCCTGTAAGCCGGGTGCTGACAAGGTTAACAACATATTAACTACAAGTATCATTCTCATAAACATCACGAGTTCTACATATATGGGGGCTATCATATAGGCGAACAGAGGAAAACTCTGAAACCTCCATATAACAATTTTCCATATAATACCTAAGACAATGAGAAAGCGGTGGCAACGAGGCCACCGCTCTTCTTTTTTGCCATAGGCTCTCTGCTACTCGGTTCGGAGGGCGACTACCGGATCCTTCCTGGCAGCCATGCCGGACGGTATCAGTCCTGCGATGAAGGTCAGGAAAATGCTGACGAGTATCAGCGCCGCTCCGCCTGCAGCAGGCAGTACCGCTTTGAGGGCTGCTATCTTGGTGAGATTCAGCAGTATGTGGTTGATAGGAACCAGGAGCACCAGGCTCGCCGCTATTCCTATCACGCCGGCGCAAAGTCCCACGATGATGGTCTCTGCGTTGAATATGCGCGAGATATCTTTCTTGGATGCACCGATGGCTCTGAGGATACCGATCTCCTTGGTCCGCTCGAGTACTGAGATGTAAGTGATGACGCCGATCATGATCGAGGATACGATCAGTGAGATCGCCACGAATGCGATGAGCACGTAGCTGACCGCGTTGGTTATGGTCTTGACCGACTTGATCATCACTCCCGTGATATCGGTATAGCTGATGACCATGTCCTCGTCGCCGTTGTCCTGCATCTCCTTGTTGTAGTCGTCAATATATTTGAGGAATGCCTCCTTCGACTCGAAATCCTTGAGGTAGAACGACATCGAGTCAGGCTTGTTGAGATCGGCGTAACCGAGCTTACGGAGATTGCGCTCATAATTCGATTCCTGACCGCCCGATACATAGGCTGTGATCAGCCTCGTGATCTCGTCCTCATCCATCTTCATCGTGAAGGCCTCCGCTATGCCATTCGGATCGACCTTGAACTGACCACCGACTATCTTGGCGACTTCTCCAAGCGCCGGATACAGGTTGGTCGTAGCTACGATCCCGGCAGCATACTGCCCGATGTTCTCGCCTATTTCTTTTGAGCCGATGAACCCGTCTGCTGCAGGTGTAAGCACAGAGCTTACGATATCTTCGGGAGCAATAGGATGCTTGACTGCATCAGCCGCTTTTATCAGTCCTTCCGCTATCTCGGTCAGCTGCTCATCTGTAGTTTCCGGCGGCATTATCGGTTTCAGGATCGCTTTTACCTGATCTGTAGTAGCCCCGTCGGGGATCATGTTGATCAGGCCTGAGGCCTGCTCCTTGCTGATGTTGAGCTGCTCGGCAAGCGATTCGATTATTTTATCCGGGTCGCTTGCAATGATCGCATTGTTGATCGTATCCTCGAAAGTCTTCAGCAGCATGCCATAGGCCTTGAGCACGCCGTTAAGGAATGCGCTGTGCTGATTGCTGTCCTTGGCCAGATTGTCCTTCAGAGCCGTATTGATGACGTCTTCATTCAGTCTGAATGCTCTGCCGTCCTTCTTTGCCTGCTCGACTATCTTCGCATTCGTCCCGTCGATGCCTGCTTTAAGATCGGCGTTCACTGTCTTCTTGATCTTGTCGATGCTTTCCTGATCGAAGTTCTTCTTTACAGTATCGTTGCCGACCTTCATGATCTCCTTCTGCACCTTCTTAGGATCGATGTCGCCGCCGAGGGCTTTCTTCAGCTTATCCTTGTCGATGCTGATCATGTCCTCGAAGCCGAGACCTTCGCTCTCCTTCTTGTGGATGGAGTCAAAGGTCTTGCCGCTGAATACGTCGATGTTCTTGTTTAAGCGCTGGATCTTGACGATATCAGACTCAGCAGCGTAGTCGATCATGTGAGCGGTGAGTGACGGCAGGTAGCCGATGCCCGAATCCATGGCATTGGCAGCCGAGGCTTCCTTGGCGCATACGATGCCGGTGATCTTGAGCTTCTCGGACTTTTTGATCAGGTCCTCCATGTACTCGTCATTGTCGGTCATATCTTCCCACACGTCATAGGAGGAGTTGCGCCTGTAGGTATCGCAGGAATTCACCAGGGCAAATTCCATGCCGATGAAGTCGTCGTATGTCCACTCGAGCTGTTCGTTGTTGTTCTCGACCTCCTCGCCGTTCATGACGTCGGTGATCATGTCCTTGAGTTCCTGCGGATCACGCAGACCGAGTGTATAGACGATGTAGTCGTTGAGCTGATCCTCGCTGTCGAGCACCAGCAGCAGCTCGTCGTACTTCTCTGGCCACTTGCCCGCGAGCACCTTGTACTGCGATTTCAGCAGCTCCTCGTTGTCCATCATCTGGAAAAAGACATCGCTGTTCATCATCGAGAAGTTGGACTGCTGGAAGCCGCTCATATACGATTGCATGATGGAGCCCGGGCTGACTCTGAGCGGTCCGTACTCCATGTTGGTCGAATAAATGTTGACCGTGAGGCCGTATGAATAATTGGTAGCGTTGAACCAGTCCTTGACCTTGTCGTGGTCTTCTTCAAGACGCTTTTTGAACGCGGCGAGGTCATTGGTGCCGACGCTGGCGAGCAGGTCGGTCATGATCTGTTGTTCATGTATATTGTCACCCGATTCCTCGCCCTTGGTATCCTGGGCGTTGGCCATGAAGGCGGTGATCATCGAAGTCATGTCGGCCGTCTCGGACTGTATGGAAAGAGGGTAGGACGATAATGTGTCCTCCTCCAGCTTATCGATGTATTTCTGGAAACCGTGCGATACGGAAAGTATGAGCGCGATCCCAATTATGCCTATGCTGCCCGCGAAGGCCGTCAGAAGTGTTCTGGCCTTCTTGGTCATGAGGTTGTTGAGAGAGAGGTGAAGCGCTGTAGCCATCGACATCGACTTGTTTCTGCGTCTCCTCGCGCGCCTGCTCTTATCAGGCTGCGTACTGCCGGTCGGAGTGGACACAGGGACAGCTCCCATACCCATGGCCGCGTTGACAGCCGCCGGATCTGCATAGTCGAAGCCCGGAATAACTGTGTAAGGATCCGAGTCGCTGATGACCTGTCCGTCCGAGAGTCTCACGATCCTGGTCGAATAGGCTTCGGCCAGCTCCGGGTTGTGCGTGACCATGATGACCAGCTTCTCACGGGAGATCTCCTTGAGGATCTGCATCACCTGGGTGCTGGTCTCCGAATCGAGAGCGCCGGTAGGTTCGTCCGCAAGGATGATGTCCGGGTCATTGATAAGCGCACGCGCTATCGCCACACGCTGGACCTGACCGCCTGACATCTCCGCCGGTTTCTTGTTGATCTGATCGCCAAGCCCCACCTGCTCGAGAGCAGTGACGGCGCGCTGCCGCCTCTCGTCAGGGGAGATGCCCGAAAGAGTCAGGGCCAGCTCCACATTGGAAAGCACGGTCTGGTGAGAGATCAGGTTGTAGCTCTGGAACACGAAGCCGATGGTGTCATTCCTGTAAGCATCCCAGTCCGCGTCTCTGTACTCCTTGGTGCTGACGCCGTCGATCACGAGGTCGCCGTCGGTGTACTGGTCGAGGCCGCCGAGGATGTTGAGCATGGTGGTCTTGCCGCAGCCCGAAGGGCCGAGGATCGATACGAACTCGCTTCTCCTGAAGGCGAGATCGATGCCGCGCAGAGCGTGTACGGTCTCCGCGCCGGTCTTATATTCTTTTGTGATGTTTTTAAGTTCAAGCATAGTAACAATTATTATACAGTAAAAGCACTAACATTATAAAGTAGAAATGGATGCAGATTCCGCATACAGATTCAGCGAGAGAGCATGCGAGGCGGCTCCTATATGGTCCCGTTAGGGGCTGTTCACCCAATGTCTCGGATGGGAAGTCTGATTGTCCGGCTTCGTCCGAGATGGTTGAGTCGAGACTGTGTGAAAAGCCTCGGACGGAGAGGCCGATTTCACGATTTCGTCCTAGTCACGGAAGCTGAACCCGGGCGAAATGACTAGGACGGGGAGGGCGATTTCACGATTTCGTCCTAGTCGTGGGAACTGAATCTGTGCGAAATGACTAAGACGGGGAGGCGGCTCTCCGAATCGGAGCCGTACAGCTACGGAATCCCGATCCGATTCACAGGTCCAAAAGTCATTGAATGCGGGTGCTGTACGGCTCCTGCTCAAATGCAATGAATTCGAGTACGGATGCGGTACGACGACCTGCTCAAAAGGAAATGGGTGCAGATGAAGTGCGCGGGAGCCCGGAAACTAATGGGTGCGGATGAAGTGCGCAGCCGCGCAAAAAGTAATGAGTGCGGATGCGGTTCCGTATATGGTAAAATAACAATAGCTATGGGCAGGGGAGTTTTTATATGCAGCTACTGATAAACCTGGCGATACTCGCAGGCGCCGCTCTGATGGTGTGGAATATACTGCGGTATCAGAGATACATGAGGAATACCATGAGCTACGGCAACTGGGACGGCGCCAAAGCGACGCTCGTGCTGCCGCTTGTGCTGCTTGTGATGTTCCTGGCCGGCTACGTTATCGTGGGGATCTCCGGCAAGGCGGATATCGTCATGGCGGGCATACTCTTCGGAGGCAGCGTCTTCGTGGCCATCATAGTCAGCACTCTCGAGAAGATCACTGCCCATCTCAGGAAGACCGGCCAGCTCGAAGCCGAGCTGCTTGCGGCCGAGGAGAGCAGCCGGGCCAAGACAGTCTTCCTCTCCAACATGAGCCACGAGATCAGGACGCCGATGAACGCCATCATAGGCCTGGATGCCATCGCTCTCAGGGATGAGGAGCTCAAGCCTGAGACACGCGAGCAGCTCCGCAAGATAGGGGTGAGCGCAAAGCACCTCCTGGCGCTGATCAACGATGTGCTCGACATGAGCCGCATAGAGACCGGACAGATGGTGCTTCGCGACGAAGCGTTCTCGATGGAGGAAGTCCTCGAGCAGGTCGGCAGCATCATACAGAGCCAGTGCGACGAGAAGGGCCTGACTTTCGTACAGGAGGTCAGAGGCAGGGATCCGAAATTCGTTTCATCGCACAGTCCGTGCTGCATGGGAGACAGCATCAAGGTCAGACAGGTGCTGATCAACATACTCGGCAATGCCGTAAAATTCACCCCGGAGGGCGGCACTGTCACCTTCCTGACCGAGGCTGAGGGCTGCGGTGCGTCCGATACCTGCGAGAACTGCCGTGTCAGATTCACCATCAGCGACACCGGCGCGGGCATGGACGAGGAATACATACCGAAGATCTTCGAAGCATTCACCCAGGAGGATGATACTTCGACCAATAAATACGGAGGCTCCGGCCTCGGCATGGCGATCACCAAGAGCTACGTGGACATGATGGGCGGCACCATAGACGTCCGCAGCGTAAAGGGCGAGGGCACGACCTTCATCGTCGGACTGAGCTTCAGGCCGGTCGCTCCCGCGAAGGCTGCCGAGATCGAGCCTGAGACAGACGAAAAGCCTGCGCTCACCGCGAAGAACTGCAGGGTGCTCTTTGCCGAGGATGTGGATATCAACGCAGAGATACTCTCGGACTTACTCGAGATGGAGGGCATCGAATCGGAACGCGCCGTGAACGGCAAGGACGCTGTGGAGATGTTCGCTGCCAGCGAGCCGGGATATTACGATGCCATACTGATGGACATGAGGATGCCGGTAATGGACGGCATCGAAGCGACCGTGGCGATACGCGCACTGGGCAGAGACGATGCTGCCGGGATCCCTATCATAGCGCTGACGGCCAATGCATTCTACGCGGACGTACAGAAGTGTCTCGATGCAGGCATGAACGCACACCTGTCAAAGCCGGTGGATCCGGATCTTATGACAGAGACGCTCGCCCGGCTTATAAATGGGGGAGGAGGACCGATAAATGATCCAGTCTAAGGAACTCAACAGAAGACCTCTCGTGCTGGTCGTGGAGGATCAGGAGATCAACCGCGACGTGCTCGGCATGATACTCGAGGACGACTATGACGTGATCTATGCGGAGAACGGCATGGAGGGACTTGAGCTGATCCGCTCGAATGCGGACAAGCTCTCGATCATACTTCTCGACCTCATGATGCCTGTCATGGACGGCTTCCAGGTGCTCGAAGAGATGCAGAACGACCCGGATCTGCGCAAGATCCCGGTGATAGTCCTTACCGCTGAGAAGGAAGCCGAGCTCAGGGCGCTCCAGCTCGGAGCAGCCGATTTCATCACCAAGCCATTCGACCTACACGAGGTGATACTCGCGAGGATAGCGCGCATCATAGAGCTTTCCGAGGGAAGACAGCTCATCAACTCGGCCGAGAGCGACCGCCTGACGGGGCTGTATACCAAGGGCTTCTTCTACGAATATGCCGATAGGATATACCACTATCACAGGGACTGGCAGATGGACGCGGTCGTGATGGACATAGACAGGTTTCACACTGTCAACGAGCTCTACGGCAGGAATTTCGGAGACGAGGTGCTCTGCGCGGTGGCCGATGAGATCAGGGACTTTATGAGCACCACCAAAGGACTCGCGAGCAGGATGGAAGGCGACCGCTACGGCGTGTACTGCCTGCACAGGGATCCGGCGGAGTACGAGGAGCTGATCGAACGCATACAGGACAGAGTGGCGAAGCTCCCGGGCCACGCGAGCATCAGACTGCGCATGGGGGTCAAGCCGTACAGCGAGGACACCGGGCCTATCGATATGTTCGGACGCGCGATGACCGCCTGCAAGATGGTCCGCGGCAATGCTTCGACGCAGATCATGGTCTTCGACGAGGACATGAGGCAGACCGAGATATACCAGCAGAGGCTGCTCAACGACGTGAACTGGGCCATCGAGACCAATCAGTTCATCGTATACTATCAGCCGAAGTATGACATTCAGAGTGAACCGCCGAGACTCTCGAGCGCGGAGGCGCTGGTCAGGTGGAAGCATCCGGAATTCGGCATGATATCCCCGGGCGACTTCATCCCGCTCTTTGAGAACAACGGCATAATCCATCTCGTGGATAATTACGTCTGGGCGGTCGCGGCCAGACAGATCGCCGACTGGAGAGAACGCTTAGGGATAGTGCTCCCTCTGTCGGTCAACATGTCGAGAGCGGAGATGTTCAACCCGGAGCTCAAGAATAACCTCGAGGTGCTGATCAGACTCAATCAGCTCGACCCGGCCAACCTCAAGCTGGAGGTGACCGAGTCCGCATACACCGATAACGCCGAGGAGCTGATCCAGGTGATCGAGAAGCTGAGGGCTGAGGGCTTCGAGATAGAGATGGACGACTTCGGAGCGGGCTATTCATCGCTCAATATGCTCTCGTCGCTTCCTATAGACGTACTCAAGATGGACATGAAGTTCATCCGGAACATCGAGAAGGATATAAAGAATTTCCGCATGATCGAGCTGGTGCTCGACATCGCAAGGTTCCTCGGGGTTCCTGTGGTGGCGGAAGGCGTCGAGACGGAAGAGCAGCTGAAGCTGCTCAGAGACGCGCACTGTGAGCTGGTCCAGGGCTTCTACTTCTCAAGACCGCTCCCGCCGGAGGAATTCGAAGAGCTTATAAAAAAGGAAATGGCGATTAAAAGGGAGGCTTAGGATATGACCATTCAGGAACTGTACGATCAGATCGGCGGCAGCTACGCTCACGCGCAGCAGATAATGAAGATGGACAAGATGATCAGCAAGTACCTGCTGAAGCTCACCGACAGCGGTGTATGCGAGAATCTCAGGAAGGCGGCGGAAGACATGGATGCGACAGCGCTGTTCGAGAGCGCTCATGCGATGAAGGGCGTCTGCGCCAACCTCGGACTTGATGATCTCGCAGAGGCAGTCGGAGAGGTCACGGAGGAATTCCGTCCGGGCGCTGAGAGGAAGCTCAGCGACGATGCTCTCAGGGCGAAGCTGGATGAGATCTTCGCGCTGTACGATAAGACCGCAGCCGGGATCAACGAATATAAAGATACACTCTGATGGACAACAAGCAGGGAGACAGACTTAACAGATATGTGACGCCGCTGGCCGCATGGGCGCTCGCTTTCGGGTGCGCAGTCGGCTGGGGCGCCTTTATGATGCCCGGGAATGCATTCCTGCCTCAGGCGGGACCTCTGGGCACGGTACTCGGCATAGTCATCGGCGGCATCATCATGATAGTGATAGGCTTCAACTATCACTAC
The DNA here is from genome assembly GCA_045604305.1 of Anaerovoracaceae bacterium. GTDB lineage: Bacteria > Bacillota > Clostridia > Peptostreptococcales > Anaerovoracaceae > Crickella. The sequence continues at coordinate 5,381 of JAZUNV010000055.1, read as the reverse complement.
ATGATCAGGCTGTATCCTGACGCCGGAGGCGCCTATACCTACGCCAGAAATGAGTTCGGCTACGATCACGGCTTCCTCTGCGCATGGTTCCTGATCCTCACTTACGTGGCGATCATATGGGCCAACGCGACTGCGCTGCCGCTGCTGTTCAGGAACCTGCTGGGCGGAGTTTTCCAGTTCGGCTTCCACTATACTATCGCAGGCTTCGATATCTGGGGCGGCGAGGTGTTGCTCGCTGTCACGTCGATCGCCCTCGCGGCCCTCATATGCCTGAGGAACCAGATCGCCAAGTGGGTACAGATCGTCATGGCGGTCATACTGCTCGCCGGCATCATCGTGTGCTTCTGCGGCACCTGGAGGATGCATCAGGGCGGTCTCGCAACGATGGCACCGGGATTCGCACCGGGCAAGTCTCCGGCATCCGGGATCCTGACTATAGTGTTCCTGGCGCCGTGGGCCTTCGTGGGCTTCGAGTCCATATCCCATTCGTCTGCGGAATTCAGCTTCTCATCTAAGCTGTCGGGATCGATAATGATCGCTGCCGTGGCCGCGGCGGTCGCAGCTTACTCGCTGATGGCGCTGAACGCGGTATCGATACTGCCGGACGAATTCGGCAGCTGGCCGGAGTATCTCGGCTCGCTGGGCGAACTGAGCGGGATCAAGGGCGTGCCGACCTTCTACACTACCTATCAGGCCATGGGAAGCGCGGGCGCTGTGCTCCTTGGCATCACTGCCATAGGAGGCATCGTCACGGGACTGATCGGCAACTACGTCGCATCGAGCAGGCTGCTGTATGCCGTGGCTGAGGACGGAGTCATTCCGGCGAGGCTCGGCGAGATCAGCGGAAACAAGGCCCCGCGCAATGCTGTCATCGCCATCATGGCGGTGTCCGTGATCATACCGTTCTTCGGACGCACGGCGACCAGCTGGATAGTCGACGTCACGACGGTAGGCGCAGCGATCGCATACGCATACACTTCGGCGGCTGCATTCAGGGCTGCGAAGGAACACGATAATAAGAAGATAAGGATAACCGGCGGGGCAGGCATCGCGTTTTCCGCACTGTTCGCGCTCTACTTCCTCGTACCTAATCTGCTCGACGTCACGACGCTCGGCACGGAGTCGTATTTCATACTCGCGGCGTGGAGCATACTCGGCTTCGCGGTCTTCTACATAGTTTACAGGAACGACACCACAAGGCGTTTCGGACGCTCGATGATAGTGTGGATAGTGCTGCTCGGTCTCGTGTACTTCACTTCGACGGTGTGGATGAAGCAGGCGACGGCTTCGGCGGCTGAGAGGGCCATAAAGCCGATACACGATAACTACATAAGCATGCTCGAGGAGCACGGCGTCGATATCACGACTTCGGCTTCTAAGGAATCCATCGGCTACCTTGAGAACGTGCTCTCTGATGTAACTGATTCGATGACTGTCAACATGATGATCCAGACCGCACTCATCGTGATAGCGCTTGCGATCATATTCGGGATATACAGGATAATGATAAAGCGCGAGCGTCAGATCGAGATCGAGAAGGCGATGGCAGAGGAGGTCAGCCAGGCCAAGACGAGCTTCCTCTCCAACATGAGCCACGAGATCAGGACGCCGATGAACGCCATCATAGGACTCGACAATATCGCGCTCAGGGAACCGGATCTGCCTCCGGCGACCCGCGACCAGCTGGAGAAGATCGGCTCAAGCGCGCGCCACCTGCTCGGTCTCATCAACGACATACTGGACATGAGCCGCATCGAGTCGGGGCGCATGGTGCTCAAGAACGAGGACTTCGCGATACGCGGGCTCATCGACCAGGTGAGCGTGATCATCAACGGACAGTGCCAGGACAAGGGCCTGGATTACGAGTGCAATATCATCGGCAAGATAGACAACTACTATGTGGGCGATGACATGAAGCTCAGGCAGGTGCTGATCAACATACTGGGCAATTCCGTCAAGTTCACGAACGAGCCGGGCAAGGTCAGCTTCTCGGTCGAGCAGATCGCGAGGAAGGACGGAGTATGCACCCTGCGCTTCACCATGAAGGACACGGGCATCGGGATGGACAAGGAGTACATCCCTAAGATATTCGAGGCGTTCTCACAGGAGGATGCGACCACGACCAACAAGTACGGCGGTTCCGGCCTCGGAATGGCGATCACCGGCAACCTCGTGGAGATGATGGGCGGCACCATCGATGTCGACAGCGAGAAGGGCGTCGGAAGCACCTTCACCGTCACGGTCGATCTCGGCGAATCGGATACCACCCTCGACAAGGGAACGCTCGAGAAGGTAACGAGCGGACTCAAGGTCATGGTGGTCGACGACGACAGCGTGGCCTGCGAGCATGCTGAACTCGTGCTGAGAGAGCTGGGCATAGACGCCGACATCGCGGAGCGCAGCTCGGACGCGTTCAGCCGGATAAGGCGCAGGTGGGATGACGGCGATCCTTACGACCTCATCATCACGGACTACCGCATGCCTGTCATGGACGGCATCACCCTGACCGAAGAGATCAGGAGGTTCGACGAGGGCAGGACGGCTGTCATAATCCTGACCGGTTACGACTTCGACGCTGAGGCTGAGAGGGCCCACAAGGAAGGCGTGGACGGCATACTGACCAAGCCGCTCTTCGCGGACACACTGCTTCACGAGATACAGAACGTGATGAAGGACCGCGTCGAGCAGCTTGAGGAGGAGCCTTCGGCTGAGAACTTTGAGGAAGGCTACGGACTCGAGGGCAGGCGCATACTCGTCGCCGAGGACATCGAGATCAACGCTGAGATACTCGGGGACATACTCGAGATGGAGGGAATGGAACACGAGAGGGCGGCCAACGGCAAGATCGCGGTGGACATGTTCGCCGACAGCAGGGACGGATACTATGACGCGATACTCATGGATATCCGCATGCCTGTGATGGACGGACTCACGGCTGCGGCTGCCATCAGGTCGATGGAGAGAGCGGATGCAATGACAGTCCCGATGATCGCGCTCACTGCGAACGCCTTCGACGAGGATGTCAGCAATTCGCTGGCTGCGGGCATGGACGCTCATCTGTCCAAGCCGGTAGAGCCTGACAAGCTTTATGAAATGCTCGCACGGCTTATCAAATAGTGTTACAATAGACAGGCCGGGCCGGATAAGCCCGGGCTAAAATACGGAAAGGTTTATGATTTAATGGATACTGATTACAACTGGACACTTAACGAAGCAGGAAAGATAGTATTTCCGATACCCGCTACGGTGAAGACCCCGTGGTTCCAGAGTGCAGGCGAGCTGCCTCTGACTACAGAGTACTTCAACGGCACCATGTACGAAAAGGTAGAGGACACTGCAAAGAAGCATCCCCTGATGACAGCCATGGATTTCATGGGCAAGCACATCACCTACAAGTACATGGTCGACCAGATCAATCTCTGCGCGAAGTCGCTAAGGGTGCTCGGCATCAGAGAGGATGACAAGGTCACGATCGCCATGCCGAACTGCCCGCAGGCCATATACATGCTCTACGCGGTCAACCTGGTGGGAGCGGTCGCCAACATGATACATCCGCTCTCGGCCGAGAAGGAGATCGAGAACTACCTCAACATGTCGGGCTCGGTCATGGTGGTCACTCTCGACCAGTTCTACCACAAGATCGAAGCCATCCGTAAGAACACCAAGATCCAGAACGTCATAATCGCCCGCATCAAGGACGAGCTCACCAAACCTATCAGGGTCGGATACATGATGACCGAGGGCCGCAAGATCCAGAAGATCCCGAGAGATGCCCCGGTATTCCAGTGGCCTGACTTCATGAAGCTCGGCAGACACTGCGGCTACGAATACAAGATAAAGAGAAAGCCTGAGGACCCGGCTGCCATACTCTACTCGGGAGGCACGACCGGCACGACCAAGGGTATAGTGCTGACCAATCTCAACTTCAATGCTCTCGGCGAGCAGGTAAGGGCTGCGAATCCGGTCTTCAAGGTCGGAGACAAGATGCTTGCGGCCATGCCTATATTCCACGGCTTCGGCCTCGGAGTCTGCATCCACACGATGCTCTCCGGCGGCGGACGCTGCGTGCTGGTGCCGAGATTCACACCTAAGAGCTATGCGAAGCTGATCACCAAGTACAGATGCAACTTCATCGCGGGAGTACCGACGCTCTTCGAGGCTCTGCTGAGGCTGCCTTCGATGAACGGGGCGGATCTCTCCTGCCTCAAGGGCGTATTCTCGGGAGGAGATTCGCTCTCGATAGAGCTCAAGAAGAAGTTCGACGCATTCCTCGCAGATCACAAGGCTACGATCCAGGTGCGCGAGGGCTACGGCACCACCGAGTGCGTGACGGCCTCCTGCCTGACTCCGCCTGACAAGCACAAGGAAGGCAGCATCGGCATACCGTTCCCGGACACTTACTACAAGATCGTCAAGCCGGGCACTGCCGAGGAGCTTCCGTACGGCGAAGAAGGCGAGATACTGCTCGCGGGACCGACAGTCATGGAGGGCTACCTGGATATGCCGGCCGAGACTGCGGAGACCATCAGGGAGCACAAGGACGGACTCAAGTGGGTGTACACCGGCGACCTTGGCTACATGGATGATGAGGGATTCATCTACTTCAGGGGACGCGCCAAGAGGATGATCATCTCCTCCGGCTACAATATCTATCCGGCCCAGCTCGAGAACATCTTCGATGCTCACGACAAGGTACAGATGAGCTGTGCGGTCGGAGTGCCTGACAGCTACAAGATGCAGAAGGTCAAGATGTTCGTCATGCCTAAAAACGGCGTGGCCGGGAACGACGCTCTCAAGGAAGAGCTGATGGCATACGCAAGGAAGCACATCGCCAAGTACGCGATGCCTTATGACATAGAATTCCGCAGCGAGCTTCCAAAGACTCTCGTAGGCAAGGTGGCCTACAGAGTGCTCGAGGAAGAGGAGGAAGCGAAGTACAAGGCTTCTCAGGAAGCAGCTGCCGCCGAAGCGTCAGAAACAGAGGCCGCAAAATAAGCAGCCATTCTGAGGGACGCGTTATGTCATCCTGAGAGAGCGCGTAATGTCATTCTGAGGGAACGCAGTGACCGAAGAATCTCACACATACGGTCAATCTTCACTCCATCCGCTCCATTTGAGATCCTTCGGAAATAAATTTCCTCAGGATGACAGACTGCGGTGGTTGCTCCGCTTTTCCTTGCAAATCCACACCCACGGGGATATACTGAGAGAAAGAAACCTGCGGAAGGAAGCATTCGATATGAAGTGCGAATATTGCGATCGTATGAATGACGAAAAATCAAACATCTGCAAGTATTGCGGTGCACCTTTGAAAAACACCGCTTCACAGCAGTCCCAACATTACGACGGATATATTCCCTTTGCTGAAATGTTTCTTGGGG
>JAZUNV010000054.1:0-11472 GCA_045604305.1 Anaerovoracaceae bacterium | reverse complement strand
CCCATGTACACCATCATGGCGCACGGGTTCACGAGGTCGTCAGCCTGTCCTATGCCGGCCCAGCTGAGCTTGATGTCATTGTCATCAGGGAAGTCAAAGGAACCCGCCGCCGTCTCTATGCCGTCCACCTCGACCGGCTCTGTCAGTCCCGCCTTCTCTGCGTACTTCTTCATCACATCCGATCCGACCGTTCTGGTGAGTTCGCCGAAGGCTCCGTTGCACGACTGTGCCAGAGCGGATCTGAAGTCGACTTCACCGTGGGCTTCCACGCAGACGAGCTTGTTGTCGTCCCTGTCGCTGTCTCCGAGCTGATTGACTCCGTCGCAATCGAATGTGAACGAGCCTCTGTCAGGCATCGTATCTATAACAGCCGCCGAAGTGACGAGCTTGAAGGTCGATCCCGGAGTCATGACTCCGCTCAGGAAGTTGTTGAAGTAGTATGAGCCCTCTTCATCAGCATCCTCATCGTCCTCTTCATCCATATCATAGGCCGGGTCGAAGGACGGTGTGCTGACCATGCAGACCACTTCGCCCGTCTTCCAGTTATATACGCCCACGGTGCCCGTCCGCCCGTCGAGCGCATTATACGCCTCACGGTTGGCAGAGGCATCTATGGTAAGCGCGATGCTCTTGCCGTTTGCGGTAGAATCGTAGGTGCCGTTGAGCAGGTCGTAGCCTATCAGCTGGCTCTTGAACACGCTGATGGCGCCCGAAGGTATATTGCCCTTAGTATCGCCGACCGCATGCACAGTCGCCACCCTGGTGGTGTAGTCGTCGCTGTACTCGATGCCGTCCGGCGTGCACTTCAGCAGCTGCTCACCGTTGCGGTCGGTGATGGTGCCCCGGTTGATCATGCCGTCTGTATATATCTGAGTGTTGCCGTAGAATGTGGCCCACTCGCCTCCGTCCTTTGTAAGCCTGTAACCGAAGAGGCTCACTCCCGCGACGAGGACAATGGCGAGAGCCAGGCATATCCACGCTCTTCTCTCCTGCTTTCGCATGCCTAGTCCTCCTTCCTCACCGCGAGACTCGCATCCCGCCTCATGTCAGCCGCCTTGAAGTAGGCCAGCATCGCCCAGGAAGTGAGCAGGCTCGTACCTCCCGTCGATACGAACGGGAATGTGACTCCCGTCAGCGGGAAGAGGTCGATCGCTCCGAATACGTTGAGCATGGTCTGCACGAGGAACATCGTGGCTGCTCCGCATGCGAGTATGGTATAGAAAGTAGATCTGCCGGCCACTATGCTCATGACTGCAAAGATCGAGAGCGTAGCTATGCAGAGCACGAGGAGGACGGCGATTATGAAGCCCCACTCCTCCATGACAAATCCGAATACGAGGTCGGTGTTGGACGCACCGACGATCTTGAGCGAGCCGTTGCCGGCTCCGAGTCCCAGAAGTCCGCCGCCCGCGCCAAAGGACATGGTCCTCGTCTGCTGATAGCCGAGGTCGTTCATGAACTCAGGCTCCCAGACGTGGCCCCAGGCATCGAATCTCGATGCTATGTAAGGCTTGAACTTCAGAACTATGAAGCCCATCGCCGCAGCTGCGACCGCCGTGAGCGTCATCCTCGAGAGGTCTCCGCTCCTGAGGAAGGACACGACCAGGTAGGTCGCAAAGAATATGAGAGCCGTACCGAAGTCGCTCATCATCGCCAGGCATCCCAGGCAGAAGAGCGAGAACAGCGCGTATATCAGGGTGTTTCTCTGATCATAGAGTTCCTCGAGGGTGCCTGCCCCGAGGAATATGAACGCCAGCTTGACCAGCTCTGACGGCTGCATCGACACCCCGCCTATGCGTATCCAGTTGGTAGCTCCGAACTGCGCCGTACCGAATACGAGGTTGATCAGGAGCGCCACAACAGAGAGTACGAGCAGCACGGGCCGTATCTTCTTGCAGAGCTCCAGGTCTCTCAGCACCACGCACATGAATATCATGAGAGCGAGTCCGATCAGCATCGCGACCAGCTCCTTGAACACTATGGTCGGGTCGAATGACGCCGTGACCGCGAGATTCACGGTGGACATGAAGAACGCGATCATCTCCATCTCGAAGCCCCTGCTCCCCATCATGTGGAATGACATTACATAGGCCCACATGACGACGGAAAGTATCACTATGGACAGGAGGGCGCTCGCCGTCATCTCGCTGCCCATGCCGAGCACGAGCTGGACTATGGTCATGACCTGGAAGAGAGTGATCGCGATCAGTATCTTCCACGGCGCGACCGGTTCCTTGTCGAGACGCCTCATGTAGCGGTTGTTGCGGCTCTCTTCGAGGCTCGGCGGAGTCACCGTGGACCTCACGCCGCCCATCTCTACCATGTCGCCCGGGCCGATGAGGTATCTCTTGTCCGGATCGAGCTTGTGTCCGTTGATAGTCGAGCCGTTGCTCGAACCGAGATCCTTGAATATCCACTTCTCCTCATCGCGCCTCGTCAGTATGGCGTGGCTGCCCGAAATGGTAGTCAGCGGCACGTTTATGTCGGATGATCTGGACCTGCCTATGACGTTCTCCCAGTGGGTGATCGGGAAGTTGCCTCCTCCCTCCACCATGTAGTAGCCCCAGATCTCCGGAGTCGCTCTCGTTGAGAGCAGCGACACTATGGATATCAGGAGTATGTACGCTGCCAGCACAACAAAGACCCACCGAAAGACGGTGGTGATCTCTGTTGCCAGTTCCGGATGCATCTCCGAGAACGTTAAGATGTCGTTAAGCAGTGTTTCGATAAAAAGCTCCTTTGTGATCCTTCGCTTCGCTCAGGATGACCTTATTATTGCGGTTTCCAGCTGCTCTTGAGGCCTACGATGCTGTTGAACACCTTCTCATCGTCGGTCGTGAGCTTTGAGTCGGCAATGTAGTAACCCTTGCGGAAGAACTGGAACCTGTCGCCCGGCTTCACATCAGCGGCGCCCGGCTCAGCGTAGCCCCAGGTCTCGACCAGCGATTCAGGATCGAATACCTGCTCGCCTGTCTCTTCATCCTCCTTCATGAGGTAGCCGTACTCTCTTATCTTTATCTTTACAGCCGTGCTGGCTTCGACGAAATGGATGGTGCCCTTGACCTTGCGGCCCTCGAATCCGGATCCGCTGTGCGTCTCAGGATCGTAAGTGCAGTGCAGCGCGACTATGTTGCCCTGCTCGTCCTTCTCCACTTCGTTGCACTTGATGAAGTATGCGCCCTTGAATCTGACTTCGTTGCCAGGGAAGAGCCTGAAGTACTTCTTGACAGGGACTTCCATGAAGTCATCACCATCCACCCAAAGCTCTCTGCCGAACGGGATCTCCCTGGTGCCCATCTCCTCGACCTTGCTGTTGTTCTCGACTGTGCACATCTCGATCTGTCCCTCAGGATAGTTGTCGATGATGACCTTGATAGGGTTCTTGACCACATTCATGGCAGGGACCTTGAGCTGGAGGTCCTCCCTGACGCACTGCTCGAGCTGAGCGATGTCGATCATGGTGTCGGCCTTGGTGACTCCGATATCATTGCAGAACTTGCGGAGCGCCTCAGGAGTGTAGCCCCTGCGGCGGATGCCTGCGAGAGTGCAGAGACGCGGATCGTCCCAGCCTTCGACCTTGCCCTCTTCAACGAGCTTCCTGATGAAGCGCTTGCTCATCAGCATTGTCGTGATGTTGAGAGGCGCGAACTCGATCTGTCTCGGAGGATTAGGCCACCAGCCTACCTCGCGCACGACCCAGTCGTAGAGAGGTCTGTGATCCTCGAACTCGAGCGTGCAGATGGAGTGAGTGATGCCCTCGATCGCGTCCTCGATAGGATGAGCAAAGTCGTACATCGGATAGATGCACCACTTGTCACCGGTGTTGTGGTGAGACGCATGGACGACTCTGTAGATGACAGGGTCTCTCATGTTGATGTTAGGGCTCGCCATGTCTATCTTGGCCCTGAGGCATACCTCGCCGTCGGCGAATTCGCCGGCTCTCATCTTCTCGAAGAGCTCGAGGTTCTCCTCTATCGGTCTGTCTCTGTATGGGCTCTCCTTGCCCGGCTGGGTCAGAGTACCTCTGTATTCTCTTATCTGATCCGGAGTGAGCTCGCAGACGAAGGCCTTGCCCTGCTTGATCAGCTCGACAGCTGCCTCGTACATGGTATCGAAGTAGTCGGAAGCCCAGAGCTTCTCGTCCCACTGGAAGCCGAGCCAGTTGACGTCATTCTCTATGGATTTGACGAACTCTATATCTTCCTTGGTCGGGTTGGTGTCGTCGTATCTGAGATTGCAGCGGCCGCCGTACTTGAGTGCGGTGCCGAAATTCAGGCACAGCGACTTCGCGTGTCCTATATGAAGATAGCCGTTAGGCTCAGGCGGGAACCTCGTTACTATCTCAGTGTGCTTGCCCGTGGCGAGGTCTTCATCGATGATATCGTGGATGAAGTTGCCGGCCATGTTCTTATATTCTTCTGCTGTTGCGAATGCCATTATATTACCTCCGGTTTTTTCCAAATATACGCGTACATTGTATCACAATCGTTTTTATAGATACAGCACTTCGCATTCTTTGAAGTATTTATCGCGCAGCGAGCGGGCTATCGAGTCCACTACAGGGAAGCGTAGTCCTATCCTGGCCGCAGTGGCCGGATCCTCCAGATCATCGTTGATTCTGGTGCCGACCAGTATCTCGACCTGGTCCGTCTCCCTGAGCAGCCTGATGATGCGCTTGGCAGCATCCTCGCTCATGTCCTTCAGGAGAACCTTGTCATCCAGTCTCTTCGACACCTCCGTCAGGGTAAGCATGCCCTCAGTGACCAGGTCAACTCCCTCTATCCTGCTGCACGGAGGGAGTGTCCCCGCAGGGGACTTGTCTGCGGTGACGTCCCTGCCCAGCTCCCTTCCTACTATCTTGGCCGTGGTGCCGCCGCAGACAATGACCTGGCCTTCGTAGTTCCTGACCAGATCTCCCAGTCTCTTGTCCGACTCGCGGTTCCTCGGCGCGCCCGTCACGATCAGGGTGCGGCGCGGTTTCCTCACATTGATCACGCAGCAGGTGATGTCATCGTTAGGCTTGAGTCCGTCGTACTTATACGCCTCGGTCACGATAGATCTGGCGAGCTGGCGTGAGGACATATTCGGATTGTTCCTGATCACGCCTTTGATGTAATCCTTTACATTGTCCGTGCCCCAGCCCTTGGCTGTGACCGGAGCCGGAGCCTTTTTCCTGTGGGGCATATTCTCAAACGCATCGTAGGCAGCGTCCCTGGTCCTCCCCGGATTCGGTCCGAGGGCCACACCTGCCTGGGCCACGCCGTCACTGAAGAATACGAGCCTGTCGCCGTCCTTCATCTCAAAGGCGGACGAATAGACTATCTCCTCCTTGATGGCAGTCTTGCGCTTCAGCTTGACAAAGGATTTCTCCCAGTCGACAGCCTCCGCCCCCTCGAACCTCAGGCTGTCCGGATTGTCGTATTCGACCAGCTCCACGCGTATGAAGGACTTGTTGTCCGAGAATATGATCCTCGCGATCGTAAATGTCGAGTAGCTGATGCCCTTCACCGAGTCTACCGGCAGCGTGTCCATTATGACCTCGGCCGAACGCTCGAGATCCATAGGTGACAGTGAGAGCTTGCTCGCCATGTGTGAAGTAAGCGATGCGAGCACGTTGGCCCTGACACCGCTTCCCAGTCCGTCCGAGAGTATCGCAGTTATTACATTGCTGCCGGGATCGCGATCGATATAGAAGACGTCGCCGCCTATCTTCTGGCCGTGCTTGTACATCTGCGAATAATCGATATCTATGCATAAATCATTCATCCGGTTCACCGTCGCTTTCTTCGAGCAGGCCGTCTTCGCCCGCACCCTCGCTGCGTACGTTGAATTCCTCGATGATGGAATTCATGACTATCTCAGTCTCAGCAGCGTTGTCGCCGAGCAGCGAAGCGATCTGCTGGACAGTCTTCATCGAATTGAGTATGACCTCCTCGGCCTTCTCGATCACAGCCTCTCTCCTGACTGAAGGAGTCGTGATGTCCTCGAACATGGCGCCGAGCAGGGCCTTGCTCTCCACGAGGAAGAATGTGACTCTCCAGATCTTGCCGTCGTGGCGGAATCTGTACTGTGAAGGCTTGCTCATGAAGAACTGCTCGCGGAACTTCTCCGCGAAAGGCACGAAGGTGGATACCGGAGTGCCTCTGAACGAGCGCAGCCCGTCCGCATCGAGGAAGCCCTCAGGGAAGTCTTCGAATATATCTATGAACCTCTTGTTGCAGTCAGCGATCCTGAGCTCGTTATCCACGATGACGACGCCGTGCGGTATGGTCGAGAGAAGGATGTCGACCTTGCTCTCTGCATCCTTGCGCATCTTGGTGACACACATCTCTGTCTCGGCTAGCCCGTCAAGCATGGCGCGTGCCATGTCGCGGCAGGTCGGATATCCGCAGCCGCCGCAGTTGAGCTCATCATCAGGAGTCGTTTTGCCGAGCGAGCGCAGAGCTGCCGTGATCTCTTCATCACTGTGATCGCCGAGAGTGAGCCCCGTAGGCGACGGAGCAGCAGCTCCGAGTATGCCGTAGCCCTTCTCCATGACTTCTCTTGCAAACTCCTCGTCTCCCGTGAACACCTCGGGATCATTCATCCTCGTCAGCACGTAGGATGCGACCGCCTTCTTGCGGACGATCGCCGAGTCCTCATGCGAAGTTCCAGGGCCGTTGATGCAGCCTCCGTCACAGTTGAGGGCCTCGAGGAAGTCGTCGGTGTGTGTCCCTCGCAGGGATGACATCACCCTCGTGATGCCGGATACAGACAGAGCGCTCTGCTCCACGAATTTGTTCTGCCATATCCTGGAGGTCTCGATCTGGCCGTTCTCTATAGGGTATACCGCCGCCTTGCCGGCCTTCATCGGCACAAAGTCCACCTCGACTCCCGTGTCCATGTTGGCGAGGTCTATGTTCTCCTCCTCGAGCCACTCCCTGACTTCTCTGAATGTGAGAGCGATGTCAGGATAGCCCGGATGCTCGTCGGCCTCGACCTTCTTGGCGACGCAAGGTCCGATGAATACCACGACGATGTCATCACCGTAGAGCCTGCGCAGGTATGCGCTGTGGGTCTGAAGAGGCGAAGGCACCGGGGCTAACTGCTCGATGTCCTCAGGGAAGTACTTTCTGACCAGCTCCACCACAGACGGGCAGGCTGTCGAGATGAACGGGGCCGATCCGTGCTCCTCCATATAGAAGTCGAGGGCCTGGGATACAAGAGCGGCGCCGATGGCCGTCTCGGATACCGCCTGGAAACCGAGCCTATAGAGGGCTCTTACGAAATTGTCCTCATAGCCCTGGAACTCGGATACATACGAAGGCGCCAGCGACACGATGACCCTGCGCTTTGAAAGGAAAGCCATAGTGACTCTGTCGACGTCGTTTCGAATGGTCTTTACTGAGTTAGGACACTCGTTGACGCAGGTGCCGCAGAATGTGCAGCGATCGTGTATTATGACTGCGTGCGCGTCCTTGATCTGTATCGCCTTGACAGGACAGTGCCTTACGCATCTGTAGCAGTCCCGGCAGTTGGCTATCTCGGTATAAATAGGATACTTGTCCATGGGGAACCTCCTGTGTTCTTGCTGGCATAATAATACCACGAAAACGCAAAAGTGCGGAGACCAGAGTTCAAAACTTTGATCTTCCGCACTTGTATTGTTACAGGTCAGCGAGCCGCCAAGCCGCCTCGCTTCGACGGGCTCCGTCGCCGAGAGTGTCAGGCTCGTCGACTTTGCCTCTTGGAGAACCTAGTCTGACGCTTCGCTTGCGACGACCGGTTCTTTGCCAATCGCCTGCAGTCTTCTCGCGACACTCTTTGCGGCTCCTCCACAGTCTCACCGCGGCGCTCCGACTGGTCGTTCTCCCGATTCGAATATACCGATACATACGGAGGATTAGAATGAAAAGATTACTCATAGTAGATGACGAAGATAAGATCCGCGAGGTCATAAAGGAATACGCGGAATTCAGCGGATACGTGGCTGAGGAAGCAGCCGACGGCATGAGCGCCATAGGCATGGTGAAGCTCAACGACTACGACCTGATCATCATGGATATCATGATGCCTAAGCTGGATGGCTTCAGCGCGGTCAAGGAGATCCAGAAGATCAAGAACATTCCGGTCATAATGCTCTCTGCCAGAGGCGAGGAGTACGACAAGCTCTTCGGCTTCGAGCTCGGCATCGACGACTACGTGGTGAAACCTTTCAGCCCTAAGGAGCTGATGGCCAGAGTCAACGCAGTGCTGAGCCGCATCGATTCGTCGGACAAGAGCAGCCAGACCATACAGAAGTTCGACGGGCTCGAAGTCAACATGGCGGCCCGCACGATCGCTGTGGACGGCAAACGGGTCGACCTCACTCCAAAGGAGTACGACCTCCTCTTCTACATGATCCAGAACAAGAACATAGCCCTTTCGAGAGAGAAGCTGCTCGAGGACATCTGGGGATATGACTTCTTCGGTGATGACCGCACGATAGATACGCACGTCAAGAACCTGCGCAACTGTCTCGGTCCGTACAGGAAGTTCATAGTCACGCTCAGGGGCGTGGGCTATAAGTTCGAATACGATAAATAAAGAGATCCGGAGAGAAGAATGGCAGACCATACAGGCGAAAGAGCCAGAGTGGATACAAGCAGCATCAAGACGACGACCTTGTTCTCGTTCGTCATATTTGCGTTGTTCCTGCTTATCGTGTTGTGGGGCCTGGCCAATTTCTTTATCAATACATATTACGAGAAGGCCAGGACTCAGGAGGTCATAAGGACCGCGAACGCGCTCGAGACGCAGTTCCGCCAGGACCGCGATGACTTCGATTCATTTGCGATCCAGACCGCCGGCACCAACGACATCTACATCCGCATCGACACTGTCGGTGGGACCCTCATCTACGACGGCACCAGCATAGTCGAGGATGCGACGGCGTTCGACGGCGATATCGCGCGCATAAACCGCAAGCTTGAGGCCTCACCTATCGGAAGCGTCACTGAGACCCGCATGGAATCTCAGGCCAGCGGCAATTCCAGACTGATATACGGAGCCAATATCACCTCGGCCGGAGACATCAGCACTCTGTACATAATCGCGCCCCTCTATCCTGACAGGACGACTATCAGGATACTGCGCAACATGATCATTTACATTTCGTTCATAGTGCTCTCAGTCTCCTTCCTGCTTGCGTACGCCCTCTCGAGACGTCTCTCGGCACCGATCGAGAACCTCACGGCCTCCGCCAGGGAGCTGTCCAACGGCAATTACAACGTGAAGTTCGATGGCTCCGCATTCACCGAGACCAAGGAGCTCGCGAAGGCCCTCAACAAGGCTTCATATGAGATGGAGAAGACCGACTTCTATCAGCGCGAGATCATAGCGAACGTTTCACACGACCTGAAGACTCCGCTGACCATGATCAGGTCCTATGCCGAGAAGATCATAGACATATCCGGAGACAACAAGGCGAAGCGCGATGCCGATCTGAACGTGATCATTTCCGAGACCGAGCGGCTCAACAGGCTGGTAACGGACATGCTCTCGGTATCCAACCTCCAATCCAACAACGTCGAGATGCACATGGAGACCTTCGACCTCGTCGAGGCCGCCCGGGATGTATACGAGAGCTTCCTCGTGCTTGCCTCATCCGAGGGCTTTGACATCCAGTTTCATCCGTGCAAGCCGGCCTACGTGGTGGGTGACCGCAGCCGTCTGATGCAGGTGATGACCAACTTTGTCTCCAATGCGGTCAAGTACTCCGGGGACAATAAATTCGTAGACATAAAGCTCAGCAGGAGCAGCAAGAAAGTCACCTTCCACTGCATAGATCACGGGATGGGCATACCTGCCGACGAGATCAGCCATGTGTGGGACAAGTACTACAGGACCTCTGCCAACCATGAGCGCGACATAGAGGGCACGGGCCTCGGCCTTTCCATAGTCAAGGGTCTGCTCAATCTCCACAATGCCAACTACGGCGTGGAGAGCGAGGAAGGCAAGGGTTCGGACTTCTGGTTCGAGATGGAGACTGTCAGGAAGCCTGCTGCTAAGAAGGAAAAAGAAAAGAGCGATGGCAAAGAAAAGTAAGACGGTATACATGTGCAGCGAATGCGGTAATGAGTACACTGCCTGGCAGGGGCAGTGTTCTTACTGCGGGGCGTGGAACACCATAGTGGAGCACAGGATATCTCCGGTGGAGGAAACCGCTAAGGATACGCGGCGCCGCACCGGTACTGAAGGGCGGCCGGTGAAGCTCGGGGAAGTCGGCACTCACGACTACGCGAGGCTGGACTCCGGGATCGCCGAGCTCAACAGGGTGCTGGGCGGAGGTATAGTGCCGGGCTCGCTGACTCTCATATCGGGAGAGCCGGGCATCGGCAAATCCACCATAATAGCCCAGGCTGCAGGCAGGATAGCGGACAGATACGGTCCCGTGCTCTATGTGAGCGGCGAGGAGTCCGAGGAGCAGGTGAAGCTCCGCGCGGACCGCGTGTTGGATAAGATCAGCGATTCGCTCTACATCTATCCGGAGACCAACATGGAGAACATACTCGCGGCTTGCGAGGAGATCAGGCCGTGCTTCCTGATCATAGATTCGATACAGACCATGTACTCGCTTTCGGCCGATTCGGTAGCCGGCAGCATCACGCAGATAAGGGAGTGCTCAAATCTCCTCATACGCTATGCCAAGAACAACAGCGTCCCGGTATTCATAGTCGCTCACGTGACAAAGTCGGGCGAGCTCGCGGGGCCTAAGACCATAGAGCATATGGTGGACTGCGTGCTGAGCTTCAGCGGCGAACGGGACAGGGATCTGCGCATACTTCGATCCTTCAAGAACCGCTTCGGCACCACGGACGAGATAGGGGCGTTCAGGATGAGCGCGGACGGCATGATAGAAGTGCCGGACCTCAGCGGCAGCCTCATAGAGAACAGTGAGAGCGAGGAGGGCTCCGTCGTATCAGCGGTATATGAGGGGAGCCGTCCGGTATTCTTCGAGATACAGGCCCTGGTCACCAGAGCCAATGTGGGCTTCGCGAGGAGGACAGCCATAGGGATCAGCCAGAACCGCCTCAACATGATACTCGCTGTGCTCGAGAAGAAGGCGGGGCTCAATTTGCTGGACTACGATGTATACGTCAACGTGGTCGGAGGCATGAATACCAACAGCACCTCAACTGACCTGGCTGCGGCGCTCGCCATATACAGCTCGTTCAGGGGCAGGGCGCCGGGACGCAGGATAGTGGCTGCGGGCGAAGTCGGTCTGACGGGCAATCTCAGGTCGATATCCAATGCCGATAAGATCATACAGGAGGCTGTGAGGCTCGGCTATGAGGCGGTGATACTGCCTGCCAAGAATGCGAAGGAGTCACGCGATGCGAAGATCAGAGTGACCGGCGCCGCCAACATACGCGACGCGATACGCGCCTACAGCGAATGAGATCTATACAAATGAAATGGCCGTGGGATCGGTTCTGTGAACCGATCCCACGG